>CAZPQB010000343.1:0-1522 GCA_964588605.1 uncultured Dehalococcoidaceae bacterium | reverse complement strand
GCGCTGTGAATCGTCTTGCCTGTTCACCGGATATCATGAAACCTGAACGTCACATGCTGGAAGTAAAAAGCATGATATCGGCTGGTATCTATATAAGCGAGGCGAGATGAAACTTCATTACACAGAATGTTCACATCAATCAGATGCCTCCGTCCTACTATTCGTACCAGATGTTTACACTGGCGGTGATAAACCCGGAACCAGTGAAAAAATTGTTGAGTACGCCCCGCTTATCGGTTAAAGGTATCACTGGGGCTGTCACGGTATGCTGGAATGCACCGGGGATATAGAGATATTCATATACCCCGGGGGTAGCCCAAGGAATAAGAATTTCTTAAATATAAAAGGCAGTGGCTCCCTGGCAGCAGCTTTTAAAAATGAATATCAGATTACTCACTTACTGCGGAAAATGTTTCGCCATTTGTCCCATTATGGAATAATACCGCAACAAGCTTGCAATTCCATAGCGTGTAACAGTGCAAATATTTACGCTCCCCCTATTGGATGGTGTATCCGCCGTCGATGACGATATTTTCTCCCGTGATCATATCCGCAGCATCACTCGCCAGAAACAGAGCCACTGCTGCGATTTCCTCAGGGTATCCAAACCGTCTTACTGGTATCTTTTTTTTCATCGCATCACCAACTTTACCTGCCCATGCTTTCTTGCCGAGTTCGGTGAGAACAACCGTAGGTGAGATAGCATTAACATTGATATTAAACTCCGCCCACTCCAGAGCGAGCACTTTCGTCAATCCAATAATACCGGCCTTGCTTGTGCAATACGCAATGTGCTTATCGAGCGCAATGACGCCAGCTTGGGAGGCAATGTTTACGATTTTCCCACCCTTTCGTTTAATCATCTCCCTACCGATGTACTTGGACATGATAAACGGCGCTGACAGATTGACGGCCATTGTTCTGTCCCAATCTCCATCCGGCAGGTTCTCCGCATCATCAAGCAGCACGATGCCGGCGTTATTGACCAGAATGTCGATTTTCCCAAACTCACGAATACTGTCTTCGACAATCTTCTTTACCTTTTCTATTTTTATAATATCGGCAACCAATGGGAACCCTTTTCGTCCGTATTGAGAAAGGGAAGCGGCCACCTCTCTGACTTCCTCAAGGATATCAACGAGAATGATGTCTGCTCCCTTCTCTGCATAGAGCTGGACAATCGCTTTCCCTATCCCCCTGGCTGCACCTGTAACCATCGCTACTTTGTTTGTCAACCTGAAGTTCTTATCATACCCCTTGAACTCCATAGGTCCCCTCCTATAATATTTGGAATATTGATAATTCACGTTTTGCTAGAATCATCTCTGAAATGTATACATCTATTCAATTGTTTTGACGTACAATTAACTATAAATCGCAGGCTATGTTGTTGGTATTCTTTTACTTTTTAATAATATCTCCAGAGCCTGCTATCAGCCTACTCAGGAAATAATGTTATGTCAAGAAAATCAGTTCTGACGCACGTATAGATAATTTAATTCATATTAATGAATTATGAGTA
>CAZPQB010000342.1:0-1548 GCA_964588605.1 uncultured Dehalococcoidaceae bacterium | reverse complement strand
AATATATGCGGAGCTTCGTAGCACTCACAGTACTTATTTCCGGCTGGTCAAGGAGAGAAGCAGGATTATGAATTTGATGAAGGGACTGTTAGATGGGCTTTTCCCAGAATACGCCCAAGTCTTCAAGGATCCATGCGGCTGCACGGCATTCGTGGTCCTTTTAACCTACCCATCGCCGGCAACCATCGCTAGTATGAAGGAAGAAGCATTCATAGCCAGTATAAGGGAGCGAAGACAGGGGCGTCTCATGATAAAGAAACTCTCGGCTCTATACAAAGCAGCCAAAACCTCCATCGGCGTCAAACCTGGCTCCGATGGGGTAGCGTTAGGAGGTATCCTTACTCGCCAGCCGCTACGCCCTCGTCCAGGAGCAAATAAGTCAACTCGTTAAATCGTTGGTAAGGCTTGTGAAAAGCATAGAAGAGGGCAAATATCTGCTTTCCATACCGGGCATCAACTACTTATCAACAGCTGCCATCATTGCTGAAACGGGGCCTCTCAAGCAATACCAAAATGCAAAACAGGTGATCAAGATGGCCGGGGCCAATCCTATTGAATCAGAATCTGGAGGCAAGAGGCTGGGCGAAACACCCATGAGTAAGAAGGGTCGACCTGTTCTTCGCTATAGCGTGTGGAATGCGGTCATACCCCTGCTCAGACATAACGCTGATTTCCGGAGTTGGGCCAAACGTCTGAGAGAACGCCCTGCTCATGCTAATCCTCTCAACGGAAAGGAGGTCGTCGGGGCAGTGCTGAACCGCCTGTTACGCGTAGCTTTTGCGTTGGTCAAGAAACAGGAATTCTACCGCTCGCCCCAAATGGCGCTGGCAATAACATAATAATTGATTTCTTCCATATCAGAGCGGGCGGGGAGACGCCGCGCGATGTTTTGGGACCCGTGTCGTGCACGAAGATCCCGGACACATAATGGTGCCCCCGCCCCTCTGGCCGACCCTGGATGATGTATGATGGGACTCTCTTCAGGGTATGATCCCGTATCTGTCTGCTATTTTGGGGACCAGGTGAATTACCGGCTGGGGCTGTCCACCGATGTCAAGAGAGATATAAGAATATTATCTGGAGTCATTGACCTTAGAGAATATAGTATGTTGTGTAATTCGAGTAGATGTCTTAACAATCTGCTTGATTGTGACTCTAAAATATATAATCATACTTGGGGTATAAACAATTTACTATTAATATGAGAAGTATAGTAATACTTACCTTTCCCTCTTACAATACTGAGTTTTTGTGATTATATTATTACTTTACATCGCAATAACTAATGATCTTGTCGCAGTAAACACGCATTTCATCATCGGTAGGAGGTTTGGTGTTCAACATGTCATCAGCCACTTTGACATCCCAACCGAGCTCCTGTTTGATTTTAGCTAAAGTTATTCCGCAATATTTACACTTTTCTATTTATATAACTTATGCGAGTACTACTACTGGGCTACTTGCGAAAAGCCTGATTTTACTTCCGGTGTTCCTGAAATATTAAGATACATGTCCGTATCGGCAGAATACTCGGGCCAGTCAGGTACG
>CAZPQB010000341.1:0-1617 GCA_964588605.1 uncultured Dehalococcoidaceae bacterium | reverse complement strand
ATATCTTTAATAACTGGAAACGTTATTAAAGAGGAGTTTAATAATGGATACGGCTCTATTCAGAAACAGTCCTTCTGGGAAACTGGTCCGGGCAACTGGCGGGTATTGGGCGTTTGTCCCCAATGCCTTACCGCCTGCCATCGAGTGGGATACCAAACTGGCATCCCAGATGTCCAAGGCTGACCTGGCGGTGGGGATTCTTTCCGGGCTCGGGGAAACCCTGCCTAATCCACACCTGCTAATCTATCCTTTCATAAGGAGAGAGGCAGTGCTATCTTCGCGTATCGAAGGCACACAATCATCGCTGTCCGACCTGCTTCTGTTTGAGGCAACGCAGGTCGAAAAACAGAGGGATGTAAAAGAGGTTCAGAACTATGTGCGAGCCATGGAGTACGGGTTAAAGCGTTTGAATGAGCTGCCGCTTAGCTTGCGATTTATTCGCGAATTGCACGGCATACTCATGGAAGGAGTTCGCGGGGCACATGCCACTCCCGGCGAGTTTCGTCAATCGCAGAACTGGATAGGATCCACGGGAGCAACTCTGAATGAAGCGACTTTTATACCACCACCGGTTGCAGAGATGCCGGAATGTCTCGGCGAGCTGGAGAAGTTTCTTCATTCTGATACCAAGCTTCCACCGATCATTCAAGCAGCTATGATACACTATCAATTCGAGACCATCCATCCCTTCCTGGATGGTAACGGGCGTGTTGGCCGGCTCCTGGTTACACTGTTGCTATGTCAGAAAAATGTACTTTCTAAGCCCTTGCTTTACCTGAGCGCCTTTTTTGAGAAGCACCGACCGGAGTATTACGAGCTATTACTCAACGTCAGCCAGAGCGGTCAGTGGAGGAAATGGATTGAGTTTTTCTTGCAAGCGGTCACCGAGCAGTCAGATGATGCAGTATCGAGGTCACGTCATCTCCTGGAACTGCTCCACGATTATTCCCAATTAGCACGCGAGAAGCATTTACCGCCAACGGCCGGGCAGCTGGTTGAGCTTATTTTCATGAAGCCAGTGTTGAATGCAAAGACTGCTCAAGAGCTTTTGAAGGTCAGCTATCCATCAGCCCAGTACGCGCTGGCTTCTCTGGAGAACGCCGGCATACTAACCGAGATTACCGGCCGCAAACGGGCCAAGGCGTATGCGGCGAAAGAAATCCTTAAAGCCTTAGACGGCGAAACGACTACATAAGTTATCAAACCTCCGGAAGCGAGGTCTCATTGCTCAATGAATGAAGAGATGGCTGCTTCTATTTACGGTGGATTATTGTAGCTTAAGGAGCTTGGAATCAAAGAAATATTTTTACCAGGCACCTCTCTAGATAAGATAGTGGGCTGGGTAAAAGATAACGTAAAGCCGCGCTGCTGAAACTAGGCTCACAACCCCCCTTCCTTATAACTTCCTCCCCAAAGTAAGAGTCAGAGAGAATCTACCTTTTCTCTACCCCTTCCTTAATCTCCTATATCTTTGCCAGTAAACTCTACTCCTATGACCCCATCTCTAATGAATCCCATCCTCAAACCGCACTTCCTACAATGGTGTGTATCATCAAATCTATCAAAGCCTAGTTTAGAGCATTTGGGGCAAATATTACTAATGAAACAATCCGAATG
>CAZPQB010000340.1:0-1637 GCA_964588605.1 uncultured Dehalococcoidaceae bacterium | reverse complement strand
TCGAACTGCTTTCTTATCGGCTCGGCCACGTTCTCCTGGACAATCTCGGTCAGCTTCTGCCTGGCCCAGTCTCTCCAGCCACCTTCCAGGTGGAGACGGTTACGCCGCTTCCGCTGGTGGTCAATATAGTCCAGCCATTCCTCAAGCGGCGGCACGCCGCACTGGCCACCGAGCGCCTCCAGCTTAGGAATCAGCGAATCGTTGGCGAACTGGTTGCTGCGGACGAATATCTCCCCGACGATGCCGATGCGCGGCTTGGGCGTGCTTCTGTCAATTTTTACGGATTCCAGGGCGTCCTTGATCTGATGGGAAAACAGCTTCATAGCGTCACTGTCTTTCCCGACGGTCTTAATGAGATTGTCCAGCCACTCCTGATAAACGGCATCGGTCTCGCCTTTATTTATTTCGTAGGGTCGCCTCTCCAGCACCATTTTCTGCATGGAATCGAGTATGGCGATAGACCGCCAGGCATGAAGTCGGAAGCTCCGCCCGAAGGATGCCATATCCCGGTGGTAACCTCCGGTCTGGTCAAACACGTAGATGGGCACCTGCTGTAAGCCGAGCTCGTCAAGTACCATACGGTGGAGTCGGTTGTACTGTCCGAAGCGGCACGGGCCGCTGGCCGCGGGCATAAAGAAGGCGGCGTGGTCAGCATCGAAATCCGGCGTGAGCGTTTTCTTAACGATGTCGCCGGTGGTGATAATACTCGGGTAACATTCCTTGCCGGTGGTGTACTTCCTGCCCAGTTCCAGGGTGAGCTCGTCCGATTCCGGCAGCGGTTCGGCATCGGCCCCGCAGTGTCTCATGGCGGCCGCCAGTACATAGCCGTGGTCAATCATGTAAGGCAGGTAAATTCGCCGGCTGTCGGTACGTTCGGAGGAGATACTGACCGTTGGAATCGGTATGCTCGTGCCGCGTGTCCTGGCGTTGCGTATCGTGTCGATGAAGGCCTCACAGCGCGTGATAATGCCGGCATCGGCGGAGTGCTCGTCGATTTCTATAGTGAGGAAGGGTTTACCTTCGGTCTCCTTGCTGAAGAACTTCGTTAGATATGAATCTGGTCCGCAGGCAAAATTCGTCACGTATAGTCCGAAGAGCCTCGGGTCCTGGGCAATCATCCTGGCGGCGCACAGTATCTTCTGTCCCGCTTTCCAGTACATATTGGGGTGGACGGTACTGAGTTCTCCGGCCAGGGAGCTGAGTGGCAGGAAGTCTATCGGTATCGCCAGCATGTTAAGGTCGCGCAGCTTTTCCGGCAAATTCAGCGTTATCGCCTCGTCGTAGGTATTATAGGCGCGCCCGATGATTACAATTGCTTTTTCATCGGGTTTAAGTTGAGCCAGGATTTCCTGACCTCGCCTTTGCTGCCATTCGTTAAAGGCATCGAAGGCCTCAAATCCGGCCCGGATGGCTTCATCTATTAAGCTGTTTGAAGAAACGCCGGCGTCCCGGGCGACTCTCCTCAGGATTTTCCCTGTCCAGTTGCGGCCCCGGTCGGGGTGTATAACCGGTCTCAATACCTTTGGTTTTTTGCCTGCCGGCGCCTCCAGTGTTTCCTTAATTTTTACCGAACTGAGCAGGATGTAGGGCAGGCTCTGGGTTAGCGGGCAGTTCCAGGACTTGGCAAAGTCATCGGA
>CAZPQB010000339.1:0-1640 GCA_964588605.1 uncultured Dehalococcoidaceae bacterium | reverse complement strand
TTTTGCCATCTGGTTAAACCTCCCATTTACATACTTCAACCAGGCAGGAATTATTAGCCATGCCCGGGGCATATTTAGATACCATTCTCGATGGCGTAAGCAAATTCATGCAGCCACCCTTGTCGATACTGCCAGGCTTACCCGGCTCCAGGGGATCATACTTGGCTCCGGCCTGGTGAGAATGGATGGTGCCGGGTCTGATCCTCTCAGTTACATAAGCAATCCCGAGCACGGCACCCCGGTCATTAAAAACCTTGACGATGTCTCCGTGGCGGATATTCCGTTTTTCGGCATCGAGGGGATGGATGCGCACCGGCCACCATGAATAGCCGTCTTTCTTGATGCGGTGCTGCGGGATATCCTCCAGCCAGGGATTTTTATTATCATGTTGAGTATGGAAAGAAAACTTGGCATGCGGAGTAATCAGCTGCAACGGGTATTTCTTCGTTAGCTTCTTCGTATTGTAGCCCTCCCAGCTGGGAATGTAGCGAGCCATCGGAGGTCTTTCTTTATCATCTGGTGCAAATCTCTTCAGGCTGTTAGAGACGAATTCTATCTTTCCGCTATCAGTAGCTAATAAGTGGGCTTTGGGCGTACCCAGGTTGGGATTCATGGGGTCGGGGGTATCGCAGGGGCGGCCTTCATAGAACCAGCGATTGGAAATAGTGGGTTTATAATCATCCGGTAAAGGCACGACAAAATAACCTTTTTTCTTGAAATCCTCGTAACTGACATGCTTGTGTACGTCGGAGTAATCGAAAATTTTTCTCATCCACTCTTCCTCAGAATTTCCCTCGGCATATTCATCCAGAAATCCCAGTCTATCGGCTAAGGCTTTATAAATCTCCCAATCGGGTTTGGATTCCCAGAGCGGTTCAATACACTTGTGCTGGTAAATAATTACCCGGTGATTGGTATTGGCATTACCATGACCGTAGCCGCCGGGAGCTGTCCACTCGGAAATATCAGAATGTTCAAACGGGGTTGTAGCCGGCAAAATCACATCTCCGAATTTGG
This sequence comes from uncultured Dehalococcoidaceae bacterium, assembly GCA_964588605.1. GTDB lineage: Bacteria > Chloroflexota > Dehalococcoidia > Dehalococcoidales > RBG-16-60-22 > CAZLEY01. Next base: position 623 of record CAZPQB010000339.1, on the reverse strand, counting down.
TCTCACTCTGCCAGTGGCAGTCCTGCATTACCACGAACTCCAGTTTGGGGCTCTGGTACATCTTCACCCAACGATTGGTCTCCGTCATCGTGCTGATAAAGGAACCACCATGACGATGAATCATCTTTATTTCTGCCCCATTCGGTCCAGGTTCAGGATAAGTATAAGGCTTAAATTGCTGATCAAAATAATTGCCGCAGAAGCCTTCTCCTACCCAGTGAATCGGGGGACTTAAAATAGCTTCCGGTAAGGATATACGCCACACTTTCTGGGTCACTTTATTAACACCCGGGAAGGCCGGTTTTTTCGCCACCGTGGCAAAAGCATCCCATCCGGCAGAGGCATATCCGGGCATTTTGAAATTAAAGTCCAGGGGAGCGCCCATACCGGCTCCGCCCCATACATTGACGCCCGGTTTCCCCATGCCTTGCATGGCGATAAGAAAGACCATAAGTCTGGCCCACTCCGTGGCATATGCCTCGCGGCAGGCGCCTCCGGTGCCGTACATAGCACCACAGCCTAGCATGGTTTTCCTGGAAGCCCATTCCTTGGCCAGGGCGATAATGGTGTGCGCCGGGACATCGCAAATCCTGGCTGCCCACTGAGGGGTCTTAGGCGTTTTG
>CAZPQB010000338.1:0-1651 GCA_964588605.1 uncultured Dehalococcoidaceae bacterium | reverse complement strand
GGATAAAAGGCGTTCAGAACATAGCCAAGATTACCCGGGCTATGGAGATGATTGCGGCTTCCAAGATGAAGAAGGCGCAGGAACGCGGCCTGGCCGGTCGGCCCTATTCGGAGAAAATCCAGCAGGTTATTGCCGACCTGGCAGCTTTACCTGGCGTAGAATTGCAGCATCCTCTTTTACAGCGGCGGCCGGTGGAGAAGATGGCTGTGGTGCATATCACACCTGACCGTGGTTTGTGTGGTGGGTTAAATGCTAATCTCAACCGGAGCCTGGCAGGCTTTATCCTGGGGCAGAACGTCCCGGTAAACGTTATTGCCGTAGGACGTAAAGGGCGGGATTTTGCGGTGCGTCAGGGCTGTAATCTGCAGGCTGAGTTTACCGAGCTGGGCGACCGGCCCGGTATCCTGGATACCTTGTCTATATCACATATCATTATCGATGATTACTGTAATGGTGAAATAGACATGGTCTATATATCCTACGGCCACTTTGTTTCCACGATGATACAGAGACCGGTCATGCAGCAGCTGCTTCCCGTGGAACCGGCAAGTATACCCACGGTGGAGAATGTTGACTACATCTACGAGCCGGGGGCCGAGGCCGTACTGGGTGGACTGCTGCCCCGCTTTGTGGAGATGCAGATTTATCACGCCATTCTGGAGTCTATCGCCAGTGAGCAATCGGCCAGGATGGTGGCCATGAGGAACGCCACCGACAGTGCCAACGAGCTTATTGGCGACCTGACTTTGGTCTATAACAAAGCCAGGCAGGAGGCGATTACGACGGAGCTACTGGATATTACCGGAGGTGTTGTGGCTCTGGAATAAGCTAATTAAAAAACTGACAATTTGTGAGGTTATTATGGCTAAGGGAAAGGTAGTACAGGTAATAGGGACGGTGGTTGATGTCGAGTTCCCCCCCGATGAACTGCCCGCACTTTATAACGCAATTGAGATTGATACCAGCGGCGGCAAGATTGTCCTTGAGGTGCAGGACCACCTGGGGAATAACTGGGTAAGGTGTCTGTCGCTGTCACCTACCGACGGACTGGAGCGTGGCGCCGAGGCGAATGATACCGGGGCATCTCTCCGGGTGCCGGTAGGCAAGGCCACTCTGGGGCGTTTGTTTGATGTGATGGGCACGCCTCTGGATAACCTCGGTGAGGTCAAGGCGGAGGATAAATGGCAGATACACCGGCTGCCGCCTTCGTTTGAGGAGCAGGAGACCAGTACCCAGGTGCTGGAAACGGGACTCAAGGTTATTGATTTGATTGCGCCTTTTACCAAGGGTGGTAAAATCGGCGCTTACGGAGGGGCGGGAGTCGGCAAGACGGTTATCATCCAGGAATTAATACGAAATATCGCCGCAGTACATGGCGGCTTTTCCGTCTTTACCGGCATCGGGGAAAGGTCCCGTGAGGGCAATGACCTCTGGAACGAGATGAAAGAAGCCGGCGTTATGGATAAGATGGTCATGGTCTTCGGGCAGATGAACGAACCACCCGGCGTGAGGCTGCGTGTGGGACTGACCGGACTGACCATGGCGGAGTATTTCCGTGATGTCGAGGGTCAGGACGTTCTGCTCTTCATTGATAACATCTACCGCTATACCCTGGCCGGTATGGAGGTATCGGCGCTGCTGGGGCGTATGC
>CAZPQB010000337.1:0-1677 GCA_964588605.1 uncultured Dehalococcoidaceae bacterium | reverse complement strand
ATCAAATGATCTGCTTATGATGATGGCAATGATTCCAATGCCCGCGAGGACTAATAAAAGTGAGCCGACTCCGTAGTTTAGTGAAACTCCAATCTGATGCAGCCAGCCATTCGCGACAGAATACCCGAAATGACCAGCTCTTGCGTGAATCGTCTGAATCGTAAACTCTTGTTGGAAGCGACTGAAATCGAGAAGTAAAAATGGATTTGTCAGAAGAAAGGTTAGAAGCGACGTCAGACCGATGAAAACACTGCTGCGAATTGATCGCCACACATCCTTTTTATAGTGAGAAAAGATAACTGTGCCAATACCGAGTAGAACAAGGGCACCGTTATATTTGGCAGAGGTCGTCAGGCCAGCTAAAATCCCAATCAGAATGAGCTGCCGATATGTTAGAGGAGCACTTTTTCGCGTGAAACGCCACGTTATATAAACAGCAGCGAGCCCAAGAGCAGCTAACGGAACATCGACGGTGATATAGTGGGGATGAGATGTCCAGATGAAAGCCGTTGCAGCGAACAATCCGGCCATCCAAGCGACAGAGCGTTTGCAAAAGATATCCCGTGTAAATGCATAGACACACAAGACACCGAGCACTCCAAACAGTCCTATGAATATCGTAGCAGGCCACAGCGTGTGAATCTTGATAGGCCAAGTCAGTAGATTACCGGAGAAAAGGAGGGTGACGTATTCACTGGAGTTGCCTACAAGTCCCAGCAATAACCAGATGAGGTAAATCACAGCGTAGATCGCCGCCAAAGGATAAATCAGTACTCCTCCCGGATACGACAAGAACTCAGGATTCCCACCATTTTCGAGCACATGCAATGCAGGCTCAAGAATCGAGTCTTGATGGAATTCCACAGGCCCTCCACCAACGCCCAATACAAGTGCTATGACTCCTAACCAGATGAAATCCCATCGGGGATTGTTAAAAATTTTCATGGCAATAACTCTCGGGTTTGCATTAAAACCTTGATCAAATTTCAGAAAAACATTTGATTCATCTTTACCGAAACTGAAATCAAGCCACACGACAAAGTCAGCTATTTCCGCTTGTACCGAGCGCATTTTTGCCAATAGGGAATCCTGTTCCGAAAAGACTCATGGAGTCCATTCACAGGGCCATTCTTCTTGATATTCTCACCGGCACCTAATGCTCCGCCAATGAGGCCAAGAGGTATCCCTGCTACTGCAGTGAATATAGCGGCATCAATCCACGCGTTGTCATCATTGTTGATTCCGCTGGCAACGCCAAGCGCAAGAATAGGCGCGAAGGCATACACGAAGCCTTTCCAGAAATTCGCGCCGCCGAGAACCTTCACTCTCTCAATCTGGTCATATCGAAAAGACAATCCGAATGAGTCCGAAGGCACAGTGCTGCAGGTTGGTTTTGCATCGGGACCGGCAAAGAGGTAGTCGTCAGTAACATACAGAAGCCGTCCGCGGTAGGTGGATCCGTCGAGCAATTTGATGTCCGCACGCCGTCCCAGCCAACACTCCGATCTTTGAAAGGTAAGCGAGTCATAGCTGAACCGTTTCCCTTCGATTCGAATTTTTTCAATAGCGCCTGACTTCAATAGAGAATCGGCGGATATCGCCCGCGTTGTGATTGTGCAGGCGAGAATAACGATCCAAATAAGAACCACCATATTTCTGTCCTCCTTTCTGGATTGC
>CAZPQB010000336.1:0-1693 GCA_964588605.1 uncultured Dehalococcoidaceae bacterium | reverse complement strand
CCCTCGAAGTCCATAAACAGAAAGGAGAGCGATATCGCGTGTTCTGGCTTGGGCCAGAGGCTTACAGCCATCTTGGTAATAATACCAGTAGTACCCTGCCACCCCAGGAAAAGACCGGATAGTTCGGGGAGGGGGACGAATGACTGCCACCCTTTGCTCACCGCGCAGGAGCCGATTTTTACAAGTTCTCCCATGGGCAGAACTACCTCAAGTCCGCTAACCCATTCCGAGGACGTACCGTATCTGAAGGATAAGTTGTCGAGCCCCTGCATGAGGGCATTGGCTATGACGCCGGTAGAAGGGGGCGAGAAGGCGTAGCTATACATTAAATCGGGGTGGTGTCTGGTGAGGTAGGCTTTCATATGACCAAAAGTCACGCCCGGCTCGACCACTGTGTACATGTCTGTTTCATTGACTTCTAAAATTTTATCCATCCTCTTGAGGTCAAGCGTTATGCCTCCTTTAAGGGGAATGGTCAGGCCGCCAATGTTACCACCGGCAATATAAGGGGTAATCGGCACTTTCTCTTTATTGGCAAGTCGGACGATTGCCTGTATCTCCTCCACTGTTTTCGGCAGTACCACGACATCAGGCCAGTTCGGCTCGGCCTGAGTCATGTCCTGAGAGTAGATAAGAAGGTCGGCCGGATTGGTGGAAACAAACCCGCTCCCGACAATTTTCTCAAGCTCCGCTACCAATACACTTTTTACGGCTTCTATCATTTCTGGAACCTCCCTTTATTTGTCATCTCTTAACGTTAAGGATGTTACCTTTATGCAGGAGGGATTAACTGTGTCATTATGGGGTGGGCGAAACCTTACCCTGAAACATTCGAGCACCATTATTTCATCACCAGGTTCATCACCATAATACCGTAGTATCATTTGCCACCACGGTATTTGTTAATACCTTCACCAATGGGGTAGGAAATCATGAAAAATATCTGTTTGGTGATATCTCGGATTATCATCGGGCCTTGTTCCACGTCGGGAGGAATATACGCACCAAAGCTTTTATTGATAATATGTTTCTCACCACCGATCCAGAGCTCGACTTCTCCACAGAGGTCTGTAATATCGTCGTAGTTCATGGCACTGAAAACAATAGAAGTGCCGTGAGGTAGGCTGTGCGCATCCATCATTAACTGGCCCGCTTTTGACTTATCGCCCGGCAGCAGCCACCTGGTATCACAGCCGAACTCGGCATCAGGAATAACGGTCTGGTCGATGTAGGCCATGGGGCGGTAATATTTGGGGTCAGTCTCACGCATGTAATCGGGCATTTTCCCGTGGGGTTCATTACCATAGACGATGTATTTGGCGTATTTAAAAGGGCCGGTTTTCTTAATCTTGGGCATCTCCTTCTGCTCACTGGCCGCCGCCGTTTCTTCGTCTTTTTCCCGCGTATAAACGCCGCCCGGTCCGGAGGTCCAGTGGCAAACGGGCAGCTTGGTGACCTTGCCGCCCGCGCCCCGAGTGGGCATGTGTGGCATGTTGGCAGGTATATAGGCTACCCAGCTTCTATCCAGGGGGATTTCTTCGTCCTCCATCAGCATCCCCATGGCACTGGTGTCCTCCGGGTGGTCGGGGTCGGTGCCCCACCAGGAGAGCAGCTCGGGGAAGTCATGGACGTGGGGGAACATACCTGGGGTCTGCAGGCCACGCTTCATCAGCTCCTCCCAGGATATCTGGTT
>CAZPQB010000335.1:0-1735 GCA_964588605.1 uncultured Dehalococcoidaceae bacterium | reverse complement strand
GTTAGAGGAAGCGCAACCCTGGCTATACCCAGGACTTCGTCTTTTTCAATTATCGGAACAGCCACGTACATCATCTTCTCACCAATAGTAGTGCTGTAGCGGGTGCTTTCGCCAAGCCCTGACGCAAGTGCATCTTGCACTTCAGGGCGTTTTGCGTGGTTTTCCATATTCAAGGGATTTTCCTGGGAATCACCAAGGACAGTTCCGTCTTTGGCAATGATGGTTACTCGTGCGCCGATTTGATTACCCAGCTTTTTCGCCAGTATGTCCAAATCACTTAATTCATTCTGTTCGCCAAAACTGGAAATGCTGGCTTCAGCAGTGATTATGGCCTCATTTTCTAGCTCGGAACGTAGGTTGCTGAGCTCACTGGTCTTGATAGAATTAGTCAGATATATGCCCAGAGCAGTCATACTAACGATTGCAAGTAGAGTAAACCAGATAGTTATGCGCCATTGAATACTTCGGAACAATTTTAGCCTTCCAGTTTATAACCTGTTCCCCTTACTGTAATCAGGCACTTTGGTTTTTGGGGGTCGGTCTCAATTTTTTGTCTCAACCAGCGTATATGTACGTCTACAGTGCGAGTATCACCGGCATAGTCATATCCCCATACTTTCTCTAGAAGCTGCTCACGATTAAATACGAGTCCTCTATTTCTGACAAGAAAACCCAACAGGTCAAACTCCTTTGGAGTAAGCTCCAGTGCTACTCCTCCGAGCGAAGCCCGATGACGGGCGATATCAATTTCAAGATCATTTATTCTCAACAAAGTCTTCTCTTCTGCCGGTGGCACCTCTCCCATCCTGGTTCGTCGCAGCATAGCCCGCACACGAGCGAGCAGTTCTCTCATGCTAAAGGGCTTCGTCATATAATCATCAGCACCAATTTCAAGCCCAACAACTTTATCGGTCTCCTCAGCTTTGGCGGTTAGCATCAATATGGGGACAATCATCTCCTTGCGCAGAATACGGCATACTTCAAAGCCATTCATTTTGGGTAACATTACATCGAGGATAATCAGGTCAGGTCTTTCCCGTTGGGCAGTTTCTACAGCCTCAGCACCATCAATGGCTGTGGTAACAGCATAGCCATCTTTTTCAAGATTATATTTTAGTGTGGTTAGCAAGTTCGGGTCGTCTTCTACAATTAGAATTGTATTGCCACTCATTTGAATCCTCACTGCTAGTATAGAGCTAATAACCCAGTTTATCAAAGGCTCTACCAGTTTTTTAAATTGTCTTCTTTCCCTGGGGGAGGGGACGATAAACGTGCTAGTTCTTGAGATTTTACCTTTCTCCAGCAGTTATTACGAATGCTCATGCATCCTGAAAAAGTTGCCCAGGTAATCAGGGAGGAGAACAGGAAAAGCTGAGCTTGCATAATTTGGCCAAATACACCTCCGTGCTTTTTACCAAGCCGCATTAACGTTACCCAATAATAAGCTTGACTGATATTGACAACACCCGTCTGTCGCTGTAACTTAATTAATATAAGGTGGAAGCGGGCGATGGGTAGCAAAAGAACGGGGATGCAAGGCGCGATAAACGCGGGTTTGAGAGCGGACCTACAGGATATAGTGGGTGCCGTAGAAGACGAGATTCTGGTAGTAGACCCAGGGTTCCATGTCAAATTCGCAAATGCCGCGATGCTAAGCAGATTTCAGGGGAAAGACGAGCTGCCTATCGGTAAATTCTGCTATCAGGTTTTTCAAAACAGGGACAGGCCGTGCGGT
>CAZPQB010000334.1:0-1736 GCA_964588605.1 uncultured Dehalococcoidaceae bacterium | reverse complement strand
CCAGGTACTTCGGCTCCCTGTAAATCAACGATTCATCCGGCCTTGGCAGCCGTTTGAACTGGCGGTCAAAAACCATCTTTAAAAGATCAAGGGCATAGGACCAATTACGATACAAATGGCTATCCTATTTGACTAAAAGAGAAACTCCCGTGCATCAAATAGTGGGGTACTCTTATTTTTTTTCTCTGGAAATTAAAGAAGTTATCACAAGACCAAGCCCTATTCCGATGAGTATAGAGGCAACAAAGAATAGGGGTGATTCCTTTAGGAAAATGAATCCAACACCTATACCTATTAGTGTTGTTCCGCCAATGGCCCATGTGCTCTTATCACTTTTTTTATTTGCCTTATCCATTCTCTACTCCTTTCTCGCTGCCGGGCGACCATCTTAGTTTTAGAACAGTATGTTTCACCACCCGGTTCCTGTTGTCAAGTTTTTATTGTTTGCACTGTGAATTACAGACGAACGGACGGGCTGGATTTCGGCCATGTCCCGGGCTTCCGGGTAGAGGGTCCGTTCGCTTAACTGCGCCAGTGCTGGTTTGGTCTACATGACCAACATCTCGTATCTCTGTCGTGTTCTACGCTCCACCTTTCCAGGATTTACCCGAATCCTTCTAAAACGGGCAAAACCGGTGGTTTGTAGCCCTCTGTTTCCCGATTAAAAATGCCGGATTTTCGGGTGCTTCGGTGGCAGCGTGCTCAAACACACGTCCTGGCCTAGTAGCTGTAGCCAATCCTAATAATCGGGGTATTTTATTAGGGATGCTGACGTTACATGTAGTACTTTTTTCCGGTCAGAAACAGCAAAGCCCCTCGCTCAGAGGGGCTTTTTACGCGCAAATATAACAGGGGCAGCGGTCTGACCCAATTGCAAGTCTTTGCATACTATAGCGTTAATATGGAGGGAAATCAAGCTCAACTTGCAAGCTATTGCAGACTATTTCCGGCTTTGTCCGGAAGGTCTGCTCACAATTTTGTGCACACCTTTCGTGCGATAGCAAATTCAAACAACCAGCATGTCCTACGAAAAAGGAACAACGCACGAGGAAGCGAACGGGATCAAGAAAAGGCCTGATCTGATCGAAGTTGCCGCTATAACAGCTTCCGTCAAAATCGTGAATTCAGGAGATCCAATGCATGTAGAATGAAAAGTTTATGTCCGGAACACTGCAGTTCTCCCCGAGAATAATCTGGCGCTTTTCACGGTAAGCAACGTCCTGTTATTGTGTTTTTTGAATAAATAGTACGGGGGAATTTGCTTAACGGAAAATAAAAGAAACCAAATCACTACTCCCGACCAAAAAAATAGCGCTTTTCGGCGACTAAGTTCTATTGTTAGAGAGGACCTCAGGACAAATGGGGGGAGAAGAAACTAAGTCTAATTCAATTGTGGTATAAAACCACTAATTTGCGGTAATATTCATAAACATGAAGGATTATATTCGATATAAGTATTGATCGTATGACAATTGATAGGCTTTCACAGAAGGCAAGAAGCATGTGTCGCAGTATCGTCCGCATGGTTGGAGTGGGCAAGGCTGGCCATTTGGGTGGCTCCCTCTCGATAACCGACGTGGTAGCTGCCCTTTACTTCAGCAAAATGAAGCTGGACAAGAACAATCCGCGTTGGGAAAAGCGAGACTATTTCCTACTCAGCAAGGGCCATGCCGCACTGGCGCAATACGCCGCTCTTGCCGAGATGGGTTATTTTTCGGAAAACGAGCTAGATCATG
>CAZPQB010000333.1:0-1745 GCA_964588605.1 uncultured Dehalococcoidaceae bacterium | reverse complement strand
TAGAACAACCCGAAAATAACTACCAGAAAGATAATCATGGGCCAGATACTCGTTTCACCCCCTGCCTCGCCGTCAGCTCCATAGCAGCCCCCGATAAACGCCAGGACCGCGAAAAGCAGTACCGCTACTAATACTGTTTTTAGTACTCTGTTCATTACTCCTCCTGATTTGTTTGACTTGATTCAGCTTTGCCCTGCAGTGACCATGGGCTGGTCTTGTCAATCCTGATTCTCATCATTTGCCCGTGGCAGTTATCGTCGCTGCCGAAAAATACCAGCTTATCGGTACGGGTACGGCCGTACCACTTGCCCCTTACTTTCCCCTCCACCAGAATTTCAACCGTCTCACCCAGCAAACGGCTGTTAATTTCAGTCTGGATTCCCTCCTGGAGCTGTTCAACTTTGCTTAATCTTTCCTTTTTCTCCGGGAGTGGTATATTATCTTCAAATTCCCTGGCGGCCAGAGTCCCCGTTCTGGGTGAATAGGCGGCTACATGCACTGTATCAAACTTTGTCTCGGAGAGCAAGTTTACCGTTTGCTGGAACTGGCCGGCGCTCTCCGACGGGAAGCCGACGATGATATCGGTGCTCAGGGCTACGCCCGGTATTTTATCCCGTATTTGCGTGATGAGGTGGCGGTATTGTTCCACCTTGTAGCCGCGTTTCATTAACTTAAGGATATCATCGCTTCCCGACTGCACCGGCAGGCTTATCTGTTCGCAGACCCTGTCCAGTCTGGCTATGGCTTCGATGAGTTTCAGACTCATGTCCTTGGGGTGATTGGTCAGGAAACGCATACGTGCCAGCCCGTCGATGTCATTTAGCTCGGTGAGCAGGTCGGCCAGGTCCGGCCTGTCCGGCAGGTCATGCCCGTAAGAGTCCACGTTTTGCCCCAGAAGCGTTACCTCTTTGGCCCCGCGGTTAACCAGTTCCCTCACTTCGCAGGCTATCTCCGGTATCGGACGGCTCCTTTCCCGACCCCGCCGGTAGGGGACAATGCAGTAGGAGCAGAAGTTATCGCAGCCCTGTATTATCGTCACATAGACGGCAGGTGAAGGGTGAATGGGCAGTGATAATATATCCGTCTTTTCCAGCCAGGGCGGGTAATCCCCGGGCTTGAAGAAGTGGTCGACGTGTGGGAAGCGTTTCTTCAGAAGGTCGACTCTTGAGTTGACCAGACAGCCGGTAAGCGCCAGCACTACCTCCGGCCGCACCTCCTTCAGTGCCTTCATGGCGTTAAGCTTGTTAAGGACGCGGTTTTCGGCGCTCTGCCTTACCACACAGCTGTTCAGCACGATGAGGTCAGCCTCGGCGGCGTTCGCAGTCTCGTAGCCGAGTTCCTCGAAACGATTGCCCAGTCGCTCCGATTCCGCCTTGTTCATCTGGCAGCCGATGGTCCAGATATGGTATTTAGGCATATCAGTGGCTCACTCCAATACTAAAATTACGAGGAAACGTATTCGGGAAAATTCGAGCGGATTTGGCCGGAATTTAGTCTGGCTGGTGATAAACCTTTTTACGCACTTGCTTTTTTGTCGACTAATTTTAATAACCCGATTACTTTATTTTCATCTATGTCAATCTTATCGACTTCTATATGTTTCATTGTCTTCCCGCCCCCGTCAAAAAGAGCCATATCTTCTTTGGTTAGTCCATTGATGGAAAACCCCAGATTCACAGTGTCTTACAAATCAACGATATAAAACTTACCATCGGCAAATGCGGGAACACCCCAATACATATCTT
>CAZPQB010000332.1:0-1749 GCA_964588605.1 uncultured Dehalococcoidaceae bacterium | reverse complement strand
CAGGTGCATCACGTGTGAGTAGCGCTCGATTTCCATGAACTGAGTGACCTCTACGGTGCCCGGCTCGCTTATCCTCCCGACATCGTTGCGTGCCAGGTCCACCAGCATTAGGTGCTCGGCGCACTCTTTCTCGTCCTTTTTCAACTCTTCTTCCAGGGCTCTATCCGCGGCGCTGTCCTGGCTTCTGGGTCGGGTGCCGGCGATGGGGTGGTTGGAGACCACGCCGCCCTCGACGCGTACCAGCAGTTCCGGCGAGGTGCCCACGATATGGAAGTCGTTAAGGTGAAAGTAATACATGTACGGCGATGGATTTATCGAGCGCAGGGCGCGGTAAATGGCGAAGGGACTGGCGCTGGTGGGACGGGAAAGCCGCTGTGACGGCACGACCTGGATAATATCGCCGTTGTATATATATTCCTTGGCGCGCTCTACGATGGCCTCGTATTCCGCTTTGGTGAGATTTGACTTTATGGTAGGTTTGGCCCTCGCTGGCGAACCCGGATCCGTCTCCGGCACCGGCTGTCTCAACCTCTCCACGAGGATGTCTATCTTTCTTATCGCCTCGACATACCCCGCCTCGATATCCTCCCCGATGTTAGCGTGGGAGACCACCTTGATGGTATGGGTAAGGTGGTCGAAAACAAGCAGCGTGTCCGCTAGCATTAGTAATGACTCGGGCAGACCGACCGTATCTCTGGCGGGGGAGGGAAGCTTTTCGAAGTAGCGGGCGACCTCGTAGCTGAGGTAGCCGACCATCCCGCCGTGAAAGCGGGGCAGCCCGGCGATAGGTACCGGTTGAAAGCGCTTGAAGTCCTCTTCCACCAGCCGCAACGGGTCGACGGCGTTATTGCCGTCGGTGCTGATGATGAGGGACGGCTCCGTCCCGATGAAGCTGTAACGCGCCAGGCGTTCGCCCCCCTCCACGCTCTCCAGGAGGAAAGAATAGTGGCCCGTGGCTATCTTGAGATACGCCGAGACAGGCGTTTCCAGGTCGGCCTTTATCTCCCGGTAGACCGGTATTAGGTTGCCGAATTTGCTCAGACGGCGTACTTCGCCCAGAGTCGGATTATGCATTTCCTTTACTTCCGTATATGTCAATAAAAAACCCCCTGCCCTTGAAGGGGCAGGAGGCTTGCTTCCCGCGGTGCCACCCTTCTTGACCGGAATTAAACAGTTAGTTGGCCATCTCTTTCGGGTACGGTCCTGGTCTTTGGGGACGATACCCTGGGATTCGTTAACGCTTCCCCGGCGGCAAATCCTACTTGTCCTTTACTTGTGAAGGACTCTCGGTTTGCGGCTCCCAAGTCCATTCAGCCCCGGCGCTGGCATCGGCTCACACCTTCCCCGACTCTCTGCGCCCCGCTTTGGAGCTTACTATTCTTGTTCGCAGCCTTTACATAATTTAATTATCTTAAATTTAGCATGGGGTGAGATGGTTTGTCAAGAGTTGGGAAATTTTGGTAGTGTATCATTTTCATTTTAACAATTTGACATGAATCTTTTAACCGACTAGAAAGTAATTTCCCTCCCCCCCAATTCTCATCTTTTCCCACCCTGCCGCCCTCGCTTCATCCGTGTCTAATCCCTAGATATTCCCCACCCCGTCTCCCCCTTTGAAAAAGGGGGACTAAGGGGGATTTTCACTGGGAAAAAGCGGCAGGGGGTAACTTTTACGGGCTAAGTCGCTGAAGACTCGAGGGTGGGCTTGCCTTCGCTGAAGCTTTAGCGCAAGCAGGCTTGGGTGGGAAA
>CAZPQB010000331.1:0-1780 GCA_964588605.1 uncultured Dehalococcoidaceae bacterium | reverse complement strand
GGTTTCTACCGAGAATTTTTTATAGCAGTTTACTATAGCACTCAACAATCCATCGTTTTGTTGCTACATAAATAGCTAGGAGGTTACTCTCTGCAAATTTCATGAAGCCGGTGTCACTCTTTTGGAGTGACGTGTTGAATTAAGCTACTTCTCTTCCTCCGGTAAAGGACAGGAATCGTACCAGGCTTTACGAATTAACTTATAGACCTTCCTTCGTCCCAGGTACTTTTCTTTGAGTAACTCATTGGCCAGGGTCTCAACAGCAAACCAATTGAAATTTAGCGACAGAATTGTTTTTGCGCGTTCGCGGAGCCAACCTATGTAAGCCCTTATTTCCTCTTCGTTTCGAGTAAGATAATTAAGATAATCATATGCATCCATAAAATCCGAATTTGAGCTAGCGAAACACTTGCGACCGGTAAGCAAGTATTCTGCAGCATTACCCGCCAAGTAGACCAAGACAAGTCTTTCAAGTTGAAGCCGTGTTTTCGCGGAGGGTTCAAGAGGCTCCGGCTCAACCCTAGCGAGTTTACCTCGTAATAGATGACCCAGAGTGCCTTCATTTTCATCTGGAATGATTGAGACATGCCGAAATCGTATTCTCAACCAGACGGCCATAACAGCGTGTCCAGCCTCGTGATACGCTGTTTGCTTAAGCGATATAGTTCGCCTTGATGTTAATGCCCTCTTATTACTCATCACTACTTTTCGTTCAGCGTAGTAGTTATCCATTTAAAGTAAAGGTAGTGTGAAGGCGGCCTTTTGCAGAACTATTTCTTCAACCAATATCGGTGCTCCTATCCTCAATGCTATTGCCAGAGCATCGCTGGGGCGCGAGTCTAACTCCATCTGTCTATCATCTACATGAAGGAGAATCTTGGCGTAATAGGTTTCGTTCTTTAGGTCGCAGATGATAATCGAGTCTACGCTTGCCCCCAAAAGCCTCAATAACTGGACTAGCAAATCATGGGTTGATGGCCTTAAGGCAGGTATATTAACCAGCTTTGCTGCTATTGCTTCGGCCTGGGCTGGCTCAACCCAAATGGTGAGATAGCGTTCCGCCCCTTTTTCTTTCAGGTTTACTGTCCACTGGTCGTTCTTCGAGCTGCTCCGTACGGACTCAATTTCCATTTCTATAGTAGGCATAGAGCTTTCTCCTAAACCCTGCCAGTAAGCATCGTCCCGAGTATCAACTTCTCTTCATACCGAACTAAACAACGGCTCAATTTCTTCAAACCATAAACCGGCAAAGACAGTCCAGCGCTCCACGAAGTTGTGCTGTGTATCAATCTGGACAAAGAGGTGAGCTGGGTCTTTATGTCCCACTACACGGTATTCTCTCCCGTCATATACTTTGTCCTCTGCAAATATGTGCCTGCGGTAAAGTTTGTGTTCTTTAAGGTATTTCATGTCTGGTGTCTGTCCTTGCTCCCAGCAACGTCGGAAATAGCGCAGTACCTCTTGGACAAAACCGTTGGTAATTTTCGGTACGACAATGCGCTCCAGAATACCTTCGATGCCGATTTCGACTAGTAAGTCCTGGTTGATCTTGCTGTATATCGGGTTGCCACCTTCAGAATAACTTCCAAGGAAACCGAGACCTCTAAGTTCCTGAAGCCGGCCTTTCTTATTTTTGTTTTCGAGTACTCCCCAAAGAAAAGGGTCTGCGTTGATAAAATACCGTTTGAGTTTCTCTGCCTGTTCTCTAGGTATTTCCATTTGAATCTTACTCCTGAAACACTATTTACGCATCTAAAGAAAATAATAACATGTAGCCTTC
>CAZPQB010000330.1:0-1783 GCA_964588605.1 uncultured Dehalococcoidaceae bacterium | reverse complement strand
TGTGACTTTTTTGTGAGAACTTTGGCACTCGGTGTGACTTGATTGTGAGCCGGCTTCCCTAGACTGAAAGTAGATGAAAAAAGGGAGGTCGGCAATGACAAAGAAATTATTCAGAAGAATTTTCCCGCTGATAGCTTTTTTACTTCTCGTCCCCTGTCCAATAGCCTATGCCTACAGCTATTCCAGCGACACGGTGACCCAGAACGGTATTCAGATAAGTGCGGCCGAAGTTTCCGCCGCCCCCACCTGGACTGCCGTTGAGAAAACGATTGGCGGTGTAACTCCGGGTGACATCTTCTTTATTGATGCCACCGATAGCGGCGCCGACATTCAGGCGACCCTTCACTTTACCAATACCAGTGAACTGGTCAATTCCTACCGGTATTTGATTCTCAAGGTCGGGCTGTATGTCGACAACGGTAACGGTGAGTGGGAGCCGGCATACGGGGCTGATGGCAAGCTTGCTCCGGATACCTTCATCAGCCTGAGAACTGGTTACGCCGGCTTCACGCTGCCGGGATACGCCAAATACAAGGTCACCATTGATAGCGGCAGCTCTTATTGCACCAGTGCCGATATTGACGGGGGCAGCACCTCACCCCAGTTCTATCTGACGGTCAATTAATCAGCCAAACAAAAAACAGGAGGTAAAGATGATGATGGAAAATAAAGACAAGGGTCAGTTTCGAGAGCACGATGAGCAGATGAGATGCTTTCGCCAGGCTCATACCGGGGCCGCTATGCTCAACGGTTCCAGGAATGACCAATCAGCTCTACGGGCAAGAACACTGCCCTGGCAGTCCAGCCACCCCTTAATGGAAACCGGCGGGACAAGCCTGCTCAGTGGTTTAGCAAGTCTGTCGGATATGGTCCAGGTACTGAGGGTACCCCAATACAGGCTTTCTCAAAATTAAAAGAAGATTAATTACAACATTATAACAAAGGAGGTTAAAAATGTTGGACTTAATGAGGGAAATAGAAGGGCGGAAGACAATTTCAGATTTATTACTGGAATTTCCCGAACCATCAGAAAGGGCAGAAAGGCCTAGTGTAACCAGAAAGAAGGAGGGCAATTACTGGGGATATCAACCGCGAGGAGGCGTTCTCGATTTAACTGAAGATTTAGTCGAGCTGGTAGTATCTCCGAAGGCTGGTATTTCTGACTTGATGAAGTTCACCGTCACACTGGAAGAGAAGCTTCGTGGATCAGATAGCTACGGGAATATCATGAGTGTAATTCCGTCACGGCTCTACGGTACCAGCTACATACTGGTAATGAAACCGGTTAAGTTTGGCGCGTTTTTATCTGAACTACTCATTATGCCCGAGCTGGAAGAAGTAGATTATGAAACACCAACCGGTGGCGCCGCCCATGATAAATTCTGGGAGACAGCTATCGCCGGCACTACTGAACTCAAAAAGGTCCGGGTGCTGTTGAAAGAATTAGGTGTGACCAAGCATAACATGGCCAGAGTTCTGAATTAAATTAACCACACCTATTAAGATTAAAAAGGAGGCATTGAAAAATGAATATAAAAAATAGTAGCAGTCTAAAAAATGGTAGCCGGGTGGCTAACTGTCCCCTCAATCTGGAGATATGTTTCTCATCCTGTTACTGGCGGAGCGGGAATAAGTGCACCTTCTGCAGCCAGCAGCACCAGAGCCAGCGGCGCCAGCCATTGACCTCCGGCTACATGTTCCGACACCAGCCAGTTTATGTGAGGAACTAATCACTATGGAAGATGCTGGTCGCGCTATTAGAGTGGCTAACTGCCCGGTAAAG
>CAZPQB010000329.1:0-1790 GCA_964588605.1 uncultured Dehalococcoidaceae bacterium | reverse complement strand
TAGGCTTATGGTGTCATTAATTCGAGGCCACCTAAATGGAGATTATCTGTTTGATTACACAAAACGACGAAATGTGCAAACAGATCGAGGTCAACACTGGCGGACGGGCAGACCGAGTAGGGACGAACTCCATCTGAAACAGTTTTCTCGTTTTGAATCTCCTTTTAAGATGGAGTAACTTAGACGTTTGCTTCAAATTACTACTATTTAATTTGAATGATAGACGTATCTCAATATTTGTAGTGAAATACCGCTAGCCCTGTTTTATCGGTAATTCCACAGTTATTTTCGTACCCTCACCAGGTTTAGACCTTACGATTATAGTACCACCAACTAATTGGGCACGCTCCTGCATTCCGGTCAGACCGAGTTTACCTTCTTTAGCAATATCACCGATTTTTTCAGGAACGTTAAAGCCTTTGCCGTTATCACTAACGGTTATCCTCGTCTTGATATCGGAGAATTCAATCTCAATTTTTGCATCGGTAGCACCGGAGTGCCGCCAGACATTCCTCAGGGCTTCCTGAGTTATGCGAAAGAGCGCTATTGCCACCTCTTCCGGCAGGCGTCGTTCTTCGCCGATGACCTTGACTTCGGTGTTTATTCCTGAGTGTTCCGACACACTAGATGCCAGCCACTCCAATGCTGGTAGCAGTCCCAGACGGTCTAGCGCTGCTGGACGCAGGTCCTGACTTAAACGGCGTACTCCTTTTAAAATATTGTCTGTCTGTTGCCACAGTCCTTCTATTTGTATGCGATTTTCCTCGGACATTCCTTTCTTACCTGAAGCAAGAGCATCCAGCTTACGGGAAAGAACCACCAAAGCCTGGATAGTATCATCGTGTAGCTCATGGGAAATACGTTTTCTTTCCTCTTCCTGAGCGCGGGTAGCCTGTTGTAAATAATAGCGAAGGTTCTGTTGCATCATCTTCAATTCTTCGGCAATTTTTTGTTGCTCTTCTTGAGCGGCTTCCAATTGCTTTCGATATTCCCGTTCCTTTCGCAGCGAAGAGAAGCTTATAACCAGTACGTTTCCGATAACAAACACTATACTGGTCTCTAAAATCGCATCTGTTGGATGGGCGGAAACAAAGATAGCCCGGGGCAACATGCAAGCGAGTGATACTAATGAAATAAGAAAGGCACCTCGCCAGCCGAACAGGAAACCAGCCCAGACTATCGGAGCCAGGTAGAGTACTCTCTCAAAGGCATGACGGTCCAGACCCAGGTTGGAAATCCAGGGGATAAAAGAAGGTGGGTATTCGAGGACTTCACTATAATGCAACAGTGTGATAAGTATGAGGATAAGCAGTATAAACCAAAAACCTGGCTTGCGGAAGTAATTTTTCAAATGCCCAATTATTGCACTATACACCAAGCTAAACCTCAGTATTACGCCGGGTATATTTCTCTAAGGAATATCTTCAAGAGAAATCCAGCCTTCTTTCAAGGCTTTCACCACGGCTTCGGTTCGTGAGCTGACCCGTAGTTTATTGAAAATGTGTCCCAGATGGGCCTGGACGGTACGCAAACTAAGGAAGAGCTTGTCAGCTATCTCCTGGTTATTTAATCCCTGGGTCGCCAGCCGCAGTACTTCTGTTTCTCTCTCGCTTAAAACTTTCTCTTTATGGATATCTGATTTATCCGGAGGAGCTAAAAAACGATTAAGCACTTTGCGGGCAATGGTCGGGTGAAGTACTGACTCCCCGGCATGCACCTGCCGTACCGCATCAACAAGCTCTTTGCCCCGGACACTTTTTAGAAGGTAGCCGGCTGCTCCTGCTTCTAAC
>CAZPQB010000328.1:0-1807 GCA_964588605.1 uncultured Dehalococcoidaceae bacterium | reverse complement strand
TAAGGGAGACTAAAGTACTATTGTATTAGGGGGGTGATTATGCTGTAACTTTATCAGCATCCGTATCCGTTTCAGACACAGCGCCTGTCTTTTTCTGCTTGGTTACCAGTATAGCCAGGGCATCATCGGAAGGATTGATATGGGGGGGCTTTAGATGAGCCAGGTCGGCACCCTCTGCACGCCGCTGTTCAATGTATCTGTTAAAGGTACCAGTCGGCAGCAGGGTGACTTCCACCTTAAAATCGATAAAGTTCGTAAAGTCGCCGCGTATTTCCGCCGCTTCGTTTACATCTTCATCTGTTTCCAGAATCTTCCCGTACACGTTTCGGGCTACCTCCGTCTCGCTGATGTTGTAGCCGTCCTTGGGCTCCAGGAAGATATGCAGCGCCATGTTTTCTCCCGTCTCCTTGCGGGCTATCCAGTCCTCGTAAGGTATACCGGAATTTTCTATGGCCTGCCAGATTACTTTCTCGGTGAGGCGCGTCACACCAAAATCGATGATATCGTCCGCCCTTCTGGAAAATGTCATCTGCGGTATCTCGATACCCAGCCTTTCATTTCGCAGCGATGTGATTCTTATCATGTCACCCACTCGGTACCTTACCATAGCCCCGCCATGGAAATTGGTAAATACTATTTCATACTCCCTGCCCTCTTCCAGCTCGTTAAGCAGTAAAGTCTTCGGCTGGTAGCTGCGGTCCATCTGCCACTTGAGGTTTTCATCTTCAGATATAAATTCCAGGAAGTTCAGGTTTGGGATAAAGGTCATGCTTCCGTAGTCCCACGTTTGGGTGGCTAATATGCCGCATTCCGTGGCGGCGTATACATCCAGCGGGTATCTCCCCCAGAGCTCCTTTATCTTGTCTCTGTAGACCCAACTGTCCAGCCCTCCGCTCATGATTCCCTTAATTGACCAGAGGTCACTGGGACGCATCGTCCGTTTGGCGAGCCTGGCTTTGAGCATTCCCTTAATCAGTCGGAACAGAGCTCTCGGTTTGAGGAGAAGCGGGAGGACGGCGGTCTTGCTTGAAGACTGCCCGAACTTGTTGCCTGCCGAGACCAGAACGAGAGAAAGCCCGAAAAAGTAATCAAAACCTTCGGAAAGGGCTTGCTTGAAACCCCGGCTTATTCTCTCTTCGAAAGATAGACCCTCCGCTTCCTCCAGCGGAGGCATGTATCTGGAGGGGGTCTGCATTTCCATCATCTGGGCCATCGCACCGGACATGTAAGGCCTCGGCGCCACAGCGTAGACAATTCTGGGGCAGCCGGTCGCATTCGAGAGGTCTCCCCAGTCCTTGCAGGAGGACAGAAGACCGACCCCATAAGAGATGACGCTCATTTCATGGGAAAATTCAGTGGTCAGAGGGACCCACTTGCATGGATACTCTCCTGACTTGCCGGATGTATGTACCCATTGAGACGGCTTCGCGGGTAATATATCCTCGTTCTTGTCAAGGAGTTCCGGGCAATAGTCCTTATAGGTAGTCAGGGGCACCAATTGCCTGAATTCTTCAACCGTCTTTGGTTTTGCCCCGCGCATGATTTTTTGTCCGATGGGGCAGTTATTTAGCGCTTCCAGCTGTTTTATAAGCAGGCGTTCCTGGATTTCCATGAATTCATCGGTATTCAAACTAAGAAAGCCACAGCACATCTGCCACAGCTCTTCATTTCTTCCCTGTTGCAGGAGATCTATCGCTTTAGGCATACTACCTCCCAAGCATTCACGTCGTTCTGGGTGAATCAGACACTACAAAAAAGCCTAAGGTATAATGACTAGCTTGGGAAGTGATTATGTTCTAGAACATAG
>CAZPQB010000327.1:0-1816 GCA_964588605.1 uncultured Dehalococcoidaceae bacterium | reverse complement strand
TTCGCCGGGTATGTGTATTTCACAAACTGGTCCTCAAGTGTGCCGGGAAAGGTCGAGTTACCGTACCAGCTTATAGGCGGATTTAGAATGGCATCATGGATAAGGTCCTTGGGAATAAACTGTGTCGGATTTATTGGTACGGGCGTTGTGATTTTCTCCAGTTCAGACAGTACTGCTCCCCCGCCGTCAGACGCGGAAGCTCGCCGGCTTCCCACTTCCATGATAGTATAAGCAATCCTGAGCATTTGCGGATAAACCTTCCCCAGGGGCATGGGACTTCGCTTCGAGTACCAGATGGCGGACAGACCCCATTCCAGCATCTTGAGCTGGTGAGCCCCCGGCTTGCCCAGTCCCTGCATCGCCAGTAGCAGGACCTCAAGCCGGCCGGGTTCGGTTGAATACGGGCTCCTGATGCCGGGCCCTCCGTTACCATGCACTATTGTCGTCCGCCTGGATGCCCATTCCCTTGCCAGCACTTTAATTGTCATGGCCGGGATACCTGTTTTCTCGGCGGCCCACTCCGGCGTCTTGGCAATACCGTCCTCTTTCCCCAGGACGTACTCCTCAAACTTCTCGAAGCCATAAGAATGCGTGGCAACGTATTCTTTATCATACGTCCCTTCGGTAATCCAGATATGGGCTATCGCCAGCTGCAGGGCGGCATCGGTGTTTGGCTTTATGGGAATCCACTTATCGGCGTGGACGGCGGCTCCGTAGTTCAGGTCCGGACAGATATATATACATTTGATGCCAAGCTCCGTCCACCAGTAGCACAGGCGGCTTGCCATCTGCCCGTTGAATCCCCAGGGCGTTGTTTCCGGGTCGCATCCCCAGAACAGAAGAAGCTCGGTGTTCTCCGCAATGTCGGGTATCAGATTAGCCGAAGGCCCCATCTCCCCGACGGGTTCCATTCCCCATACGTGCTTGGCACCCCAGGCCCAGCCCTCCCAGCTGTCCGGGTTTCTCATCTGTAAGGTGTAGCCTCCCAGCAACGCCAGGAGTTTATTGGCGCTGCCATGGGCGGTATGTATATCCTTTCCCTCCCCGTGTCCATCCGACTGCGAGAGCACGGCTTCCGGTCCGTATTTTTCCTTGACCCTCTTAAGCTCGCCGGCTATTATTTCCACAGCCTCACCCCACGAGATTCTGACATAGCCGCTCTTTCCCCTGTTTTCTACATTTCTATCGCCATCGGGGTCCCAGTCAACTCTCTTTAGCGGGTAGAGAATCCTGTTGGGTGAATAAACCCGCTTTTTGTAGGCCATGCTGAAAGGAGGTATCAGTGTCTTCATGGTTGGTTCAAAGACCTGCCCGCGTGCCTCCATCTTCCAGGGATTGAATTGCTTCCTGTCATATTGCCAGTCATAGTGTAATGGTCTGATCCTGACAATTCTCCCTCTCTTGACATCGACCACCGAAGGATTTCCGTCAATGCCGAAATCCGCCAGGGCAAGTCCCTTGGTGAATGATTTTTCTTTTCCTGCTTCCATTTCAGCTCTATCCTTTGCTACCATTTATTTATTATCCTCCTTTATTCTGCTGACCTGCCTTCACTGATTATACAAAATATCTGTGGGTAATTATCACTGTTGCTTCCGCCCCGGTCTCACAATACTGGCCTGGCATTTCGGCTCGGCCAGTTTATTTTATCCGACTCCTCGATGACCACGTAGGATTAGATGGGCTAAAGCGTGATACAGGCCATGCAGGTCTCGAACCTGTAAAACCCGGATTAAAAAAGCGGACTTGCTCCCCTCCCAGGACAATGCCAATCTGGGCGTCAGTCTGTCGGGCATTTATTGGTATACGCCGTATT
>CAZPQB010000326.1:0-1822 GCA_964588605.1 uncultured Dehalococcoidaceae bacterium | reverse complement strand
TTCTACAACTTCCTTTCCCCTGCCCCTTTTAAGAGTGTAAAGAGGTCTAACCTCTATAGGGCGGGTTGGGTGGGAAGTTAGACCTACTCTAAAAGGGGATGGGGTAAAAAGGGCTTTAGCCCTACCACAAGGGCGGCGGGTGGGAAAAGATATAAATAGGGGGTGGGGCAAGAAAGCTTATAAGGGTACGAGTTGCTGGGGGCTTATGGTGGTGATAGAATTTTGGTAGTGGGGAAAAATGGGGAAGTTAATTGCTCTGTGCACTCTGGTTTGCCTCATGGTTCTTTTGCCGCTGGCCTCATTGGGGGGGTGCCAGCGAGAGCAAGGGCCTGCCACACTTACCTACAGAGACTACGTAGAGATGGGGGTGGGGGAATGCAAAGGAATCCTCTTCAAACTTCACAAGAGTGACTCATGGCTGGAAAACAGGGAGGTCGTCTATACCCTTGGTATGTTGGAAGACGATGAGTTAAAGCCTCTTTCGGAATCGATAGAGGTTGGGATGTCGAACTATGCTAATCCGGGGGACGATAAGATGGCTAAATTCCAGGGGACTATTATAGGGGTAAAGACGTCTCCGAATATATCACCGGATAAATACGAGCTAAGCATGCAACTTGAGGTGGAGAGGATAGGCGTTATCGCCCATGTTCCTCTTACCATCAACATCAGGGAAGCGGCTGACGATATCGTTGATACGCCGGGTGGCCCAACCTACCGCGCCAGGGTTAGCGGTCAGGGTGAAGAGCTGTGGCCACCCGTGGAGGAGCAAACGGTAGCATTAGGAGTTCAGGGAGTCCAGCTTGACTACCGGGACTTCGTCGAGATGGAAACAGGACAGTGTAAAGGGATCCTCTTTACTCTCCATACCGCCGGAACGGAGCTAGAGAATAAGAAAGTAAATTACACGGTTGGGGTGATTGAAGGCGACACGCTTGCACCCCTTCCCGAAGAACCGCTGGAAATAGTTGAGATGTGGACATATGATAGCCCCCCTCATCAAACCTCGCCGGTTACGGTGATTTTAATTGGGACAGATTGCCGCATGAGTCAGCCTGAAGAATTCAATCTGGGTGTGCAGCTGGAGGCAGAGGGGATAGGTGTAATCGGCCTTGTTCCCCTTAAAATTAACGTTATAGAAACGGCAGACGATATCCCCGCTATACCGGGGGGAGTTGCATATAGGGCTAATGTTCATCTTAGTGAGAGGCCAGTGTCGTGGTCACCAGAGGAATTGGCATCTATCGCGGAGACAAGGGTTGAATTAGAAGCCCCATAACACAGTCCTTTCCCCCACCCTCAGCTTATTTTATGCTATACTTGGCTCTAAGCATAATTCCCGCTCAGGAGGTTGATATGGTAGCTACAGCGCCAAGGACCTGGAAGGCAACCACGGCTGGCATCCTCAATATCATTTCCGGAGGCTTGAACGGCCTGATAGCGATAGGGTTGATTATCGCCATTTTTGCCGTTGGCAACTTGAGCTTAATGATAATGGACTTTCTCCCTCCCGAAGACGCCCCGTTTATAATGCCCCTAATCATCCCAATACTGGTATTTGTCCTGGTGATGTCTATAGTAACTGCGGTATTTCCCATAATCGGCGGGGTATACGCCCTGCAGAGGAGGAGATGGGGGTGGGCGCTGGCCGGCTCGATAATAGCTATTTTCAGGACGTCCGTCCTGGGAATACTATCCACGATATTCGTGGCCATGGCTAAAGACGAGTTCGAGCCGTAGGGGCTGATTGTCCCTTATCAGGATTTGAAGTATAATCTGGAGTGCTGCCAGCGTAGCTCAGGGGTAGAGCAGCGGTTTCGTA
>CAZPQB010000325.1:0-1843 GCA_964588605.1 uncultured Dehalococcoidaceae bacterium | reverse complement strand
GTGTTTGTCAAGGTAGGGTATTGATATAAAGAGGTATCATGACTATTTACGGCGGCGGCATTTCTGGATTTGTGAATGTTCGTATTTATTAATGAGATGTAATATATGTCTTTCTACTATGGTGGTCAAACGGCCTTGAAAATATATATCTGTTTAGAGATACAATCCTTAAACTCATTCAATCTGAAAACCTTCCTTACAAAGATTTGGTTTCATAATTGGAGTGGAAAGAGTTAATTCGTATCCACTTCCTGAATTATTAAGCTCAAACCAGAAAGGTTGTAAGCTAGTTATTCTTGTTCCCTTTAGTTCCACTTCTATATAGTAACTACCCTCCTTAATTTCTGTTTGAATATTAGCCTTCGCATACATATACGCACTTTGGTCTTCAGACCTTTTGATTGCAATCTGTAATTTACGAGGTTCATCATTTGGGTCCCATTCGTCAACCACCTCTTCCCAACCAATATTAGCAGCATAATAAAGAGATTCAGTAATGATAAAAACCCCAGGAGCAGTTGGCAAAATAACTTTATTTTCTTTATCATATACTGTAACTAAAGCAGTTACTTTTTTAGCCACAGAATCATCAGTTGCCTCTTTCGGCTGATTTTTAAACCAAATCTGTAGTGCATGATATAGGTATTCATCCATTTTGGGTTTACCATTATCATCTCTACGGTACAGTGCTGTGCAAGAGTTCTTAAACCATACTATATTGGGCTTGCTGTTTTGTATTTGATGCAGAGGTACAGAAAAACTTAATATTATCCATATCATCACAACACAAAATACGAAGAACCCCGTAAGAATGTGATATTGCCATTGCCAAGACGGGAATATCTGTTGTACGTCTAATATAAGAGGGCCAGCTATGTTTAACCCACTAATCACAGCCAGCACCACTTGTAAAGACATTTTCCTCATGCACCCATTTTACCACTCCCATACCCTGTATTGAACATAAAAATATCTACATTCATATTAATCCTGTATATTTCAGGACATTAAAACCTACAGCCGTAGGCCCTAATTATCTTTTGAAGATGTGGCTTAGCTTTAAACACGCCTAACAATGGTGTCTCTGGCTTTGTGAATGTTCGTATTTGTTGTAAGATATATGTATATGGCGAATACGTTCAGGCGGCTGGTGGTACTGGGTTCTACCGGCTCAATTGGAAGGCAGACACTGGACATCGTCCGCAGTCTGCCGGACTATTTTAAGGTCATTGGTCTGGCAGCCGGGAAGAATACAGCCCTGCTGTCGGAACAGGTCAAAGAATTCAAACCGGCATTTGTCAGCTTTGCGGCGTCGCCTGAAGATAAGCAGGCGGCGACTCGGCTGACTGCCGCCGGATGTAAAATTCTCTCTCTTGAGGAAATGGCTTCTCACGCGGATGCGGACATCGTGGTCGTGGCTACCTCCGGGATAGCCGGGCTGGGGGCAACGCTGGCGGCGATAAAGGCCGGCAAGACCATCGCCCTTAGCAATAAAGAATCGCTGGTGGCCGCCGGCGAAATTATCACCGCGGAAGTCAAGAAAAGCGGCGCCCGGCTTTTGCCCGTCGATAGCGAGCATAGCGCCATCTGGCAGTGCCTCAATGGCGAGAAACAGCCCCCACGCCGCATTATTCTTACCGCGTCCGGTGGGCCTTTTCGTGCTTATTCCGGGGAGCAGATGGCCGGGATAACCGTGGAGCAGGCCCTGAAACACCCTTCCTGGCAGATGGGCAGGAAGGTAACCATAGACTCGGCCACCCTCATGAATAATGGACTGGAGGTTATCGAAGCGCGCTGGCTTTTCAACGTGCCTATCGATGATATCAGGGTGCTGGTACATCCC
>CAZPQB010000324.1:0-1847 GCA_964588605.1 uncultured Dehalococcoidaceae bacterium | reverse complement strand
AATTAGGGATAGAAACCGCCCTGTTCCCATGGCGGTTTCCTATTTTGGGGAGAAATTGTAACGCTGCCTGATATTTTTTACCGCCTCCCGTCTCTAACTTGATGTATAATATTGGGGTCTAATATAATAGTTACAATCGTGCCCCACATGAGGTGAAAGTGTCCGTATTTGGCCTAATAAAAATGTATTGTCGTTTCACATGGGGATTGAGAGGATTCCTCAGAGAGACAGTTACTCCAGAGCAAAGTCGTGAAATTATCAGGGAGAGGTTACAAAACAGAGAGCGAAACCTCCTGCTGCTAGTCAACAGAGTTATCTATGGGAACAAAAACAGCCCATATCTTAAACTCCTCAAGCTGGCTGGCTGTGAGTATGGCGATTTTGAACAGATGGTGCAGGCGGACGGTGTTGAGGCAGCTCTAAAAAAGATAGCAGCCGAAGGGGTATATATAAGCGTTGAGGAATTCAAGGGTAAGAAAGAAGCCAAACGAGGTAGTAAGGTCTTCAATTTTATAGAAAGCGATTTTGATAACCCTTTTTTACACGGGCATCTTGAAGTTCGTAGTGGGGCCAGCCGGAGCGCCGGCACAAGGACAGTGTATGATTTCGACTACTTAACGGCTAATCGTTTACATTACCTTATCCTTACGCTTGATTATGCTGGTGTCCTTGGATTTCCTTCTGCCATCTGGTGGCCGATATTACCTGGTGCCGGACCCATGGTCGCCCTCTGCCATGCTAAAGTCGGTAACAAGCCAGTGAGATGGTTTACCCCTGTCGAGAAGCGGGGTTACAAGCCTTCACTTAAAAGTCGAGTCGGCACGAATTTCATTGTCTATGCAAGCCGACTCTCAGGGGTTAAGCTACCCAGACCTGAGTACCTTTCCAGCGATGAAGCATGGAAAGTAGCTGAATGGATGGCTGAGATAATAAAACAACAAGGAGGCTGCAGTTTCTCGACTTATCCAAACTTAGCCGTAAGGATTTGTCAGGCAGCTAAACAAAGGGGTATAGACCTTACCGGGGGGACATTCTTCCTCACGGCAGAACCAACCACTGAAGCCAAGCAGAAAGAGATAGCTTCTAGTGGGGCAGTTACTTCCACTGGATACGCTTTCTCCGAAGCTGGTTTTGTCGGACTTGGCTGTTTGAGCCCAGCGGCTCCCGACGATGTCCATCTGTGCAAAGACTCTTTAGCCTTGATTCAGCATTCCAGGGAAGTGCCTCACGCGGCAACATCAGTTGAGGCCTTCCTCTTCAGTACTCTATTATCCACAGCCCCGAAAATCTTGCTCAATGTGGAAAGCGGTGACTACGGGGTGGTTGAAGCCAGGAACTGCGGGTGCAAATGGGAAAAGCTTGGCTTAACGGAGCACATTTATCAAATAAGAGGCTTCGATAAGTTAACAAGTGAGGGAATGACCTTTATCGGCACAGATATGGTTAGGATTATTGAGGAAGTCCTGCCAATAAAATTTGGGGGTACATCCACCGATTACCAGGTGGTAGAAGAGGAAGATGAGCAAGGGCATACCCGAATGAGCGTAATAGCAAGCCCTGAACTGGGAGCGATAGATGAGGCTGAACTTATTAAGGTCATCCTCGCCGAATTAAGTAAGGGAACAGATAGAGAGCGGTTGATGGCTGAGGGGTGGACTCAGGCGAAGACCCTTCGGGTACAGCGAAGGCAACCATTTGCTACCGCCAGAGGTAAGCTGATGCCTCTACATATTTACAGGCACAAATAAGCTGAAGAGGCGGGTAATTAATATCTTGGATATAACCTGCGTCGTCAGGAAGACCCTAGGGCTTGATTAACAGGATTTATCCAGATTATTAGGAAAAGA
>CAZPQB010000323.1:0-1849 GCA_964588605.1 uncultured Dehalococcoidaceae bacterium | reverse complement strand
TGAAAACGAGTGTAGGCCGTGCAGGTCTCGAACCTGCGACACCCTGATTAAAAGTTAGATAGGCGTGATTCGTGCGTAAATGGGAGAAAAATCAAGGTTTCGGCCCGATAACTTTCGCTTTTTGAGTCCCCTTTAATTTCCCTGGTCAAGGTTTCGTCGCTAAACCCTACGACCACCCCTATTTTATCATGGCGACGGTGATTCTGCAATCAGCATGATATGAATGTGATACTAATCTTTTCCGAATGCTCGGATGCAGTAAGTTAAAACCGGAGGAGATTGAAAGTTCAGAAGTGCTATGGTTATCCATCGGAAAGGCCATCATGTTTTCCTTCTAAAACATCTCTCGCCTTAGGACTTATCACTAACTTGTAGGATGAGAAATTGCCTTTAAGCACATTTACAATAGCATTTTCGACTTCGCTTATTTTTAAACCCTGCTTAACTTCCTCTGACCTAATGTGGATGCCAATATTCCACAGCGGTTCTGCTCCCTTCCACTCGCCTTCAACAATTGCGCCTTTTTTTTGTTTACCTGCCCATACTCTCATTTATTTTTCCTCCTGCCAGTACCAATGAGTCCATCTTTATACCTCTAAATATTTGCTATTACCTTTAACCCAACCGAAATATAGGTCGATAGTATCAATGTTCTTGCCGAAAACTAATGAGTCTGCCACTCCTTTTACATCGAACAAAGCCAGAAATTTGCAGTAATCGTCGAACCACATATTGTCTTTACTGAAGGAATGGACCAGCATAAGCGCATTAGGCGCATTGAACTTCTTAGCCTCTATCAGAGCCGAAGCTGTCCGGTGCAATAGTTGGTAGCGGATGGGATCTACCTCATTATTATTTAGCCCTAGCAAATCACAGAGATACCCGAGTCTAGGTTTTCTGCCTTTCCCTTCTTTCGCCTTCCATTCAATAACGGTTTCACCAAAAGGCTCGTTAACCTTCCCTTCTACCATGATAGAAATCAGCTGTTCATTACCTTTAGCCAGGATGAAGATATCACTTTGGGAAGCCCTGTGGCCGCCTGGTAACGGTACTTTATACTCGGGGAATGCTACAACTATTTCAGCATTATTGAACAAATTAATGCCGGAGGATCGGAATGCCTTCTTCACCTCATAAGGAAAGTCATTGGCTTCTTGCCAGCAGTAAGCAAGTGATTTTGCTGAGTAGCCTGTTTTCCATTGCTTGTCTGGTTCGGCCAGTAGTTGCTTCCATTGTTCGGGATTTTCAGCGGGGGTCATGAATTTGCTCATGATAATATGCTCCAAATCTACGCTGAAACTATAGTCTACTGTCTCAGCTTAGTCAAGGAAAGTCCCCGCATTGAGACGTGCGTGGTAAGTTTATCTCTCAATGAAACTTCGGCGGGTCTTAAAGTGTTGAGCGTGACTTGATGGTGGAAAGAAATGCGGTTGTCACCAGATCGAGGGCTCTGGGACGGTAGACGCGGCTGACGTGCTCACGTGATAGACCCAGCTCCGAGCTGATTTGCTGGCAGCTCAGGCCCTGCTTCAACAAGTCCAGATACCGGCAAGCACGCGAGAGTCCTGCGTCTTCACTAAGGTCGTTAACAACCTTATCGATACATTCCACTAATACCTCACGTAGTGCTAAGCCCCTGGGCAGTATATGGCTGCTGTAGCGCTCACGGGCAAGTTTCTCCACATAAGAGAGGCGGGCCAGCGAGCTGCGGTTCAAGACTGAGCGGTCATCAAGATTACGCAGGGCATGGCCCACCCTGTTTACCCATTGGTCGTTTGTCTCTTTGGTTGAAGGTTCCTTTGGTAATACCATGACGAAAAACCCTTCCGTTTGATTTCATCTCATACTC
>CAZPQB010000322.1:0-1852 GCA_964588605.1 uncultured Dehalococcoidaceae bacterium | reverse complement strand
ATCTTTCCCCGGGAAGCCTGCTCTACGAATGCGTTGACGCCCTTCCACTGTCCCAGCTTGGCATCGATGGTATCGCCCTTGGGCACCGGCTGGTTGGGTCCGGTGGGATTGATTTCGTAGGCGGCCTTGCAGTCCATCCAGTTGTAGGAGCCGCACAGGCCGGTCCTCTCCGGGCTGATGACGCAGACGTGGCTGGGAGCGAAGGACTGGCAGAGCGTGCATGAGTAGTAGATATCGGTAGTCTCGTCGGTCATGCCTTCGATACGCTCATCTCTGGTCTTGTAAGCCATCCTGGCCTTTTCCACGATTTTATCAACGTCCTCATCTTTAGTGTATATTTTCACCTGGATTTTATCGAAGATACGGCCGAAGTCCTGGTGCAATTTAGCATGCAGTATAGTTCCGATATGTTCCAGTTTAAAACCTTTTTCTACCGCCTGCTTGGCGACACGTATCCAGGCAATATCTCTCTGCCCGATGTGCATCACTCCCTGGGCGTAGTTGATGAGGTGGTGAATCTGCCTCTCCAGGATTGGTTCGTAGTCGTCCTGCATCTCGCGGCCGGCAACCTCGACGGCAATCGCCACCGGTAAACGCGAGCCCGGTTCGACATCGCTGAGTTCGGGTCCGATGACCTCTACCTTGCCGTCTTCCACCTCGTCCATGGGTTTGGTGGTTACCCATTCTACCATATGCGTTCGGCCGCCGCCGGCCTCCAGGTAGATATCGTCGCCGCGGACTCTCTCACCTTCGAAGGCTGGCCCGAAAGCTACCGGGATAGGTACCTCGGTGACGGTAACTTTAAGTCCTCTGACCTCGATTGATTTATTGACGATTTCATCATGTGCGATGTTGGACACGACATGCTCGTAGGTGCAGACGCCGGTGGGCAGGATTTCCGGTATCGGCGTATCGGCAATCACCGGGAAGCCCCAGTTAATCGCCCCCGCGCCATTGGCGTACCACTCGTCGGTAACATCGCCCATGGTCATGGCGAAAGCGAAAACACGGTCTTTATTGTAGATGAGTATTTTCCGGTAGTCACCAGCCTCGATACCGCCGAAGGACATGGCGGCTCTGGTGGCGAAGCCCATGGCGAACACGGCGGCGCTGGTATCCGGACCGAAGGATACCAGGCGGGTCCCCCAGCCTATCTGGACGCCGGCCTTGACAAGCTGCTCGGAGAACTTCTCCCCGTTATACTGTCCGGCCATGAACACGTAAAGGTTCTTCTTTTGAAGCTCCTCGGCGATGTCCTTGGCTATCTCGGGAGTGGGCGCCGCGCCCAGTATGGCGGCGAAACCCGGGGCCGTGCCGTCGACGAACTCCACGCCCCGCTTCCTCATGATGACGTCATCGGCGGCGCCGAGCCAGATGTTACTGTCGGTAACGTCTTCGCCCAGCAGGTAGAAGTCGGGGTTCTCCAGGTATCTGATGGCTTCGATTAATTCTTCCGCCCAGAACGTAATCATGCCGGCATCCAGGGTAGGTCCCAGGTAGGGCAGGTGGTGTTCTGCTTTTACCAGCGGCGGCAGTAAGGCTTTACATTTCTTCAGGACAGCTTCCATGTCGCCCAGCTTTTCCACCTTCATTCCCGAGATACCGTAGATTATCGGCAGATAATAAGCGGTGTTGGGGAAGCCGACCGGCTCGTTGGCGCCGTGTTTGTCCATGGCTTCCTGCCATTGTTTTTCGGCCTTATCGACTATATTGTGAGCACCTCGGATGGCTGCCGATGCAATTATCTTGGACATATCCTCTTAACCTCCTTAATTAACAGCAGCGCCGGAAGACTAACCTTCCAGTTCGCGCCTCATTTCCATATCGTAGAGTACTCTCTCCCTGGCTTTAT
>CAZPQB010000321.1:0-1885 GCA_964588605.1 uncultured Dehalococcoidaceae bacterium | reverse complement strand
GGTCGTTGACGATGCTGTAGAAGTTATAGTGGTCTATCTTGCCGCGGGAAGCCTGGAGGACAAAATCGTTAACGCCTTTCCACTGCCCGAGCTTGGCATCAATAGTCTCTCCCTTGGGTACCGGCTGGTTAGGGCCGGTTGGGTTAATCTCGTAAGCCGCCTGGCAGTCCATCCAGTTATAGGAGCCGCACAGGCCGGTTCTCTCCGGGCTGATAACGCAGACATGACTGGGGGCGAATGACTGGCAGAGCGTGCACGAGTAGTAGGTTTCTGTGGACTCATCGGTCATACCTTCAATTCGGGCATCCCTTTCTGCGTATGTTGCTTTGGCTTTTTCGGCCAGCTCGTTTACTTTATCCAGCTCGGTGTAAATCTTGACCTGCATTTTATCAAACACCCGGCCGAAATCTTGATGCAGCTTGGCATGAAGGGCGATACCGATGTGCTCCAGCTTAATGCCCTTTTCCACTCCCGCTTTGCTGAATCGTATCCAGGCAATATCCCTCTGTCCCTGATGGAATATCCCCTGGATGTAGTTTATGATATGGTGGATTTGTCGCTCCAGGATAGGCTCGTAATCGTCCTTCATCTCCCTCCCGGCGACCTCCACAACTATAGCCATGGGCAACTGGGTTTCATCAGGAACATCGGGTATATCAGGTCCAATTACCTCGACTTTGCCGTCCTCTACTTCTTCCATCCTCTTGGAGGTACACCACTCGAGCATGGGTGTTCTGCCTCCACCGCATTCCAGGTACCACTCACCCTTACGGACTCTCTCGCCTTCAAAGGCAGGTCCGAAGGCGGTTGGCACCGGCACTTCGGTAACAGTAACCTTCAGTCCCCTGACCTCTATAGCCTTGGAGACTATTTCGTCGTGTGCGATGTTCGAGACGACATGCTCGTAGGTGCAGATTCCGGTGGGCAGGACTTCAGGTATCGGGGTATCGGCAATGACGGGGAAGCCCCAGTTGATAGCCCCGGCGCCGTTGGCGTACCATTCGTCGGTAACATCGCCCATGGTCAGGGCGAAGGCGAAGATACGGTCTTTATTGTAGATGAGGACTTTACGGTAATCACCGGCTTCAATACCGCCGAAGGACATGGCGGCCCTGGTGGCAAAGCCCATGGCGAAAACCGCGGCACTGGTATCCGGTCCGAAGGAGACCAGGCGGGTTCCCCAGCCAATCTGTGTCCCGGCCTCAACCAGTTGCTCGGAAAATCTCCCTCCGTTATGACTGCCGGCCATGAACACGTAAAGGTTCTTTTTTTGTAGTTCCTCGGCAATCTCCTTGGCAATCTCGGGAGTAGGCGCCGCGCCCAGTATGGCGGCGAAGCCGGGGGCGGTGCCGTCAACGAACTCTACCCCCCGCTTTCTCAGGATGACGTCATCGGCGGCACCGAGCCAGATGTTGCCGTCAGTAACGTCTTCTCCCAGAAGATAGAAATCTGGATTATCCAGGTATCTTATCGCCTCCATGATTTCCTCAGCCCAGAAGGTGACCATACCGGCATCGAGGGCGGGCGCCAGGTAAGGCAGGTGATGCTCTTCCCTTACCGGCGGCGGCAGCAGGGCCCTGCACTTTTTCAACACGGCTTCCATGTCGCCCAGCTTTTCTACCTTCATACCTAAAATCCCGTAGATAACAGGTAGATAATAGGCAGTATTGGGGAAGCCGACCGGTTCGTTGGCTCCATGCTTATCCATGGCCTCCTGCCACTGCTTCTCAGCCTGGTCAACAATCTTGTGAGCACCTCTGATAGCTGCTGATGCAATTATCTTGGACATATCCTCATAACCTCCTTATTTCAACGACGTCGGAAGGCTAGCCTTCCAGTTCGCGCCTCATTTCCATATCGTAGAGTACTCTCTCCCTGGCTTTAT
>CAZPQB010000320.1:0-1896 GCA_964588605.1 uncultured Dehalococcoidaceae bacterium | reverse complement strand
CTTCACCGAATACAAACGACCAAATCTATTGCTCCATGATCCCGATCGGCTAAGCAGGATACTGAACCACCCTCATCGGCCTGTTCAACTCGTTATTGCCGGTAAAGCCCATCCCCGCGATGAACAGGGTAAAGCCATGATTCGAGAGTGGTGGGAGTACTCCCTTCGTCCTGATGTGCAAAACAGGGTCATCTTCCTCTCCGATTATGACATGGCTCTAGCTGAACAATTGGTACAGGGTATGGACCTCTGGATTAACACACCCCGTCGCCCCTGGGAGGCTTGCGGTACCAGCGGCATGAAGGTTCTGGTGAACGGTGGCTTGAACTTATCGGAGCGGGATGGATGGTGGGCGGAAGCTTACCGTTCCGAGGTAGGCTGGGCCATCGGCGACGTAAAGGAGCACGGTGATGACCCTGACTGGGATGCCCGTGAAGCAGAACAGCTCTACCGTCTTCTTGAAGAGGAGGTTATTCCGTGCTTTTACGAACGTGATGGCAGGGGTATTCCGACCGCTTGGGTAACGCGCGTACGCGCGAGTATGGCTGACCTCACCCCGCAATTCAGTACCAACCGGATGCTGCGCGAGTATGTCGATAGATTATATCTTCCTGCCGCCGAGAACTATCGGAAGCGCACCGCTAACGGGGCTTCTGAGGCAGTGCGTTTATGCCGCTGGCAAGAGTCACTCGACACGCATTGGCAGAAGTTACGCTTCGGAAAGCTGAATGTGCAGAGGGAAGGTGACGATTACATTATGACGGTAGAAGCGTATCTTGGTGAGCTTGATGCCAAACTAATCCAGGTTCAGCTTTACGCCGAGCCACAGGGTAACGGAGAACCCGAAATCCGCGTCATGGAACTGGCCGAGACGCTGGCAGGAGCCAGAAACGGTTATCTATGCCGCGCCCGAGTGCCTGCTCGTCGGCCAGCCGAACACTATACGCCACGTATCATTCCCTATTTCGATGGTGCGGCGGTGCCCCTGGAGGCCGGACATATACTGTGGTATGGACCATAGGCAGCCGAAATTCGGCACCAGTATGCCGGAGGTGACGAAAGAAATTATCTACCGCACCATAAGGTTACATCACGAAATAGAAGGAGAAATCACTTGGGAGAGGGGATTAGCATGAGGAGGATTGGCATATTGACCAGTGGCGGTGACGCTCCCGGCATGAATGCCTGCATCCGGGCAGCGGTGCGAACTGCTATGACCAATAATGTGGATATTTTAGGCATAAGGCGCGGCTACGCCGGGCTAATTGAGGGTGACATATTGGCGCTAGACAGGAAATCTATTGCCAACATCATATATCAGGGCGGGACTATACTGGAAACATCGCGCTGTCCTGAATTCACGACGATTGAGGGTAGGGCAAAAGCGATAAGCGTGCTTGAAGAAGCAGGAATTGACGGTCTGGTTTTATTGGGCGGCGATGGTACTTTCCACGGCGGTACTCTCTTGGCTAATGAATGTAGTATCGGCATTATCGGTGCGCCGGGGACCATAGATAACGATGTATACGGCACTGATTATACCGTAGGTTTTGATACGGCGGTGAATACGGCACTCGAGGCTATTGATCGTATTCGCGATACCGCCATGTCACATGAACGGCTCTTCTTTGTAGAGGTGATGGGACACCACACAGGGTTCATCGCCCTGGAAAGCGGTATCGCCGGTGGTGCTGAAGAGACGATTATTCCTGAAGCTGACAGTACCGATAAGCTCTGGACAAGGTTAAGAGAAAGTTTTGAGCGGGGAAAGAAAAGCGCCATCGTAGTAGTAGCTGAAGGCGACCAGCCTGGCCATACCTTTGCGATTGCTCAAGAGGCAAAGGATAAACTGCAGATTGAATCAAGAGTGTGTATCCTGGGCCACGTCCAGCGCGG
>CAZPQB010000319.1:0-1898 GCA_964588605.1 uncultured Dehalococcoidaceae bacterium | reverse complement strand
TTTCAACGGCTGGTATGCCATTGCTGCGGCAACCAGGAGCAGAAATCCCTATCATTCTTCACAGATGATACGGAGCAATATCGCCTTTACGTGTGCGAGCAATGTAAAAGTTATCTAAAAGCCGTAGACCTTCGCAAGACCGAAAACGAAGTTTTACTGCCCTTAGAAAGATTCAATACTCTGGACCTTGATTCGCAAGCGAAAACATATGGCTATCACCCATGTCAAAGACCTACAATGAAAAGGTGATAATACGATGACGGTTTGATTTCTCAGTCATCGTCAGGGGGGACTGGGATATTGCTGGTACAAAATTTATAATAGCAGGAAAGTATAGAGCTAGGGAGAATTCATGATGCCATTCCGAATGGGACCATGGGAAATTGGACTTATCGTGCTGATTATCCTGATTATTTTCGGCGTGGGGAAGTTACCCCAGGTTGGCAGTGCGTTGGGTAAAGGAATACGCGCCTTCAAGAAGGGAAAGTCAGGTGAAGAGGAAGATAAGGAAGCATATGAGAGTCCAGAACCCAAGAAAGCAGTTAAAAGCTAAGAACGAGGATGCCTTATTTCCAGGTTCTGAACTGATTAAGAATGGTTTACTCCTGACGCCCGAAGGACCACATCGCCAGGACGGTCATGACGAAGCCGAAAGCCGCCATTATTATGATGTTCTCCCAGATAGTCACGGCATGGCCGAACAGGTAGATGGAGAAGGGGGAATCCGGCGTGGTCCCCAGGACTACCTGTCGGATGGCGGCGACGCCGTAAGAAGCCGGGTTGATTTTCACGATGAAGCTCATCCAGGCCGGCAGGTCTTGCATTGGGAAAAATACGCCGGAGAGAAACATCATGGGGAACATCAGCATCTGCATGATGGCCTGGAAGGCCTCCGTCGACTTGATGCGCGATGCCAGCAGGATACCCAGCGACCCCATAGAAGCGGCCAGCAGGAACATCAGCGGTAGCAGGGCCAGTACAACCCCGACGGAAAGGGAGACCTTAACGAAGGGCGCCAGCACCAGTATCATTATGCCCTGTATGGTGGCCACCGTGGCCGAGCCCAGTGTCCTGCCCACCGCCACGGACACACGGCTGATGGGCGCTACTAGCACCTCTTTCAGGAAACCGTACTCGCGGTCCCAGACAATTGATACGCCGGACATGAACGAGCCCATGAGCACGGATATGGCGATAATGCCGGGGTACATGAACTGGATAAAATCTACCCCGCCCGCCATCATGCCGATGCTTCTCTGAAGCCCGCTGCCGAAGATGGCCAGGAAAAATATCGGGAATAGAAGCGCGCTGAACATGCGCGCCTTGTCATACCAGAATCGCAATATATCCCGGTACCAGATTGTATATACGCCGATAAGGTTGTCCATCTTTTATTCCTAGTGGTGCATACGTCCGCCGCGCCTTCGCAGGTGCTCTTTAATAGAGTCGCCGCCTTCCTCTTCGCGGATTTCCCTTCCCGTAATTTTAAGGAAAACGTCCTCGAGGGTAGGGCGGCGTAGGCTGATACTGGTTATTTTTAAACCTGATTCCTTGATAAAGATTGGCAGAAATTCCTCTCCGTTTTCCACGGCGAAGGAGAGCTGGTCGCCGTCATGTCTCACCTCGGTCTGATAAAGCGCTTGAATATCTTCGGCGGCTCTGGCGTTATCGTTGGTTCTTACGGTAATAGTATCTTTGCCCACCATACGCTTAAGCTTCAACGGTGTGTCCATGGCCACCAGCTTGCCGCGGTCGATAATAGCTATTCGCGTGGCTTTTTCAGCCTCGTCCATGTAATGGGTGGTGAGAAAAACGGTGGTTCCTTCCCGCTTCTGGAGTTCCAGCACGTATTCCCAGATATGGTTGCGTGTCTGCGGGTCCAGCCCCAGTGTCGGCTC
>CAZPQB010000318.1:0-1968 GCA_964588605.1 uncultured Dehalococcoidaceae bacterium | reverse complement strand
AAATTATCCCTGTAAACTCCTCCCGAAAAGTCGGGCCGCCAATGCGTACGGCCAACCACTGATACAGGAACGCCACCGGCACCGCTTCGAATTTAATAATGATTACCGGGAGCCACTGCACGAGGCCGGTATGATTTACAGCGGGTTATCCCCTGACAACAGGCTGGTCGAGGTCTGCGAACTGGCCGACCACCCCTGGATGTTAAGCTGCCAGTTTCATCCCGAATTTGGTTCCCGTCCCGGCCGCCCACATCCACTGTTCCGCGATTTTATCGGCGTTGCCAAAGGAATACTGCGTGAAGGAGCTCAGCCCCCATTACCCCTTTCCACCTGATACTGGAAGGAGGACCGAATGCAAATCTTTCTGGATACAGCCAATATCGACCAGATACGGCGCGCTGCCAGACTGGGTATTGTTAGCGGGGTTACCACCAATCCGTCACTATTATCCAAGGAAGCGACATCCGACTATGAATCAGTGACGAAAACTATCTGCTCTATCATCAGCGGACCGGTTTCCGTCGAGGTACTGGCTGAAGAGGCTGATGCCATGATAAAAGAGGCACGACTTAAGGCGTCCTGGGCACCCAATGTGAATATCAAAATACCGGCCACGGCCGACGGCCTGCAGGCAATATCTACCCTGAGCAAGGAGAATATAAAAATAAATATGACGCTTTGTTTCTCGGTCAATCAGGCACTTCTCGGCGCGCTGGCCGGGGCTACCTACGTCAGCCCGTTCGTGGGCCGGCTCGACGATGCCGGACATGACGGCATGGGATTAGTAAAGGATATCGTTGACATGCTGAATAACTATCCACAGTTATCCACGCAGGTGATTGCCGCCAGCATTCGTCATCCTTTACACTGCGTAACCGCCGCCAAGATAGGGGCCCATATCGCTACCGTTCCCTATAACGTCCTCATGCAGATGATACAACATCCGCTTACCGATGTCGGCGTTAAACGCTTCATGGCTGACTGGAAGAGCGTATCCAAATAACATTTCATATTTCATAAGGAGATAATTATATAAAGAAGAAAATAACCGACCTTCCGGTAGGGAAATAGGGTCAGAGTGAGGTAGAATCATGAACATTGTTGAGCTTGAAAACAAAACCAAAGAAGAACTTATTGAACTGGCCAAGGAGATGGAAGTCCAGATTCCAGCCGGTCTCAAGAAGCAGGACATCATCATGCGCATGCTTGAGACGCACACCGAACAACAGGGCAATATCTTCTGCAGCGGCATCCTGGATATCATGAGCGATGGCTATGGCTTTCTCCGGCAGGACACCCTGCTACCCAGCCAGACGGACGTATATATCTCGCCGTCCCAGATACGCCGGTTCAGTCTGCGCAACGGTGACATGGTTACCGGGCAGGGCCGGCCGCCGAAAAGCAATGAGAAATACTTCAGCCTGCTCCAGGTAGTGGCCATCAACAATATCGACCCCGAGCTTACTAAGAACCGGCAGCCCTTCGGTTCTCTCACGCCCACCTTCCCCGACAAGCTAATAAACCTGGAGCACTCACCGAGCGATATCTCCACCCGCCTGATTAACCTCATCTCGCCCATCGGGCGCGGGCAGCGAGGCCTGCTGGTGTCGCCGCCCAAGGCGGGCAAAACGCTATTGCTTAAGTCAATAGCCAGCGCCATCACCGCCAACTACGAGGATATTCACATGATAGTATGTCTTATCGGGGAACGCCCGGAAGAGGTCACCGATATGAAGCGTTCGGTTAAGGGAGAGGTGATTGGCGCCACCTTTGACGAGATGGTAGAGAACCAGACGCGTGTCGCCGAACTGACGCTGGAAAGAGCCAAACGCCTGGTGGAAAGCGGCAATGACGTGGTCATCCTTCTTGATGGTATTACCCGCATGACCCGGGCCTATAACCTGGCTATGCCCTCCAGCGGACGTACCCTGTCGGGCGGTATCGACCCCGCCGCCCTGCACCCGGCCA
>CAZPQB010000317.1:0-1975 GCA_964588605.1 uncultured Dehalococcoidaceae bacterium | reverse complement strand
AAGAGCCGCTTCTAATTGCGGTGAATCAGAGGTCACCAGTCCCAGTTTGGTATGGGTGTTCAACACCGCTTCTTTTTCCTGCTCTGTTAAATCGTATTGGGAGAGAACGCTATCTGGGTCTGACATGAATTGATTTTTGGTTTTTTCATCGCTGAAGATCTTCTTTACTAGTTCTTGCAATGCTTGAGATTTCATTTGCTACCCTCCTTTCAAAATTCTCAATCTCTAGTCCGTCTTTGTGTCAACCTAACATTTCCTACAATTTTTACAAAGTATACGCTTGACGCACTTCTATGTCAATAGTTGAACTATAAAATCGGAGGTTCGTCTTTATCATTCGCTAATGTTCTTACTAATGAACTTCTACGAACAAGGAAGTACATAAAGTGCCAGAATATATAAAACAATACTATTTTCTAGATAGAATGATAACTTGAGTTATCAATATTAATTAGAAGTGCAATACGTTTGAATATATTTATTAGGGTATCGCAGGTCAATCTCGTGACATTGGAAGAATCACTGCTTACCATCAGTAGGACGTAGAGAGTTGTTCCTTTCGGAGTGCCTGTCGTGACAGTCCTGCTACCGTTTGCACGATTGTCACAACCATTGCACTCAATAACCTGGTGTGGTAGTATGTGCGTACCAGTAAGTCAGAATCGAATTTGAGACAGAGGGTCTTTGAATAGTCACTTGGATAAGGTTGCCGGTTATTATGAGCGGATGACCGAAAGTTACCTTCGGTATAGCGGTCAAACCCTTGGCTGGCACTTTGGACTCTGGGGCGATCCACCAAGCACGTTTGAAGATGCATTAATGAATTCCAACCGCATACTCATAGAGGGTTGCGATTTACACCCTGGTCAGCTGGTTCTGGACGCAGGCTGCGGAGTGGGAGGTTTGGCCTTTTACCTAGCTCAAACGTTTGGGGTCAATGTCATAGGAATCACCATTTGCCAACGCCATGTAGATATGGCAATACAATTCGCCAAGGAAAGAAGCTTTAACCATCAAGTGGAGTTCCGACTCCTCGATTTTATGAATCTCGATTTCGAGGATGAGAGCTTCGACTTTGTCTTCAACCAAGAGAGTTTCTGCTACGCATTAAGCAAAAAGGATTACCTAAAGGGTGTTTACAGGGTCTTGAGACCTGGAGGCCGTTGGCAG
This sequence comes from uncultured Dehalococcoidaceae bacterium, assembly GCA_964588605.1. Taxonomy (GTDB): domain Bacteria; phylum Chloroflexota; class Dehalococcoidia; order Dehalococcoidales; family RBG-16-60-22; genus CAZLEY01. The sequence continues at coordinate 805 of CAZPQB010000317.1, read as the reverse complement.
GCAGTTGACGGTTTCAGAAGTGATAAGCCTCTTACTGAAGAACAGGAAGAACATCATCGCACAATTCAGCGTGGCTGGAAAATCGCACCTCTCCCTTCTATACAAGTCATTCAGTCTGCTCTATCCAAGATCGGCTTTGAGGATATCTGCGTAAGAGATCTTTCGGAAATGGCCTACCCCTCCGCCTTTCTTGCTATCCGTGATTCGGTCATGAACGAGGAGAATCTCGGTGTAGTCATTTCATCTCTAAGTCCGGAAGAAACTAGACTTTTAATGGAGCATAATTCTGCTGGTGCTGCCATCAGCTATGGGCTTTTCGAGGGAGCATTCACATATCAACTGATTGGTGGGGCGAAGAAGGAGGAGGGTAGAAAAAACGCGCAATGGTCGGGATTCTAATGTTGTTTCCTTGCTGCGGTGTGCATAAATACCTGTTTTTAATCTGTTAGTCAGATTGCTTTCTGCAGGGACGACACATGTCCTAAAACGATGCAGAACTGTAACTGGCACCAGCTTAGTCATTTCTCAATAGCTTTCAGGAACTTCCGGCTTTTGAAATCTCACACTCATATAATTCCTTACGTCCTGATGAGTGCTCTCCAGTACTTCTCAGTAATTGCTCTTTCCGGAAAGGAGGCAAGCGACCTCTGCCTATTATCAAGAATGCTTTACACGCAGGGGACCAAGATTATTATTGCCTGAATTCAGGAATAAAAGGGGGCATTGTTAGCTTCGCCGAGAGACCATATCTGGGGCTGTTGCCGAACTCGACTCAGGTGAGGCTTTTTGGTAACATAGTGGCAAG
>CAZPQB010000316.1:0-1993 GCA_964588605.1 uncultured Dehalococcoidaceae bacterium | reverse complement strand
ATTCAATTGTGCTAGCCGGGACTTAACCTTTAACCGATCTATTTGCTATTATTATCTCGGTGACTGTTCTCCGTAAAGGTCTCTGATTACATTATCGAGGCCGCCTACTCCGAGCAACGATTCCAAAGTCGGTTTACCGGTTTCCCAATCCCAATCTAAAACCCTGTAGAAATTCCTTCCTAAGCGGTCATTATCAACCATTATGCCGGCAAGAGGCCCTTCCGTTTGGGGAGGATTTCCTGTGGCACGCGGAGGAATGATAAAGTCTGCCCGCGTTAAGCCTTCTCGAATGTTAAAGGCTTGTCTCATGCTCAGAATACGCTTACCAGCGGAAAAAACCTGCTGAGATTTAAACGACCAACCGGTGAGCGCCTCAATATACTCGTTATGGGTTCCTTCCGGCATAAAATCTTCTGAAAACAAACAGAAACCGGCAGAATTTATAACCTCTTTCTTGAAAGTATCATATACGTCTAAAACACCGGTACCATAGTAGTTATACTCGTCTCCCGTTCTATTATGCTCCTGTAAATGACCAAGGCCGCCCTTGACATGCCGGCTGGGTGTAGGGTCAAACTGGTAACTCCGCCCGAAACCAGGGGCAAATTTGGGGTCGTGCATGGGAAACTCTACGCCGAGAATAGTCTGTAAATATTCGAAACCTTTGCCCCACTTCTTAGCCGCTCCGTTAGAACCAAGAGCTAGTATTGCGCCACAGCCCTCATGGTCTGCAATTTTCCGGGTGATTTTTACAATGGCCTCGCTGTTTCCCCATGTTAACTCTATGCCATCCAGGTCTTCTTTGGAAAGAATGCCCTCGTTGTAGCATTCCATAGCCCATGCCACGGTTGCGCCCGTTGAGATGGTATCCAGGCCGGCTCTATTGCAGATTTCATTCGCCTTGAGTAGAGATTCTTCATCGCTGTTCAGTAACATACTGCCAAACGCAGAAGATGTCTCATACTCAGGACGTTCCGTCTGTCCTACAGGCCATTTACCTGAATTAACTTCATACTCTGCGCCGCAGCCTAACGGGCAATTTGAACAAGCGTATTTTTTCACTTTGTATCTGTCAAGCTCAGTGGAGTTAAGTTTTTTTGCAGCTTCTTCACCGTAGTCTATTATGCCAATACCACCCCAGTTCTTAACCGGCGAATTACCGTCTAGGGCCGAAACGGCAGTACCAACCCCTGTGCCATATTCACCAAGTGCAGCCACCCCTTCTTTCATTTCGTTTTTCATATAATTGCTTACTCTGCGGTTGATATCCTGCAGTTTGGTCGGGTTAGCTATAGTGATCTCAGCATTTCCCCTTACTACAATTGCCTTTAGTTTTTTCGAGCCCATGACGGCACCGCCCCCACCTCTGGCCGGCGCTCGATGGCCTTCGTTTATTGGGCAGGATATTAAAGACATTTTCTCACCCGCAGGCCCGATTATTGAAGACCGAATTTTTTCATCCCCGGTTTCCTCAATAAGAGCAGATAATGTCTCTTTGGTATCCTTTCCCCATAAGTGACGGGCATCTTTAATCTCGGCTTTGCCATCTTTAATCCAGAGGTACACCGGATGTTCAGATATCCCCATTATGAACACCGCGTCATACCCTGCCTTCTTCAGTTCCCTACCAAAGTAACCTCCAGAATTGGCGTCATTCCAGCCCCCGGTTACTGGAGATTTGCAGACTAAGGTATAACGAGAGCCAAAAAAAGCTCCTGACCCGGTCGCTGGTCCAGTTACAAATCCCAAGATGTTATCCGGGCCAAGAGGGTCAACTCCTGGCTTCATCATGTCATACAGCACCTTTACTCCGATGCCGTAGCCTCCGATATAATTCATAGCCAGCTCATCGGAAATTTCCCTCTCCTCGATCGTTTTATCTCCCAGATTCACGAAAAGCATTTTACCCATGTATCCCTTAGCCATAAGTTCTTACTCCTCATGTTCTATTATCATCTATCATCATTTTAGCCGAATAACCAATTCAATACCA
>CAZPQB010000315.1:0-1999 GCA_964588605.1 uncultured Dehalococcoidaceae bacterium | reverse complement strand
ACACCTATTAGACCCTATACCGGTAGAAGATAGATATATAGAAAGCGAACTGAACACATTGAGATGCGGGAGTTTCAATGGAGGGTTCATAGCTGTCGCTAATAACAGAGATGTGCGGGCATTCCTGACATGGTGGAAAACCCGTTTACAAAAATATGCTTTGCAAGACGACCCTCCGCTTTATGCCGACCAAAAGTGGCTTAATCTAGTCCCTACCTACCTGAATAACGTACTCATCTTGAGAGACCCCGGCTATAATGTAGGATACTGGAACTTATTCAATCGCAAGATTGAGATAAAGAAAGGTAAAATCGTCCTCAACGGCTACCCGCTGAGATTCTTCCACTTTTCAGGGCTTGAGCTCAAAAAACTGACCAAGATTTCTAAATATCAGGATTGGCATAGATTGAGGGATTTCCCCGCGCTTCAACCGTTGTTTAAGCAATATAAAGAATCGGCATTCAGACACGGTTACGCAGAGACGAAGGATTGGCCTTACACTTATAATTATTTTGATAATGGTATACCTATTTCCAAAATCATCCGAAGAATATTCCGAAAGCTGGAGGTGAATAATTTGACAGCTAAATTTGGGAACCCATTTAGTACAGGCAGCAACTCATATTATAAATGGCTAAATAAAGACATCGGTGGCAATGCCGTTCTGCCCGGGATTACGCCGTTATGGTACGAGATTTATCTATCTCGGATCGAGGTGCAAGCCTTGTATCCGGACATATTTGGGGGAAATAGACAGGAATTTTGTCAATGGTGCATAAATATAGGTAAGCGAGAATATGAGCTTGATGACGTATTTATCTCCAGCCTCCGCCAAGATCACCGACAGGTCAAGACAAATTTGCTGGCTCGAGTGAAAGGGCAGTGGTTCATGGTCATATGGACAAGAGCACGGTCAGCGGCTACCAGGCTGGGAAAGAAATATATTAAGGACTGGAGGATACTGAATAGACTAGCTAGAATTAGGGAATACCTCGATAGAAAATTCTACCCGAGATGAACATGCCAGAATCGTGCGATAATTGGCACATGATATATTCAAGGGATCAGGCGACATTGTCATGGTAACATGTCTGATATTGGGTGGCGGCGGATTTATTGGCTCGCATCTCGTAGAGGCATTACTGAAAAAGGGCCACCATGTCAGGGTCTTTGACAATTTCCAAGGTGGCATGGATAACCTATCGACAGTAAGAAATCGAATCGAAATTGTTAAAGGTGATTTTCTAAGCGAAAAGGACCTTGCCCTGGCGTGTACCGGGGTCGATTATGTATTTCACTATATCTCCACAACAGTGCCCGTAACAGCCAGACTGAACCCGATATACGATATCTTTACCAATGTTGAAGGAACTGTGAGATTACTTCAAACCGCTGTCAATAACAAGGTTAGGAAGATATTTTTCCCTTCTTCGGGAGGCACGATTTATGGCGAACCACAACACCTTCCAGTTCGCGAAACAGACCCCACCAAGCCAACTGACCCTTACGGGATATCAAAACTGGCCATAGAAAGATATCTGCATTACTTCCGTGCTGCATATGGCCTGGACTTTATGATTTTCAGATATTCCAATCCGTATGGCGAAAGGCAAAGCCCCTTTGGCAAACAGGGCGTGATTCCCATTTTCTTAAATAAAATTAAGAATGATGAACAGCCGATAATTTACGGGGATGGGGCAATGGTAAGAGATTATATCTACATACAAGACGCAGTTGATGCGACAATGGCATTATTGGAGATAAGGAGCGATGAAAAGGTATTCAATATTGGAAGCGGAATTGGAACTTCTATAAATGAGTTATTAAGCATCATGTCCACTGTCACCGGAAAACAAGTAGTGCCTGACTATGTGCTGAGCGATAAGCAGTATATACAAAAAATAGTGTTGGATATCTCAAAAATACGAGGGAAGACCGGCTGGCAACCGAAAACAAGTCTTGAGGATGGAATACGAAAGACCTGGAGTTGGCTTAATAA
>CAZPQB010000314.1:0-2011 GCA_964588605.1 uncultured Dehalococcoidaceae bacterium | reverse complement strand
CAGCCAGCACATTGACGGAACCAGGCTTTTCTTACTATAATGCCCGTTACTATTACCCAACCTTTGTGCTGAACACTTGCTTGTTTTGTGTTGCGATTCCTATTACAATGTAAGAGTAAAAGCAAGTTCAAAAGTTCTGCCTATTGTCACCCTATCTCCACCAGAGACTTTACGAATTGGGCACAGCATTTACTGAATTTAACCGTCGGAGGCCGTGGGGCCGCGGATGCCGACAGGATAGGCAATGACGTCGGCAATGGAGGCGGAACATTGGCTAGTTCTATCGTTTATGGCCCTGTCCCATCCAGGCGGTTAGGGCGTAGCCTGGGGATAAACAATATTCCTCCCAAGATATGTGATTATTCCTGCGTTTATTGTCAGTTGGGAAGCACTACGAACATGCAGGTTGAACGCCAGGCTTTTTATCGCCCGGAAGAGATAGCCCGAAAGGTGAAGGACAAGGTCAGACAGGCCAGGGAAAAGGGTGAAGCAATAGACTATATGACCTTTGTTCCGGACGGAGAGCCTACACTGGATGTTAACCTCGGCGAGGAAATAGACATTTTGAAGGGGCTGGGAGTCAGGATTGCCGTTATTACCAATGGGTCGCTGCTCTGGCGTGAGGATGTAAGAAAAGACCTGCTGAAAGCCGATTGGGTATCTTTGAAAGTGGATGCGGTCGATGAAGAGACATGGCGCAGAATCAACAGGCCGCATAAATCATTAAAGCTCGAGACGATTCTGCAAGGCATACTCAAATTCGCAAAATCGTTCCAGGGAGAACTCACCACGGAAACCATGCTGATTAAAGCCATAAATGATGATATCGGCAGGATTTCGCAAATAGCTGACTTTCTGAAAAAATTAGAGCCGGATATAGCCTATCTGGCCATCCCGACAAGACCGCCGGCAGAACGGGTAAAGCCTGCCACCGAGCAAACTGTAAATGAGGCATACCAGGTCTTCAAAAAAAGATTGGGCAATGTGGAATATCTCATCGGTTACGAAGGGAATACGTTTGCCTCCACCGGCAATGCTGCGGAGGACTTGCTCAGCATTACTGCGGTGCACCCGATGAGAGAAGACGCAGTACTAGAACTCCTGGAAAATGCTAGAAGCGACTGGGGAATCGTGCAGGAGTTAATTGATACCGGTAGTCTCATCGAGCTGGAGTATCAACGAAAGAAATTTTACATGCGTAAATTGCCAGGGCGACGCCCCCGGAAACTCCGCTAGACTATACCAAAACAGTTAACAGCCTTCACCTCACATTGCCTTCAACCTGCCTTGACAAGAAGCGGGAATCCGTTATAGCATGTAGTTGAGAATGAGTCGCAACCGCAAACAAGACAACCCGATTAAAGGACATCCGTTAACAAATCAGAGGCGTTTGCTTCTGGAGCTGCTGCGCGATGTTGAAGGGCATGTCGATGCCAAGGAGCTTTATCGCCGCGCAATTGCTAAGGATGAGTCTATCAGCCCGGCGACAGTATACCGTACGCTCAACCTCTTTAAGGAACTGTGCCTGATTGACGAGACGAGGCTGGGCAAGATTCGTTGCTTTTACGAGATTAAGCAATCGCCGGAACATCAGCACCTTGTCTGCAAGGGATGCGGTAAGGTTATGGAAATTCAAAACCCTCATTTCCAGAAGCTGGTCAAGGCAGTACAGCGGGAACACGGCTTCAGGGTGACCAAAGCTGAATTATACCTCGAGGGCTACTGCCCGGAGTGTGAGGAGAAGGATAAAACATAGTGGGTAAGAATGCCATGGCGGCGTTAACTCTGGCGAAAGGATGGTTGGTGCAAAATGAACGCTAAAAAGCAATGGGCGGAGATGACCTGGGAGGAGAAGCGTGAAGAACGTTTTAAAAAATGGCTCAATCCCGGGGTAAAATTTTCCAGCGAGGACGCTGCCGCACTCTACAAGGAAAGGGTAAATAGGGTTATCAAGGCAATCAAGCTGGAGGAGCCAGACGACCGCGTGCCGGTTATACTGCCGGCGGGGAAT
>CAZPQB010000313.1:0-2017 GCA_964588605.1 uncultured Dehalococcoidaceae bacterium | reverse complement strand
TGTGGAGTCCCGATTAATGTGTGAAAGAAAGGCAGTTTAATGTGAGAGGTTACAGCATTCTCTTTGATACTAGACGGAGGATTCCCAGTGGGAGGACTGCATCATAGAGTATGCGCCTGACCGAGGCACCGCCCCTTGCCTTCCTTACCATCTGAATCTTTCCCGGCGATGCATATTGCCTTAGGACAATCTCAAGAGCCGGACATTCAATCATCATGATATCCAAGTCGTGAAAGTCTGTGAGGAATATGCTTTCAGCATGGGCCGCATTCTTCACTAGGTGATCGAAATCCGCGTCGACAATGACAATTACTCCTTCTTGTTCTTGCTCTCCTAGGAATTCGAATGCTTGTATTGCGTTGTCTTTGCTATTAGCAGGCAAGAATAGACAGGCATCGAGGTCAAAGAAGCGCTCAAAAACCGTCTGATCTGTCTCGCCTTCTATCACCACAATTGTGCCCGAAAAACCCGTTCGGCACATATTAATATCGTTGGCAAGGTCTTCTGCCGAAAGGTATTCACTCATTCATCCCGTCCTCCTTTGAGGGCTACAGATAGTTGTTTACGATGATGTATTATCTGGGGTGAATGTGTTGCGATCAAGAAATCAAGGTCGCTTAGTTTCGAAATACGCTCCATGTCGTCAAGGAATCTGTGTTGCCACGTTACATGAAGTGATAACTCAGGTTCATCGATCATAATGAGTGATTGTGGTTCCACACGAAAGATAAGGTCATACGAAAGAATGAGTTCGTGCTGTTCGCCGGAAGAGAGAGCCGTCAGAGGTATTGGCTTTCCGTCTACTGATTTGAATAGAAAACCGTCTTTTAGGTCGATGGAAAAGGTCTTAAACAGAAATCTCTTGTTGATTATTTCCTTGAAGAGCTCCATTTTCTTCAGTAGTGCATCGAACACCGCAAGCTTATCGTCGATATCGTTAAGATAGTACCACAAGACTTTTCGCGCATTTGCATCAATTGGGCCGCTTGGGAGCTCGAATGACTCCCCTGTATCGATTAACCCAGCCGCCATCAATCGACCTCGGTACACAGTTTGCTCCTGATACTTCATGCGAATGTTCTCCTCGGTTGCCTCTTTCGGAACAAGCAATTGGAGGATTCTCATGGGAAAAGTTCTGTCCAAAGAAGCTGCAGTCGCCCCAGATTGTTGAAGAGCCTGTTGAATTCTCTCAACCATATCGTCCGAATTCTTTTCAACAACAGTTACTTTCGGCTGTTTCGGACTTGGACTCCTGTAGTCGTCTCTTTCCGGTGTAGCAGTTAATCTCTGGGTCTGGATGAAATGCGTCGTAAACAAACCTAAGAACTCGCTGACCTCCTTGGGGATCCCCATGAGTTTCCCGCGTAGCTGCTGCGGAAATAAGTGGCCGTAGTTCTGAAGCACTTCTTCAAGAGACAGGATTTCACCTGTTCTCTTGTCTTGCCATCTCCTTGGGGCCACACGTTCCAGGTAAGGAACTACATCGTCGACTATTGCCATAGGAATCTGGCGTCCAAATAAATGAAGTGTCTCGAATAGGTTAATCTCATGCTTCTGCCTAGCGCCGGGGATGCTAATTGAGACCACTGGGTATTTCTGGTCATTCTTTTCGGCTATTCTTCGGTTGATTGTTATGAAAGATCCTTCGTCCGTTTCTATCTTCAATTGATCAAATGGAATTCGCGATAAGTTGTAGAATTTCCGAGAAAAGACATCATCAACCATTCTGAGGATTGTAGTCTTTCCGACTCCGTTTGGCCCGTGGAGCAAAGTGATTCTCTCCTCCGTTCTGAGCGGAATGTGGTAGTCAAAGACGCCAAAAAGCTTGCGAATGGAAATGCTGGCTATCCTCATGATTTCATCCTTCTGGTAGGCGCGTTAGCTACTCCTTCGTCTCTCGAGCAGATCGGGTGGGTTCCCGGCAGCTCCGGGACGCCAAGATCTGTGTGTAATGAGTAATGAGCAGGTGGACGATCTGTTCGGCGTGCAGCACCAGCCCTATCTTTCCGTACCGGAG
>CAZPQB010000312.1:0-2019 GCA_964588605.1 uncultured Dehalococcoidaceae bacterium | reverse complement strand
GCTCTGTGAGGAGCTCATCTCAATCGCCCACCCCGACTTCCGCGCCGAGCTGAAAAAAGAGGCCCGGAAGCTCTACTGGCCATAATCACGCGTTATTCCCCTGTTCAGATAGATAGTAGAACACATCCGCGCTATACTCATGGGCTCTATTAACCAGGAGCCGTAAAGGGTTGTCCCCCGAGATAATCGGGGCAGACAAACACTCCAGGGCAGGTTGGTAGGAAATACAAAAGTAGAGTCCAGAGGGGTTTCCCTCTGGCGGGGGTCTGCCCCGACTCGTCGGGGCAGACAAACACTCCAGGGCAGGTGGGTGGGAAAAGCTCAGGTACGAGTTATTGACGCTGGAAATCAGTCTGTGCTATCCTTATCCAGGGCAGCGTAGCTCAGTGGTAGAGCAGGGGACTCATAAGCCTCAGGTCACTGGTTCGAATCCAGTCGCTGTCACCAATTATTTTAAAATACCCAACAGAGACTAGGGGATTCCCTCTGACCTGCCCAATTCTCATATTCTTACCAGGTATATCGCTACGTCGTTTCTCTGATAATATCTCTGAATTAATCATCCAGCTAATGTCAATAATCGCCAGCGGCTATGAAGCGCTGCGGAATTGCGGACAGGTGCAGCTTATTATTGGTCGCTTCATAGTTTGTTATAAATAAAATCTGGCATGAATCTTAATACCCATGCGATAAGCCCCCACCTCCTGGTGATATAAACATGTTTCTTTCTCTTTCTTATTGCTCCGTAGATTTGCAGAGCAGCTTTTTGTGGTGACGTAACCCAGAATAACCCTTCTCCCTTTGCCATTGCAGTACCCACGAAACCAGGTTGAATTTCAGTTACTGTAATTGGCAAGCTCATCCTTGAAATATTATATCTTAGACCCTGCAGATAACTGGAAACAAATGCCTTTGATGCATTGTATGCTGGAGCCTCACCCCCTCGGATGGCAGCAATAGATGAAATGCCGACCAGATGACCTGAACCTTGCTGTACGAAATGATGATAGGCCACATTTGTCATTGCTGCAAATCCCAAAACGTTCACATCAATAGTTTCCTTTTCTTTACACCAGGGAAGTTCGTTATCAATAAAACCGGTTCCAGCACTAATTACAACCAGGTCGACACCGCCCATCTTAGCGATAAGGCTTCTAAGACCCTCTATAGCTGTGGATGTATCGGTAACATCTATTATTTGTTGGAGTGACGACTGAGGAGATAGTTCTGCATGTAGTTCTTCAAGCAGGTGGGTTCGTCTACCAGTAATACCAAGAGCGTAGCCATGTTGGGAAAGAACCTTGGCCAGTTCCTTGCCAATGCCAGAGGTGGCACCAATTATAACGGCTTTTTTCATACCCCATATCCTTACTCTGTTTCAATGATTCTAATTGATTACTATGGGAACTGCACCATTATACTATGAATCATGGTGTAATCAATGAAGCCACAAGCTGAGCGGCGATGAATGTGGGTACGATGATACTCTTGGTAGAATGGGCTGCCAATGCTTTGGGGCAATAACAGAAAGGCCACCCATTATCGGGTAGACCCGTAATTCAACTAGGTTGGTGGTAGGGTTAAGGCAAGGATATGTTTCGTGTAGGCATATTGATCGGGCCTATATCAGTATAGCATATTCATAATATACTCGAAGTTATTCCTTTTGAGCTGGCTCTATAGTCACAACTTGCCAGAGCAGCCGATGTTCTGTCGTGAGGTGTAATCTCTCTACTTTTTCTCCAGTCCCTTTTCCTCCATCATAGCCTTCGTGCGCTTCTTCGTCTCATCAGCCTTTGCCAGTAGCCAGATGAAGGTGCCTAAGAGGACCAGGAAAATACCAATCCCAATTGGTCCCGACCAAAAGAGCAGTAAAAATATTGTATCTTCCATACTTCCTCCTTTCGTTGACCATTAATTTCGGTTGCCAAATTATATATGTAGGCTAGCATTGAAGTCAATAGGGCGAATTGACTCATAATTATTGTTACCGAAAGTGGTATCATTGCCTCAAAAAAA
>CAZPQB010000311.1:0-2027 GCA_964588605.1 uncultured Dehalococcoidaceae bacterium | reverse complement strand
ACCCGTATACTCGAATTTCTCAAGCAATGTAAACCACTTCACAATCCGCTCTGGCTCAACCAGGAATGGCCATATTTTCTCCGGCGCGGCGGCAATCTCGATAGACCTCTGTATTTCCATACCTGCCTCCTTATTACTTCACTCACCCTCTATTGCCTGCCTCACCCACTGTTCACCTCTATTTACACCCCTTCACCTCAAAGGGGTGGGGGCATCTATTCATGCACAAGCCGCGGATGCCGCGAGGGCGGCTTGCCTTTGCTGAAGCTTTAGCGCAAGCAGGCCGGATGGGAAAAGCTCTCTTTTGTCCCCCTGACACGCCTTCAACTCAATGGACTGTGTGGCATCCCCCAACGGCCAGGCCACTTATGCCGCGAGCACGTCAGCCCCTCACCTGTAAAGGGAGAATTACCCCAATCTGTCTCCCTCCTTCGCAAGGACGGACTAAGGGAGAATTTCGTCCCCCCGCGACAAAATCGCTTCTCCCTCCCCAATTGTTTTCCCAAAACAATTCAACATCCAGAAAGTCAACCCATAAATGTCACTTTTCACGCCCGCCCCCGAAGCTAAGCTTTCCTCTCCCGCGACATTTTACATAAAAATCCCCTCAAAAACGGCCTATACTTAACATAACCCTGAAAACAATTCACGCCTAACCACCCTCGAATTGTTTCCCCAATTTTTTATTTCGTCTTTGTCGCCCCTCTACTTATACCGCCTCACCTCAAACCTGTAAAGCTGTACCGGCTCATCCGGATTGATGCCGCCCTTCTGGCGGCAGATATCAATTTGGTCGTCAACTGTATCCACACCTTCAAGGTCAGGCAGCAGGAGTCCCCGCCTCCAGCCCGCCTCTACGATAACGCCGTACCTCTTCGGGTCCAGCTGGCTCTTATCATCTACAAGTTCAGGCCTGGTGAGCACATCCACGCTATAATCGAGGTCTTTAAGCTCTTCGGGGCTGATGGCAGGGAAGCGCGGGTCACGGGTCGCGGAGCTTACCGCGTTGGTGATAATCTCCTCGGCCACGTTCGCCTGCTGCGGCTCAAAGGTGCCGATACAGCCCCGCAGGGAACCGAGCTTGTGTATAGAGACGAAGACCCCGGCCTTCTCCTTCATCTCGGGCGTGAGGTCGGTGGGGGGCAACGGTGTTTTACCTTCCCTGACATAGGTCTCCACCGTATCTCTGGCCAGTGCTACCAGCGGGTGCACTCTGGCTGACTTGAATATGACACCGGCGTAGCCGACCACCGCGTCGTAGTCACCGGTGGCATCGCCGCTGGTCTGGTATTTGACCAACTCCGCTGCATTTGCGCCCAGTTCCCTGGCGGCAGAGATAAGACATACCACCGGTCCGTGAGCGCACATTGATATGTCAAGCTCCTCATACCGCCGCGTAAGTTCATCCTCATCGAGATTAAGCATAGCCTCTATTGCCTGAGAGTCTTTCTTCTCGGCGGTTGCCTGCGGCTCGTAATGAGTCATATCACCGCTGGCGATGATTACGGCCTCTCTATTCAACTCCTTGATCGCCCTGGCGATATCCCGGCCGATTTCTTTGTACGCAACCGCGGGGGCATAAGCCAAGATGATGGGCACTATCCTGATATCCGACCTGAAATACTGCAGGAAGGGAATCTGAACCTCCACGGCGTGTTCATTGCGGTGAGCTTGGGTATCCTCCTGCAGGTATTTGGATGCAGCCACTATTTTTCTAGCCATTTCGGAATCAATTTCAACTTCACCCAGAGGCGTCTTCCATGTACCCTCAGTCATAATGCTGAACGGCTTCCCCATCCCGGTATGGCTAGGCCCCATGATGATAAACGTATCTTTGAATTTGATTCTGGAGATGGTAGCCCCGACTACCGGCCCCGAATAGATATATCCGGCATGAGGTATAAGCAGACCGATTACCTCCTCCTTCTCCACTTTCTCGTCGACCAAGGACGCAATCATCTCCTTGAGCTGTGAAGCCGAGGCTGGATAGAATTGTCCGGCGACAACTGGATTCCTTATCATTTTAC
>CAZPQB010000310.1:0-2029 GCA_964588605.1 uncultured Dehalococcoidaceae bacterium | reverse complement strand
CTGCAATCAACCTAGTCTCCATGGCTGGATGCCGAGAAGGCAAAACGCAGTAGATTCAAATCCATCGGCGATGGCGTAAGTAAGCAAACAAGCCGGCGCCCACGATCGCCATGATTGAGAACAGAATGCCGAGGGGCAAGAGGCTGCCAGTTTCTACTCCGCCTGGCAGGGCTATGTTCATACCCATAATGCTGGCGATGAGAGTAGCTGGTGCTATGACCGCCATTACGATGGTCAGGACTCGCATTGTCTCTTGAATTCGATTCGAGGTCAACCAATTGCTAGTCTCGGCGAGTCCGTCCACAACCTCCTTGCAGTCTTCAAGGCCATCCCAGATCCTGCGAATGTGGTCAGCTATATCACCAAAATAGATCTCCTGCTCCTCCTTAAGGAACGGATATTCCTCCCTTTCAAGAGTCTCCATCACCGCGATCTGGGGGTGAACAACGCGCCGGAAGGAGACAAGGTCCCGCCGGATCAGGGAGATTTGGTGAACTGTCTCAGGAATGGCCTTAGTGAAGATCAGATCCTCTATATTGTCAATATTCTCTGTGACTTTGTTAAGGATAGGAAAGCAGTAACTAACCAGCCTATCGAGGATGTGGTAAAGCAGAAACCCTGAACCCCGGCCTAGGTAAGCTCGACGTGTTTCCTCATCAATTTGGCATTCTTTGAAGAACTTAGCTAGCGGCCTAAGGTCGGCAGAACAATGTGCAGTAACGATATAGTCCTCCCCGATGAAAATATCCACTTCACTTGGTGTCGTCACTCGGTTCTGTTTGTTGAATACAGGAAAGTGAAGGACTATGAATAGGTGCTCTTTGTATTCATCGATCTTAGGCCGTTGAATGCGGCTAAGCACGTCATCCAGATTAAGGGGATGGAAATCGAAGTGCTGCGACAAATATTGAACCTCTTGAGCACGGGGTTTTTCCATATACACCCATGTCATTCTCCCTTCACTGATTGAACTGATGTTCAACCGCTCTTCTTGGTTAACTGAAATCGTAGACATCATAGCACCATCAAAGAGCTTCTATTTTATCATTAACGTCATGGATAGTTAAATCTATGCCAGGTTTGTCGCATTTCGAGATGGAGCGCCCTGCACGGAGTGCAGACAGGTGAGGCAGCGACTGCTTCATATTTGAAGATAGCTTCTTAGCCTTGTCTTGGGGAGTCTTTCTCAGGGAGATCTTGAGGGCGGCTATTCGGTCATGCCTTGGAATCCTTGAGCCCCTCCTCTCTTTGACCTCTACTATCATGTACTCCTTATCCTGATGTCCAAGGCTATGTTCATGAGTTCATAAGAAATCTGCGTCTCCTCCTTCACAATGCGCTACGATTCTCTGTCTCTTTCCCTCTCAAGAACCAGTGCATAGCGGTACGGCCTATCCGCAGCTGTCCTCCTGCACGGTTGAAGCCCTGCTTCTTGGCCTGCCAAAAAGCTTATGCTTCAAGCTGCTTAGTCAACTTGCATTGGGGGACTATTTCTACATCCTAGCTCGAGGAATAGCGATGATCAGAGCCTACCCGCCGCCGGCGACCAATGTAAGGATAACACGTGTGGGCATAGCTGCATTGATTAAGCGGCCTTTTCTTTTTGGCTCTTCCAAGTCGAGACAAGTTCACTGCACTAAAAGGTCGGCAGCTTGGCTTCTTCGAGCGAGCCCTTACGTCTACTATTGATACCTCTGACTGGTCAGCCATCCCATCCTACATTCTGCATGGCCTAAGGTAGTTGCGCTATGATTCCCCTGGCTCCTAGCGATTTGTCGCAGAACCGCCTTACCACTGTCCTGTTGGATCAGGGATGTCTTGGCCTTGCAGTCTTTCGAGCAAATCATCATGAGGCCAGCAAGAAAAGTTGACAAATGGTGTAGCAAAATCCTATGATATATGCTAGACTTACGTTGTAGTAAGCACAGTCTGGTGGCACTTTAACAGTTGAATAGTGGAAGGAAGGTTTTTTGTTGGAGAGTTTGATCCTGGCTCAGGATGAACGTTGGCGGTGTGCCTTATGCATGCA
>CAZPQB010000309.1:0-2116 GCA_964588605.1 uncultured Dehalococcoidaceae bacterium | reverse complement strand
TTCAGGACAAGTCCATCCAGTGCTCCGATTGCGGCACCACGTTTACCTTCAGCGCTGAAGACCAGGAATTTTTCCAGTCAAAAGGTTACACCAACGAGCCCAAACGTTGCCCGGAATGCCGTCAAGCACGGAAGTCAGAGCGCTATGGCAACAGCAGCTATGGAGCCCCGCGTCAGATGTTCCCCGCGACCTGCGCTGAATGCGGCAAAAGCACCGAAGTCCCGTTTCAACCTCGCGGTGATAAGCCCGTTTACTGCAGCGATTGCTACCGTAAAATCCGCCCCAGCAGATAAGTGAGGTTAAGTTATGAGCCACATCCAGATTAGGCGACTAGCCTAAGTGTGGCTCTGGCAAATTTGAGTTTTGTCGTTAGAAGTATCAATACATGAAGGTGAATCTCAGGAATCGTTACTGCGCCGTTTTCAAAAAATGGTGCAGATGAGTGGCGTCTTGCGTGAGGTTAAGGCCAAACGCCACTTTATATCAAAGGGCGAGGCAGCCCGCATCAAAGCAAAGAAGAATGCACAACGGAAGCGGCGACAGGGATATTAAGCAGAATTCGGAATAAAATCCGGGATAAGAGGGGGCAGATTATGAAAATCTATGTGGGCAATCTAGCCTATGATGTTACCGAGGATGAACTTTCAGCAGAATTCGGCACTTATGGCAAGGTGGAATCGGTAGCCATTCCCGCCGATAGGGTTAGCGGGAGGCCCAGGGGCTTCGCCTTCGTGGAAATGGCATCAAAGTCTGAGGCCGAAGCCGCTATCACGGGGCTTAACGGTAAAATGTTGAAAGATAGAACCATCGTGGTTAATGAGTCACGCCCCAGAGCGGATAACAGGAGTGGCGGCTCCTACGGCAACAGGAGAGGCGGCGGCTACGGCAGCGGTGGTTACAGGGGTGGTAGAGGTGGGCGCTCGGGTGGTGGCAGGCAGCGAAGATACTAGGCTACCTGCGACTTAAATTCCAACTGACAGCCGCCTAATGCTTTGCCAGTTTACCCGTCACAAATCGGGGCAGCACAACCGATTTGGTAAAGGGGAGTACTATGAATATCTATGTGGGCAACCTATCGCTTGAGATGACCGAAGACGAACTGCGCAAGGAGTTCACAGTATTCGGAGAAGTGGTATCCGTAATAATCATGAACGACAAATATATCGGCAGCGGCCAGCCGAGGGGCTACGGATACGTCGAAATGGCCTCGAAATCCGAAGGGGCAATGGCAATCGCCAATCTCGAAGGGAAAATGTTGGGAGACCGGGTTGTTAATGTCGTTGAAGCCCTGCCGCTCTCAAATAAAAGCGGGATGACAATCTCCGATATTAGAAAAAATAACCGATCGAATAGAAAAAGAGAAAGAAAATACCAGATGATTTGAGCCACCTGACCTGTAATTCAGGCTCTTGACTCGCATTTTACCAAGGAGTTTAATGAATTTCGAAACATTTAATTTTCATCCGAGTGTCATGACCGGCATACGTACGCTCGGATATTCTGTGCCTACACCGATACAGTTACAGGCCATCCCCCCGATTATGCAAGGACGGGATGTTATTGGCTTAGCCCAGACCGGAACGGGTAAGACAGCGGCTTTCGTACTGCCGATTTTACAGCGCCTTCGGCAAAGCCCTCAAAGACGTGTTCGAGCTCTGATAATTTCGCCCACACGCGAGCTGGCTGAACAGACCTGTGAGGTCATAAATGCACTGGGTAGTAAAACCAGCTTGCAGAGTATTGCTATCTATGGCGGTGTGAGTATGGAACAGCAGACCCGGGAGTTGCGCAGAGGCGTTGAAATTGTCGTGGCCTGCCCGGGCCGTTTACTTGACTACCTCTGGAAAGGAATTATAAGTTTATCAAACCTGGAAATCCTCGTTATTGACGAAGCCGACCGTATGTTCGATATGGGCTTTTTACCCGATGTCCGTAATATTTTGGCTTGTATTATGAACAAGCGACAGACCCTGCTTTTCTCCGCTACCATGCCCGCCGGTATCCGGCGACTGGTGCGTGAAATCCTGCATAATCCTGTCACCGTGCAAATCGACCGTACGTTGCCGGCAAAGACGGTGTCACACACTCTTTACCCGGTACAGCAGCACCTTAAAAC
>CAZPQB010000308.1:0-2116 GCA_964588605.1 uncultured Dehalococcoidaceae bacterium | reverse complement strand
GCCATTGTGGTATGATTTAATCAAATAACATTTAGGTAGGTACAAACAATGAAGAGTAGACCTGTAACTCGGCTTACAGGTTTACTTGGCTCAACTATTAGTAGCTTGTTTACTCAGTCACTCTTGCCATAATACCTAAAGGGAGAAACAACCTATGTCAAAGACAATAAAGCTAACCATTGGTCTGCTGCTGGTAGTAGTTATTGCCTTGTCTTTCGGCGCAGGCTATACCTTCGGCCTCAGAAATTTCTCCAGACTGGGGGAGGGACTGAATACTATAGGGCAGGCATGGTATATCATCTTCACCGACTATGTAGACCGAGACAATCTTGACCCCGCAACACTAAGCCATGCTGCTATTAATGGTATGCTGGAATCACTAGATGACCCCTACGCCTCCTTTCTGAACCCGGAATATTACGAATTGGGCGTTAGTAGCCTAGAAGGAGAATTCGAAGGTATCGGTGCCTATGTCACGATTAAGGACAAGCAGCTGACGATTATAGCACCCATCCCTGATTCTCCGGCAGATAAGGCGGGTATCAAGGCAGGCGATATAATCCTGGGGATAGACGGCGATTCTGTCACCGATATGAGCTTCGCCGAGGCTATTATTAAAATCCGTGGCCCCGAGGGAACATCTGTAAGACTCCTTATCCTTCATGATAGTGAAACTGAACCCTTGGAGATTGAGATAATTAGAGCTATGGTAGAAGTACCTAGCGTACACTTTAAGATGGAGGGAGACATCGCCTGTATCAATATTACTAATTTTACAGCACGCACCGAGGATGAGCTATCTCAGGCTTTTCAGAGTCTAGCCGATGAGAAAATCAAGGGCATAGTCTTAGACCTGCGCGGAAATCCCGGAGGCTTTCTTGATACTGTTATCGACGTTACCAGCCACTTTCTAACTGAAGGCACTGTTGTTCAAATAATGAATAATCAAGGCAATGTAAAGAGTCTCAAGGTAAATACAGGTAAAACAGCCATTGACCTGCCTATGATTGTTCTGGTAGACAACGCCAGTGCCAGCGGCAGCGAGGTACTGGCTGGTGCTCTACAAGACCACGGACGGGCTATTATTGCCGGTAACATAACATATGGCAAAGGTAGTGTTAATGTTATCCGTAAGCTTGATGATGGTTCCGGATTATACATCACTACCGCCCGCTGGCTTACACCCAACGGCCACCTTATTGAAGGTCAGGGGATAGAACCGGACAAGAATATCGAACTTACCGGAGATGATGCCGTACAATGGGCGGTAGACTATTTGACGGATAATGAATAATAGAAATGGGAGTTAGAAAGATGGGAAATAATCCTGAAATAACTATTAACCAGGCTATGCTCTTGATAACAAAGGGTGACATTACCCTGCAGGCTACTGATGCTATCGTCAATGCCGCTAACTCCAGCCTGATGGGTGGTGGTGGGGTGGATGCTGCCATCCACAGGGCAGGAGGGCCAAGTATATTAGAAGAATGCAAGCAAATCGTCTCCAGACAGGGACGCCTGCCCACCGGCAAGGCCGTGATTTCCACCGCCGGCAATATGAAAGCCAAAAATGTCATTCATACTGTTGGACCGATATGGCACGGGGGCAGCCAGGGAGAAGCTGAACTGCTCGCGAACGCCTACAGGGAAAGCCTGAAGTTAGCCGCCGAGAATCATCTCTCCAGTATCGCCTTCCCTTCCATCAGCACAGGCGCATACGGCTACCCCATAGATGAGGCGTCACGGATAGCGATAAAGACGGTTACCTCCTTTCTCACCAAAGCCACATCCATAAAAGAGGTCGTTTTTGTACTCTTTGATTCCCGAACATATGACGCTTATATTGCCGCCTTGCAATCAACAGGTGAT
Organism: uncultured Dehalococcoidaceae bacterium; assembly: GCA_964588605.1. GTDB lineage: Bacteria > Chloroflexota > Dehalococcoidia > Dehalococcoidales > RBG-16-60-22 > CAZLEY01. The sequence continues at coordinate 247 of CAZPQB010000308.1, read as the reverse complement.
TAAAACAGATTATGAATTTCTGTTAATATAGTGTTACAATCATACTGCATACGCAAAGGAGCAACGGGCAAATGCTGGTGGTTATGAAAAACGACGCTACCGAAGAACAGATACGCGCCGTTATTGACGAAATTGAAAAAATGGGTTACCGTGGCGTTTCTATGCCGGGTGCTCAGAGGACAGCCGTTTGTATTATTGGTAATAAGGGGCCAGTGGAAGATTCGCAATTGCTAGCCATGGAAGGCGT
>CAZPQB010000307.1:0-2117 GCA_964588605.1 uncultured Dehalococcoidaceae bacterium | reverse complement strand
TACAGGGAAGATCCTCCGGGATAGCCAGTAATAAACAGGCACAGACAGGAAAGAACAGGCAACACGGGTCAGGAGCTTTTCATGGTTCAGGCCTGAACTTTGCTTCTCTGGTAGCTATTTACCTGACATACGAAATGCTTCCTGTAATTACTGAACCACAATGGAGGAAAAGTTTTGGAGTGAATCCCTGAAGCTGGAACTCTGTCCTTTTTCTTTAAAATAGCCATATTGTGAAATTGAATCGCGGCTATAGACCCTGTCTCCTGCTGAGGGGATTAGTACTGTTATGGTATACTGAAGACTAGGTTGAAGGTTCTACGTATTGTATAGTACCGCCCACTTTTGGGTACTCGTACTTATAGTGCTGAGCCGAGAGCAATTTATCTCAACTAATTAATCATATATACGTCGATTTAATATAAAAAAGCTAACAAATAGCTAACGGACGGAATGAAACAGGATAATACAAAACGATATTTCACGAACAAATCAGCCTATTCATAGAAAATAGAAAAACATCAAATTGAACGTAAGAACACCATTTAGTACATCGTCTTGCAGTCTCATAACCCGGAGGTCGTTGGTTTAAACCCAACCGCCGCTATCGACAGAACGTAATATTACTGCCGTATTTCAGCAGGTTTTTTTTCATCCTCACAGACGCACCTGAGATGGTATCCATTTCTTGACTCTCTTCCGGTAGGTGCTAATGAGTTCGTGCCGCGTCCTACCACGCCTAGCAGTCGCTGGGCTGTCCGGCTCACGACTGGTATACGCGCCTCCATACTTCTATCGCTTCGAGCAGTCTGTCCAAGTTCTGGCCTGGATACGCCGCAAACAAATGCTTTAATTATTCATTACTCTGCTAATACTTGACTTAAAATAAACCTATTCTTATAATGATTCTGAAAAGGAGGCAAGCGGCTTCCGCCTTTTATCTCGGCTACATGGGGTTCAGAAGGTCGGCAGTTCAAATCTGCCCGCCCCGACCACAGCTTCAGGAAAAACCACCCGCGACCTTCTAATACCTCGAAAAAGCCACGAATGGTTGAATCTGTTCACGACCACCTGATACAATGAAAACAAGAGCGGGTCCGCGAATGAATCATGGCTATTTCCACACGCCCGATTATCGTTAGTGCTGTGAAATGCACCAGGCTTTGGTTTTCCCGGCATATTCCGCCACTTCTTCGTCGGTCCTGAAATCCTGCTCCCCGCAGTTATCATAATGCGTCATTTCATCAGTATCTCTGACGATTTTCGGGTCGGGCGGACTGGCCGCGTACCCGACTACCATCATGTCGTAAATTGTCAATTCTTCAGGAATGCCGATTATCTCTTTAATGGCACGCTCAGCCTCCGGACGCGACGTAGCGGTATACCACTGCGAAGCCAGCCCCAGTGCCGTGGCCGCCAGGTGCATATATAAAAAGGCATTAGCCAGGCTGGAATAATAAAGATTATTCACCTCCGCTCTATTTTTAGGGGTGCCACCCGGCAGGCCGGCGCTGGCTCTCCAGTCGCACAAAAGCAAAATAAACACAGGCGCATCCTTGAAGCTCTTTCTGGGTAAGGACGCTTTGGACGGGTCTTTTATGGGCGGCCCGTGTTGTTCGAGGGCAGCCACTACTTTATTTTTTATTTCCTGGTTCTTGATAATAACGAATTCCCAAGGTTGCGTATGAAAAGCGGATGGAGCCCATCGCGCTACCTCGATTATCTTGTTAATGTACTCATCAGGCACCGGGTCCGACCTGAACTCGCGTATGGTGCGCCTTTTTTTAACCAGGTCTAAAAGACAATCATATTGATTTACATTACTCATCAAAGGTCTCCTTCCTTATTCAGCCCTAAATTATAGACATTTTAATAATTATATCTCACATGGAGATTTATCACAAAGGTTTGCGTACGCTTGACGGCCAGATACTCTGAGGGTAGTATAGTGAAGAAATACCTTTACACTCCAATCATTATAAGGAGAAACCGATGCAACAGGATTCCTTTGATTTCCTCAAGCGGCTTGTTTACACCCCCGCCCCTTATGTCTACGAGCAGCGGGTCCAGCGTGTGATCAGCGACCGTCTAGCCGCGTATGCTGCGGACGTCCGCACCGA
>CAZPQB010000306.1:0-2120 GCA_964588605.1 uncultured Dehalococcoidaceae bacterium | reverse complement strand
TAGGAGGTGCAGCTATGGCTACGGAGGAACAAATAAGGGCTTTGGCATATACAATATGGGAACAAGAGGGTTGTCCTGAGGGAAAGCGCGAAGAGCACTATTATCGTGCAAAGCAGATCCTAGAGGAACAAGAAGCATCCGGTAGTGTGCATTTTGAACAACCACCACCAGTAATCAATCTGCCACCACCTCCAAAGAAGGGCAAAAGCCCTACGCGCCGTCAGAAAGCGTAGAGGAAATCGCATACCCTCACATATGACAAGGTGAAGTTGAGCTAGGTAACAGAAATCCGGAACGTCACATTCTGGCTTGCTGTTCCTAACTCGCTATATAAACTTGGTCTGGCAACGGCTTAAATCAGGCCTATATCCATTCCTCTAGGAACAACCACGACACCCTTTTCTGAAATTGTGCAGCCTCTTCTCCTGTCAGCTTCAGCGTCATATCCAATGTATGTGCCCGAACGGATTATGGCCTCCTTATCAAGGATAGCATGCTTGATCTTAACACCTGGCTCAATAACAACATCATCAAAAACAACCGAGTCTTCCACCAAAGCATCCTTCTCGACAATGACGCCTGGAGACAATATAGACCGCTCAACCAAACCACCACTGATGATACAACCATCAGACACCATGGACTCAAGCGTCCTTCCTCCGATAATACACTTACTCGGAGGTAGTGATCTTTCATATGTCCTGAATATCCACTTCTCTCCATAGAGATTAAATGCAGGGTCTACATCTATGAGATCCATGCTCGTCTCATAGTACGAATCTATTGAGCCTACATCCTTCCAGTATGAGGAGTCTCGAGTTCTCTCGACCAGGAGCTTGTTTCGCCTTCCATTCTCTACCTGAATCGAAAAGTCCTCTATCTTGTTGTTCTCTGCAAAATCATAGACAAAGACCCCGGAATGCCTGTTAGCCATTCCCGGAATTATATCTTTTCCGAAGTCATTCCCGCCTTCATGTAAAATTCGCGTCAGAACATTAGCATTGAATATGTAGATACCCATTGAAGCGAGGACATAGTCTGGATCTTCTGGAATAGTCTTAGGTTGCGCCGGCTTTTCTTCAAATCCGATCACGTTCGAATTATTATCCACCTCGAAGACCCCAAGATTACGGGCAGCTTTTTCTTTTCTTACCCTGATAGCACATATCGTTAACTCTGCGTTCTGTGCTCTGTGGTAAGTTAGCATCTGAGCATAGTTCATTTTGTAGACATGGTCACCAGAAAGAATCAGGACATTGTCAAAGCCTTTGCCGCGAAAAAGGTCAGCATTCTGGCGTATAGCATCGGCTGTGCCTTTATACCAGTCTTCTCCAATCTTCTGTTGGGCAGGTATACAATAGATGTATTCTCCTAATCCTGAACTCGATATGCCCCAGCCCTCCTGTATATGCCTCTGAAGTGACCATGACCTGTACTGAATGAGAACAAAGATCTGCCTCAAACCCGAGTTAATACAATTACTAAGCGGAAAATCGATTAGCCGGAATTTCCCTGCGAAAGGCATGGCAGGCTTTGACCGCGTCTTGGTCAATGGTTGTAGCCTCTCGCCTGCTCCTCCGGCCATTATGATTGTTAGCACTCTATCCATACTCATACAACCAAGAGTCTAAATTACAACCCATATACTTATTCTTATTCAGATTGTAGCCAAATTGGTCATTGAAGTAAAATTGAGGGCAACACGATTAAAATACCCCAAGGCTAGTAACACTATCAAGTTCCCCACATTATTCCTGATAGATGATACTTTATGCGCCTCTGCCACCCTGATACGTCCTAAACATGCAACAAGACTGCAGTTCGTCACAATCACTCAAAAGGTTTAATATCTTCGATGTGCTAGAGGTATGGCTGACTAAATGTCATCTATTCAGCCCTGAGGGCTTCGATGGGGTTAAGGCGTGAGGCGTTCCACGCCGGGTAAAACCCGAAGAACAGCCCTATGCCGACTGATACCGAAACGGCCAGAATGACTATATCGGGCGAGACCATAGTCGTCATCTGCCCTACACTGGAAATGATACGCGAAGCTCCCCAGCCTCCGGCAACCCCGATAATACCGCCAGCAAGTGTCATAAAGGCTGCTTCTATGAGAAATT
>CAZPQB010000305.1:0-2125 GCA_964588605.1 uncultured Dehalococcoidaceae bacterium | reverse complement strand
CTGGCGATACTCGAACTGTTGATGTCCATATCCGCTGGCTCCGACAAAAAATAGAAAGCGACCCAGCAAAGCCCAAGCGCCTGGTGACCGTCAGGGGCACCGGTTATAAACTGGAAGGCTAAAAATGTTCCGCAGCATTCAATGGCGCATAACCGTTTCTTTCATCTTATTGGTACTCATCATTATGGGTATCCTCGGAGTTTACTTGGTCAACTCCACCCGTAATTCTCAGCTTGATAACCTGCGCTATCAACTGGAGAATGAGGCCAGAATTACTGCCGAAGCCAGTTTGCCCGGTTTTTTGAGCTTGGATGAGCCGAGCACCCTCGACGACCTGGCTAAGAAACTGGGGGCAGAAATTGAAACCAGGGTTACCATTATCGCCCTCGATGGCACCGTGTTAGGCGATTCCGAAGAAGACCCCACCACTATGGAAAATCATGCCAACCGCCCCGAAATTGTGGACGCCCTGGCGACAGGTGTTGGAGAGAGCACGCGCTACAGTACCACCCTGGGGCAAAAGATGATGTATGTGGCCGTGCCCATTTCGTACCAGGATGAAATTCTGGGCGTAGCCCGCGTCTCTCTGCCGCTAACAGTCGTGGAAAGCCTGGTGCACCGGGTCACAGTGAGCATTATCACAGCCACGGCAGTTGCTGCGTTATTGGTCATTCTGGCGGCATGGATTATTGCCCGCATCACCACCAGGCCGATACGGAAGCTTACCGCTGCCTCCCGCAGAATTACCTCAGGGGAACTGGGACAGAAGATAACCATAGAAGCTAAAGATGAGGTGGGGGAACTGACCCATGCTTTCAACGAAATGTCGGCAAAGACGAAAAAACTGGTGGAGGCGATTTCAGAAGATAGGGCTAAGCTGGCAACTATCCTAGACAACATGACTGACGCTGTCATCATGATAGATAGTGAGGGGAACATATCGCTTGCTAATAGAGCCGCGGAAAAGCTCTTTAACATTAAGGACGCCGAGAATAAGCCGCTCATCGAGGCGGTGAGAGACCACGAGGTCGATGAATTATTAAGACTGTGCCTGAGAACAGCTAAAACGCAAGCTGCCCAGTATGAATCCAGCATATCAAAACGTTATCTGCGGGCTATCGCCATCCCTATTGCTCATAGTGGCGTCCTGCTCCTGTTCCAGGACCTCACCGAGTTGAGAAACCTGCAAACGACGAGACGCGAACTCATTGGCAACATATCCCATGAGTTCAGAACGCCGCTGGCTGGAATCAAGGCGATGGTGGAAACCCTGCGCGATGGTGCCGTCGATGACAAGGAAGCAGCGAGAGATTTTCTCACCAGGATTGATAGCGAGGTAGCCCGTTTGACCCAGCTAGTGGCCGAGCTGACCGAGCTTTCCCGCATTGAGACGGGCAAAGCCGAGCTAAAAAAAGAGCCGGTAAACCTTAATCAGCTAGTGGAAGAAGTTATCGCCCAGCTCGGCCCTCAGGCAGAGAGACAAAAAATTGCTATTGCCAGAGATTTCGCCGCTGATTTGCCCTCTGTTCCTGCCGACAAAGACAGAGTCCGGCAGGTAATCGCCAATCTGGTTCACAACGCCATCAAATTCACCCGTCCTGGCGGAAGGATAACAATTACTACCAGAACGCTTGAGGGGGCAGTCGTTGTCGATATAGCTGATACCGGGATAGGCATCCCTAAAGAAGACTTGGCTCGCGTCTTTGAGCGTTTCTATAAGGGAGACAAAGCCCGGGCCGGAGAAGGCACCGGCATGGGACTGGCTATCGCCAAGCATGTCGTTGAGGCTCACGGCGGCAGTATTTGGGTAGAAAGTGAGGAAGGGAAGGGGTCAACTTTTAGTTTCAGCATGCCGCTCCACGCGGGTTCTAAATAAAGACCAAAAAATTTAACTAAATCTTAACATAGCCTTAAACCGTCCTTAAACTCCACTTGTTACAGTAATAGTAGATGAAAAGGACAGCAGGTTTAAGGCTTTTTTGTATTAAGAAATTTAATCAAAAGGAGGAAAAGAACTGAATATGCGAAAGGGAAAAAGACTGTTCATAATATTACCGGTAGTGGTAGTGTTGGGCTTGATTGTCACCATTATTGCCCTAAGCGGTCGTGGTGGTAGTTCTATTAG
>CAZPQB010000304.1:0-2126 GCA_964588605.1 uncultured Dehalococcoidaceae bacterium | reverse complement strand
TATCAAAGAAACTATTGAGGGCAAGCATCCTGAGCAAGCTCTTCAAGAGGCGCTTGGGTATGTCCAGAGCATCATAGAAATGATGCGCGACTCGCTCTTGGTGCTGGATGATAGTCTGAGGGTGATTTCCGCTAATCAATCTTTCTATGATATATTTCTAGTAAGGCCTGAGGATATTGAGGGGAAGTTTATCTACGAACTGGGTAACAGGCAATGGGACATCCCTGAACTGCGGAAACTGCTTGAAGAAATCCTGTCAGATAACACCACCTTCGAAGACATTGAGGTTAAACAGGAGTTCCCTGATATCGGCCAAAGGGTAATGATTCTAAACGCCCGCCGGATATACAGTGCGGAGATAAAGGCACAGAGAATTCTCCTGGCTATCAAGGACATAACCAAGCGCAAGCGGGCAGAGCGTGAGCTGGCTACTTCCGAACTTCAGTACCGGCGGCTATTTGAAACGGCTCACGAAGGGATACTGATTGTCAATGCCGAAACGGGGCAAATAGAAGACGTCAACCCTTTCCTGTTAGACATGGTCGGATTTTCAAAACGAGAGATACTGGGCAAGAAACTCTGGGAGATTGGCATGCTTGAGCATGCCAATTTGAGCCGGGAACGTTTTAGGGTTTTGCAGGACAGGAAATATATCCGCTACGAAGATATACCGTTGGAAACCAAAGACGGCAGGCAGGTAGACGTGGAGTTTGCCAGTAACGTCTATGAGGTTAACGGCAAGAAGGTGGTTCAATGTAACATTCGTGATATTACCGAGCGCAAAGAGCTAGACCGCCTGAAAGATGAGTTTATCGGCATGGTCTCTCATGAACTCAGCAAGCCATTAACTGTTATTACGGGTTGTATGAATACTGTTTTAGATGAGGCAACGAATCTGTCTGAACAGGAGAGAACCCACCTGCTGCGAAATGCGGCTTTACAGGCTGATGCTTTGACTCACCTGCTGGGAAATCTCCTTGAGCTTGCCCGGGTTCAGGCGGATAGGCTCATCCTTCATGCCGAGCCGATAGAAGCTCAGTTCGTAGCCAAAAGCGTTGTAGAAAGAATAACAGAGCAATATCCGACACATAAGTATTCACTGAATTTTCCCCCGGGACTTCCTCCAGTTGACGCCGACCCTGTCCGGCTGGAGCGTATACTGTATAATCTTCTGGATAACGCGCGTAAGTATTCGCCGGAGGGTAGCGAGGTGAGGGTCTTCGCCAAGCCGGATAAGGATAATGTAATTATCGGGGTTAGTGACCAAGGTGTGGGTATAGCAACCTCTGACCATGAGAAAATCTTCGGATCTTTTGAGCGGCTGGAACATGTCGGTTTCAAACAAACCAAAGGTATCGGTCTGGGGCTCCTGGTATGCCGCAGGCTGGTAGAAGCTCACGGCGGACGAATCTGGTTAGAGTCGGCACCCGACGCAGGTTCAACTTTCTTTTTTAACCTCCCCTGCAAGCGCGGGGCCTGATGGCTGGCAAGCATGAGAATCAGCCTCAGGCCCAAAGCGACGATGGGGATATGGTAAGTTGGATTGGCCATAAGCCTAATTCCTTTTTTCGTGTTGTTTCAGCTTCTGGTTGCCTCAGGGCAAACGTTACCTGTTCTGCCGAGTACTTGCTCTTCTTCATCAATATCTGCTCCTTTCTCCGTTATCTTACCATCCCGAAAAATTCACATTATGGATGGCCCAGTTTTAGGGGAGCAGATCAGTTGTAAATCTTCAGGGAAAATGGGACACAATATAGTAAAATGTGGTATACGTTATCCAGCGGTGAGATTTTCACATCATTGAAAGAAGCCAGGATATTGATTGGGTAATGAGAAAAGGATTATAATCACGTCTGACGCAGTAGTTATCAGGTCAAAAATGCTAATTTACGAAGTCTATCATATTATCGGGACAGGTCTACCATGATCCTTAATTAACAAAGGAGAGTCATTATAATGGTAAAAAGAAAATACGAACATCTGGTTAAACCTTTGAGTGTCGGCGGTATGGACATGGGAGCAATGAAGGACCTGAAAGTGCCGAAGGGCGCTTTTGCCAACGGACCGGGAAACGCCGACACCCTCGTATGGCTGAACGGTAGAGACCACCTGGAAGGGCTGAATCT
>CAZPQB010000303.1:0-2161 GCA_964588605.1 uncultured Dehalococcoidaceae bacterium | reverse complement strand
CGCTACGGTATCTGTTCCGAGCTTGTTTGCGGAATTCTTACCTTCACGCCAGGAGCGGCAACAACTTTTTCCGATACACCGGAATCCTTGAGTCCGTGTGTTGGAAGTGTTGCGCAACCTGGGTTTCAGCTATATCTGCCGCAGGTTAAATATTCGGCTTGTTAGAGGCGGTATACTCACCCGTAAGAATAATCGTGAAACGGGCGTATCGACTCTATGACCCGCCCCCTAAAACGATACCAGTTATAATCTCGTAAAGGGGGTAATTGGACTTGCCCCCGTCTTAGGGCCAATGGAGTGAACCCCTGAGGCTGGACACTTTAAGTCAGGAGAATCAGGAAAGTCTGGCAGGGGCAGGGTAAAATACTAGAGGAGAAAGGACCCTGCCGTGAGGAATTAGAGGAAGTTCAGCTTAGAATTCAAGCGTCAGGTGGTTGAGGAATTTCTGGGAGGCGAAGGTGCCGCCCGGCTCTGCCTCAAATACAATATCTGCTCCAGCCTGCTTTACCATTGGAAGGACATGTACAGCCGAGGCCGGTTCAACAATGAGCCCACCGAGGTAGGCGCTTTAAAAGACCGGATAGAGAAGCTGGAGCGTTTGGTAGGCAAGCTGACACTGGAGAATGAGATTTTTAAAAAGGCCTTTCAGAACAGCCTCAGCCGCTCTTCGAAAAACGGCAAATCATCAGGGTACGGGGATGCCTCGGCGTCGCCATCCGGGGGGGTGCAAGGTGATGAGACTGGCGGCAAGCAGCTTCTACCACAAGCCCAAAGACAAGACCGAGAAAACGCGTAAGGACGCCGACTTGAGAGACAAAATCGAGGCTAGCACACTTAATTCTAGTTTCTATATGATTTCCCATTCACAGTAGGGGTCTCCGGCGGCGATACACTTTACTTCCCTGATATGCTGGTTCTTGACCGCCGAGAAAAGTCCGTTCAGGAAACCGGTAGTGAAGTAGCAAATCGGCTCCCCGGTTTCTAATCCAAAGGCCTCACAATTTTCTCTTATCCTGACAGTTTCACCCAGGTGTATCTTTCCTACCTTGCAGTATTCCATGAAATCGATGACTCGCTTGATTACTTCATCCTGCCCTACCCCAGCCTTCATAAGGAGCTCTCCGACTTCCTTTCCTGCCCTAGCACCCCCCATCCTTACTGCCATTCGATATCTCTCGCTGACTAGAGCGGGTAAGCTGGTGATCAACAACATCACACTGAATGTGGCCCCACTCCCCAGCCTAGGTCTCGCAGGCAGGGGCTCACCCTTAACTACAAATCTGGTAAGCTGATCCATCAGGCGCTCGTGAATCTTCTCTACAACTGAGCTATCTATGGATTCGAGAAAATGTTTCAGTTCATCGGTCTCCACCGGCACCACTTTAAACTCGCAATAGGGGTCTCCCATCCCAACGCACTTTGTCTCCACTACATTCCACTCCCGCTCTTTCTTTTCGAATCCCTTTAGCATCCCGGCAACCCCACCTAGACTATGAAAGCCCAACCTTGCCCCAACATTACTAAATGCCCAGCACATTATGTTTTCGTGTGCCCTGAAATAGTGTTCATCCTTCCTGGATGCCTCTTTTGCATATTCCCATACCCCTAACCCCATTTGCTCCATACTCTTCATTATGTACGAAGCAAATTTTTTCATGTCTTTGACCCTGCCGAAGCTCTTAGGCATGAATAACTTCATCATAAGTCGCATACGCCACGGAGCCTGTGACATCGTATCCATTGACCTGACATGTATTTCATCTTGAAATTCGTATGCCATCGCAGGGACCCTTTTCGGATCCCAGAGCATGCTACCCCAGAGGGCAAGGTTCACCCAGAACATATTCACAAAGTCCCCAACCTCGGTTCTAAGGGCTTTTCCCGCTTGTTCGGTGAACGACTGTGCCTCCCAGATGCGCCGCATTACCCTGGGATCGAATATCTTGAGGGTGATTGCCGGACTCCAAGTCATCGGGGTTTCAATTTTGGTAGGCGCTACCTTGGGATGCTTTACCACATTGATAATCCTTGATTTCTCCTTTATCTCCATCCTGATGATGCCGTCAGCCACGCTCATCATGGCACCCAGGTCTTCCTCTTTGCCGCAGCCCTCATCCATCAAAGCCACCACCGTGTTCCCCTCGGCGGCGAATTTGGATAA
>CAZPQB010000302.1:0-2179 GCA_964588605.1 uncultured Dehalococcoidaceae bacterium | reverse complement strand
GAGTCAGGCAAATCAAAGGGTTTCGCTATAGTGAAGATACCGAATGAAGAAAAAGGGGAGGAGGTTATCAGACAGCTCAATGGAACCATGCTTCGGGGAAGGAATATTGTGGTCAGAAGGATGCCAGAGACACTGCCTGGCGAAATGGAATTCAGGGAATGGCTAACAGAACATGCTTCTGAAGTGCTGGTACACGTTGGTGTCAGCGAGGCACAGACTGTACTGGACTACGGTTGTGGCGCAGGTACTTTTACAATCCCAAGTGCCAGGATAGTTGGTAAAGAAGGTGAAGTGTATGCTTTCGAGGCGCGCTCCAGTCGCTTGGAACGTGTCAGAGAGAAAGCAAAGGAGGCGGCATTAAGCAATATTGTGACTGTCCTCTCAGACAGTTCAAAGCTGAGCATAGACTTACCAGATGAGAGCGTAGACATAATACTGGTGTATGACGTGATGCACGAAATAGACAACCGGCGGGGATTACTCCAAGAGCTGCATAGAGTGCTTAAAGGGGATGGTATTCTCTCAGTCTTTCCAATGCATATGGGAACAGAGAATTTTATTGACGTTATGAGAGAGTACGGTCTGTTCTGCTTAAGAAATCGCTATGGTCCACCGGGATTCAAAGCAGCCAGTGCGGTCCTTAACTTTCAGAAATGTTAATAGTCACCTTGGGTAATAAAATAATATTTCGTTATCTCACTGAACAAAATAGCGTTTTGTTACCCGTCTGTATGCCCGCGGTGTCTCATTAAGCATTGGGGCCAAGAAACTGAAGTCGTCAGCTAGGTGCCATCAAAACACCACCCGGCACTCAATCCCCTGTTTTCTAAAGTCAGAAGCAAGCTCTATACCTTTTGAGGCGAAAAAGCCATCGCTCATAGTGCTCTCTAATTTATATTTCCTATAGACCCAATCGCCATAATGGTAGTTCATCCTGTCGATTAATACGTAATCCACCTTCCCCTTAAGCTTGGCAGCAAGCTCCTCTGCACCGGGAAGCATTGGTGCAATCATGGCAAAGGTCCTAATGCCGGCAAGATGCAGCACCTCAAGCGCCTTGATTCTGTCCTTAATTGATGGCGCACCGGGTTCAAATAGCTGTCTCACGCCTTCATCCGCGGTGGTAACAGTCAGCCCGACTTCAATCCTGCTGGCTTTTTTAAACAGCTCCAAATCGCGTAAAATAAGCGCTGATTTCGTCTGGACTGTGACCGGCCAATCATATCGAATCAATATTTCAAGGCACTTTTTGGTCAGCTCGTATTTTCTCTCCAGTGGTTGATAGGGGTCACACACTCCGCTTACCCACACCCTGCCGGGCGGCATTTTTTCTATCTCGCGTTGCAATAGAGCCGGAGCATTAATCTTAACATCAACGAATTCACCCCACGGTTCTTTATGTCCGGTGAACCTCTTCATAAAGCGAGCATAGCAATAGGTGCAACTGTGCTGGCAGCCAACGTACGGATTGACCACATAGTCAAAGACCTTTGATTTGGACAAAATACTTCTAGCCTGGATTTCTCTGACAATCATTGGAAGACCAGCTCACTGATGATAACGATACCCATAGATTATTTTATCATTTACGAAGCTCGACTACACATTAGCCTATAGTGTTACCCGTTAAACAATACTTTCTTGTTACCTAGGTCACAAAGGAGGCTTTTGTTATATTTGTTCACCTAGCATGTTTATGTGCTGCGGTATTTGACAGAAAGAACGCTTGTGGCTTCAGCGAACCACTAGTGGAGACATTAGCCCCTCCTTGACAAAAGAGTTCGAAGTTGTATAAAATGAAATTGATAATGAGTTTCATTCTCAAAAAAGACAAGAAAATTCACGGTCATTCAATGACAAATCAGCGGCAGTTGCTTCTGGAACTGCTGCGAGATGCTGAAGGGCATATCGACGCTAAAGAGCTTTACCGTCGCGCCAGTGCACGGGATGAGTCTATAAGTCCAGCCACGGTATACCGCAGCCTTAACCTCTTCAAGGAACTGAGGCTGGTTGATGAGATGAGGCTGGGCAAAGTTCGTTGTTACTATGAGATTAAGCAATCGCCGGAGCACCAGCACCTGGTCTGTCAGGGCTGCGGCAAAATCATCGAATTTCAAAACCCCCACTTCCAGAAGTTGATCAAGGCAGTACAGCGGGAACACGCCTTCAAGGTAACCAA
>CAZPQB010000301.1:0-2187 GCA_964588605.1 uncultured Dehalococcoidaceae bacterium | reverse complement strand
ACCGGTTGAAAAGTCATCTCATATTCAACAATTCTCGCGCAACTACGTTGCGCTGTATCTCATTGGTCCCCTCAACAATTTGGAGAACTTTCGCGTCACGCATATGGCGTTCAACCGGGTAGTCTTTTGTATACCCATAACCACCGAGGATCTGGACAGCTTCGGTTGTTACGTGCATTGAAACATCACTAGCAAAGCATTTGGCCATAGAAGCGGCCTTAGTGAAACGCTCTTTCTTGGATGCCAAATAGGCAGCGTAATAGACTAAAAGTCGTGCAGCCTCAATGTTCATGGCCATATCGGCTAACTTCCATTGTATACCTTGGAATTGCACAATAGGCTTACCGAACTGCTCTCTTTCCTGGGCATAACGTAGTGCTACATCGAAAGCAGCCTGAGCAGCACCAACAGCCATGGCACCGACGGTGATTCGGCCCCGATCCAATCCGGCCATAATCATAAAGAAGCCGCCACCTTCACTTCCAAGTAGATTTCCAGCAGGTACCTGGCAGTTATCAAGGATAATCTCACGGGTGGGAGAGCCACTATACCCCATCTTCTTCTCTTTTTTCCCGTAGGACAATCCCGGGAAATCTTTCTCGACAATGAAAGCCGAAATTCCCTTGTGACGCTCCCTCTTGTCTGTTTTGGCATAAAAAATGTAGAGATCCGCTTCGCCACCCGTTGTAGTGAAGAGCTTGTTCCCATTGAGTAGATAATCGTCTCCGTCCCTTGTCGCCGTTGAAATCATCGAGGCAATATCCGAACCAGCATTGGGTTCAGTAACGCATAAAGCGCCAATAGCCTCAGCTTTAGCCATAACAGGCAGAAATCGCTTTTTTTGTGCGGAGGAACCGAAAGAGGAAATCAAATACTGGGTGGTGAGGTGAACACAATAGGTCCCGGCGGTAGCAAGGCAGCTTTTGGCGATTTCCTCCATCGCCGCTGTTACAGTAATGTAGTCCATGCCCAGACCGCCAAACTCTTCTGGAATCGTTATACCAGCAAAACCCAACTCCGAAAGCCTCTCCCATGCCTGCCGCGGGAACGCTTCTTTCCCATCGATCTCCCCAGCATGGGGAGCTAGTTCCTTCTCAGAGAATTTGCGAGCCGTTTCCTGGATCAGCCTCTGTTCATCGCTGAGTTCGAAGTGCATAGTCAATTTATTTGTCTTGGTAATCGTAGAAGCCGCGCCCCATTTTTTGACCTAGTCGCCTCGCGCGGACAAGGTTGTGTAGTATCTGGGTGGGCTTAAAGCGGTCACCGAGAGCTTTCTCTAGAGCTAAACCAATGTTGAACCTCGTGTCCAAACCTGAAAAATCGTCCAGCTCGAATGGACCCATCGGATGGTTGAAGCCCAGTCGGCAGGCCTTGTCGATATCTTCTTTTGTAGCAATTCCCTCTTCATAAATGCGCTCGGCTTCAGTGAGCCACAGGTTGATAAGCCGGCTAGTAATAAATCCCTGGGAGTCTTTGCACACAACTACTTCCTTTACCATACGGCGTGCCATTTCAAGGGTAGTTTGTATGGTCTCTTCTGATGTCTCCAAACCTCGGACTACTTCAATCAAACGCATGATTACCGGAGGGTTGAAAAAGTGGGTGCCTATAACCTGCGTCGGCCGGTTAGTCGCTGAAGCTAATTCTGTGATGCTATATTGAGAGGTATTACTCGCGATAACTGCATGCTGTGGAGCCAGCCTATCAATCTGTTCAAATACCTGAAGTTTGAGATCCAAGTCCTCTGTGACAGCCTCAATCACATAATCTGCTTCAGACACTGCTGAACGCAAATCCTGGGTTGGCTGAATGCGGTTTAAGACATTCTTCGCCTCCTGGTCATTTAGCTTCCCCTTATTCACGAATCGGCCTAAACTTAGATGAATGGTTTCAAGAGCCTTGTCTAAAGCGCTCTGGGCAATATCCTGAATACTGACTTGATAGCTTGCCATAGCAGCTACTTGGGCAATGCCGTTGCCCATAATCCCTGAACCAACAACGGCGATGGTTTTGATCTCCATAATAAGCCTCCGTATAGTCACCCTTGAAATTTCGGAACATCAGTATTGCAAGTTTTTCCTTTGCCAGCTCCTAAGGCAGTGAAAACGAACACAAAATTGCTTTTCCTGCCTAGCCTTTTAGCTCAATGATTCATTTAAAAACTCCGTATATCTCTTTGGAAATTGC
>CAZPQB010000300.1:0-2192 GCA_964588605.1 uncultured Dehalococcoidaceae bacterium | reverse complement strand
AAGGCGGTGGATTTTACCGGTATGACGGACGTGCCTGTGGAGGACCGGACGGCACTTCTTTCGGACAACGGAGCCGGATATCTCTCCCGGCAGTTTGGCGAATACCTGAGGCTGGTAGGTGTAAGACACATTATAGCTTCACCTTACCATCCTCAAACCAACGGTAAGATAGAAAGATATCACCGATCTATCAAAGGTGAGTTAAGCCTCTTACCGTATGAGATGCCGGGTGATCTTGAGGGAGCGATTGCGGCCTTCGTTGCTTACTACAACTGCCAACGCTATCACGAAGGTCTCGGGGATGTAACACCCTATGACGTCTATACCGGCGAACATATTGAGATAATACGGAGAAGAAAGGAGGCGAAAAACAAGACATTACAAGTAAGAATGGATTACAATAGAGCCGTCAGGGAGTAGGGTAATGGCCTCTGAGTGTCCGTTAACCTAATGGCCTGAACTGTCCCTCTTTCGCTGACTACATACACTACACATGGGCTTCAGGAAATATTGCAAATCCCTGAAAAGGCTGGCGCACTCGCAGTTATATGTAAGGAGACGTGATTTTATAGTAAAGGGAGACAAATAACTTGCTCAAGGTACAGGTCCAGAAACAAGTCTTTCGGGTTCTTATAGAACCTTTTTCTGAATTTCATAACCGGCTACGGCCATCCACAACGGCTTTCAATACATCGACAGGAGCCGACCAAAGCCCTCTATTTTTTCGTTCACATGGGCCAGTCTTAAAAGGTGCCACATCGTCGCCTGGTTGCTGGAGACAACGGGCTTCTGCAAATCAATCTCCAGCGTTTCGATGATCTCTACAGTATGCAGCGCGATGCAGCTGAGAAAAACAGCTTCAGTTTCCGGTTCGTTAACCTGGCAGGCCAAGTTATAGACAACTTCCGGCGGCACTCCGGCTATCTCAATCGAGTCCTGCAAGCCGAGCCACTTGATGTTAACGACTTCTATCCCGTGTTCCTCGACGAACTTCTTTTCCGCCATGGCTACTTCTTCCAGGTAAGGCACGGCGAGCGAGACTTTTTTCACCCCCAATGTCTTGAATGCCTCAATCATGGCAGTGGAACTCGTGGTGGCCGGAGCGCCTCCACTCTTTGATTCCATTTTATGTATCAGGAGTTTGTCATAGCCGTACCCGCCAGCAAAGCTGCCCCCGGTGCAGCACATGGCGACCGACGCGGGACGGGCATGAGCGATCAACGCGGTTGCTTCAGGGACAAGCTTTTTCAGGTTTTTGAGAGCCGCAACGCCGCCGCCAGTAAATTCGAATTTTTGATAATGACAGGAAACTCCATCGGGAGTCATAAGGGTATATTCCGGTTCGGTCACGATATTTGAAGAAGGGGTTATTATTCCGAGCCTGGCACGCCATCCATACATATGTATACCTCCATTGCAAGCAGATATTTATAATTCCAAACGAGCATTACAGCGGGTTTTATCACGGCTGTCAGCAAGAAACCATATCATCAACGCAGGTTTCTTAGTTTAACCGGGATATCATTTCTTTTCGACCCTGCGTATCAATGTTATTTGTTAATTTTTTCCGTGATATCCGCTAGTATGCCTTCAAAACGCTTTTTGTGTTCTTCTCCGGTGATCCGTTCTGATAGCGGATGCCAGTTCATCTTCTTCAGGTTTTCCATGATCATGGGCAGCTTCACCCATGGGATCGAGATAAGCGGCAGTCCCTGCGGCAGCACCTGTAATGTTTGCATACCCATACTCATGCCGGTGATGGTGTAGTTGACCTCGCCGCTCAGGTACGGATAGATATACAGCCACGAGCAGGCTAATACCGGGGTACCCTTGGAACCCCAAGTTTCGCCGGTGGAGTACACGAGCGCCCGCATAATGATACGCGCCTGGTCCACGTTATCCGCGGTAATGACCAGTACATCCGGATCAAATCCCATCTGGTCAATCGAGGCGAATGTCACGGTTTTGACCGAGCCTCTCAACATACGGGGGACCAGCTGGTAGATTTTTTGGTTGGCTCGTAGTTCATCATAAAGGTCATCAATTTCCCCGACCAGCCCGCTTAAGAGAATCGGGCTGGGGTCTTCCATACCCAGCGTTAACGGTTCGGTACAGTGAAAATCTTCTCTCTGGACATAGAACGGTTTGCTGGTCTGCGCTTCCTTGAACATCTGGCAAAAATACAGGCTTTT
>CAZPQB010000299.1:0-2194 GCA_964588605.1 uncultured Dehalococcoidaceae bacterium | reverse complement strand
ACGTTAGAGCGTAACCGGGAGAAGGCCCGAACAAAATACGGGTAAATAACAGCACCTCTGAGCCCCGGATTTGCCGTACGGCTCAGGGGTGTTGCTTTTGGGTGATAACACCAGTTAATTATGATAAGCGTCTGCAAGCGCAATTAATACCCGGGTGATTAAGGACTGAACTCTCGCTTGATAAGCCTTATTTTCCAGCGAGTCCTGATTAATGCCAGCCGCTATATAGCATATTAGAGCTTAACAGGCCCATCCACCGCGGGGCCGTCATAGGAGTATTCCCTGCCTGCCATGGTCTTGGTAAACCTGGGCGCCAGCAGAATGGCATGGAAGAGAACAGGTTCATCGATTCTCTTGAAGTTAAGCGGACAATGCACCAACCCCTTGGGGATAAAGATGATGGTGGCTTTATCAATGACGTGTTTTTCCGGCTCCTCGCCTATCCAGAAATCGATTTCCGCTTTGAAGTCGAAGACATTCGGCAGTTTCCCTCCCAGAAAGACAAGGTACTCATCGACATTGTGAGTATGGGGTTCTTTTTCAAGATATATAGGTTCCACAAAGAGCTGCCAGCCCATATTGAGGTTAGCCCCGGGAATCTGCCTAGCACCTCTAAAATATGCCTGCGGACCGGCGACCGCCGGGAGATTTGACGGCTCTTGAAACTCCGTCAGGAAGTACCTGTCGTATTTTTTCTCGGCCATTTTTTATAGACTCCTTCAGATATCGTTACCTTATATATGGATATACATGGACACATCTCGCATAACCTCATTCTACCCCATGAAAGCAACCACCGAAGGTAATCCCCACCGAGCCCATTACGCCGGTATATCATTCTTTTCGCTGAGACGCCGGCGGAACCGGCCTAATGGAAAACCCCGGAGAAAGCGTGATATCTATAAACATAACAGGCCTGGTAACGCTTTTCACATTGAGAGGACAATGCATCAGCCCTGCAGGTATGTAAACGCACGATGTATAATTGATAATGTGTTTCTCCTGGTCTTCTCCCAGGTGCATCTCCACCACAGCCCCAAAGTCGGTCACATTGCCGGGGTCGCCGCCGAGGAAGAAAATAATCTGGTCGAAATCATGTTTATGAGCTTCCGCCACCATGAGGAACGGCTCGGTGAGACAGGACCAGCCCATGGAAAAACTGGCCCCGCCTAAATCCCGGCTACCACCGATAGCTACCTGGGACGCCGTTACCTGTTCGTAAACAGACCTGATGGCTCCCAATTCTGTGATAAATTCACCGTGTTTCCTGTTTTCTGCCATATCAGTACCCCTTTATACAATTACTATGTCACGAACGTCAACGATAACAGAGGAACAGCCCTCCTTGCCTAGCGGTCCGAGCCGTTTCTAACTTAACATACGACAAAGCGTGGAAAGATGGCGATGTGATTTTTCTCGTGGGGACTGTCCTCTGACAGCCATTTACAGTCTAATATACTAGATAATGTCTGGATATTTGTCAATTTACCGATTTCGCTGATTTTTTTATACACTAGCCAGGTTTAATCAGTAGCTGACTTGAAAAAGACAACGTATTTGCGATATGCTACAATAATAATTTTTCTGTTATTTTTTATCAGTGTTTTTAACAATTAATCACGATTCAAATGCGATTTCATGTGATACACACTGGCTGACCCGCAACCGCTTTAACGTGTTCGGGCGAGCAAACCTGATGATATCGGTTGACCAGCCTTCCTCTCCGGACCTGGAAGGGAAGCTGACAGCTTTTCTCAAGGCGCGTCTCGGCGGTTTAAGGTTACAGACGATGTCTGTGATTGAAGACCGGGTCAGTCTACACTACCAGTACCGGAAAAAGACCGACTTCGATTGGACATCCTTTACCAATGACCTGAACCAGCTTGACACCACAGCCAAGATAGAGATATTTGTCGGATAGTAATACTGTCAGGACTAAATATCACTCTATGGGGTCGGAATAGATTAGGCGCACTTTTTAGCCGCGCCCAGTAAAAACAGGGATTTTTTTACCAACATTTTCATAATTACAGCCCCTGTTTTTTTAACTATTATATATTTGCTATGTTATTATGTGCCACTTTCGCTTTTATACCACTTTCTCATATAGTGTCAAGTTTCATCCTAAATCCGGCTGGTGTTTTCAACAGGAAGGCGAGCTAGACATAATCATTGGAGTTAAATACAGGTACAA
>CAZPQB010000298.1:0-2239 GCA_964588605.1 uncultured Dehalococcoidaceae bacterium | reverse complement strand
ACCGACGCTCACTTATCTCCATGAAAACAGGGTTAGTTCGCACGCTTAAAACAACAAATACACTAATTAGCTTCCGTGGTTGTTGTAGGCGTTTAATTAATGAGCCTGTCGAAAAACCCGCTTGTTGGTTGCTTATCCAGCGCGGCGGCACTTTTTCAATAGATTAGAGCTTTTATTCGAGACCAGGAACCAAATATCTTCTCGTTCTCCCTATGTTCCTCTTACCGGCTATACATAAGCCAGCCTGGCCATCTTCCTGAGGTTATAGCCGATACAGACAAGTTGCCATATCAGCCTCACTTTCTCCAGGCTCCGGTACCGGAATCTCCTGAATCGAAAGATCTCCTTGATCTCCCCGAACACGTGCTCGATCAGGCAGGACCTACCCCTCATCCTCTTTTTCCCATGTTCACTCGATAGCTTTTCGGTCATTCGGGCCCTCAAAGACAAGGTCTCGAAATATTCTTTCTTTACCCGGAAATCCCGGTACGTGCTTTTATTCCGGTAGCACCCGGCTCTCGATGCGCAGTCTCGGCACGCTCTGGCGTCAGGACGGAAACGATAAAAGTAGCTGCCACGGTCTTCTTTGGCTGCCAGGGTCTCCATTACCTGGCCTCCGGGACAAGTCAGGCGTTTGATATCCCCGTCCATCTCCATACGGCAGTCCCGCCCCCGGAGCAGGTCTCCCTGCCACTGCCTGACTCCGCCTTCGCCGGAGCCTTCAGGGAGGTAAACATCCAGGCCGTGCTCATGACAATAACGAATATTGTCCGAACTGAAATAGCCGGCGTCAACGCCGATATCCGTCCGGCTCAGGTCTTCCCCGGTTCGGTCTCTCACCTCTTCTATCATCGGCTGCAGCAGCCCCCGGTCGGAGGCCTCGTTGAACACCCCGGCACCGACGATGGCATGATTTTCCTCATCCACCGCCATCTGGCAATTGTAGCCCATGTATTTGCTGTCTTTGTCCTTGACCATGCGGGAGTCCCGATCAGTCAGGTTTACCTTTCCCTTGGGAGGAGTCTCTTCCTGATCTACCTCGGTTAAGAAGGCTTCTATCTTCGTTTTCTCCTGTTTCAAGGCATCCAGCTTTTTCTCCTGTCGATCCCCGCCTTCCGGCTCGTTCGTGGTGTGATGCATTATCTTTTCTATCTTCTTTTCAATCCTGTTCCGCTTCTGTCGGAACTCTCCGACATTGCCGGTAAACTTCATGCCGGCATCAGCTTTTATCTTCGTCCCATCTATGGCCAAGAAGTCCATGGTGATGTAGCCCATCTTGGCCATCACGTACACCAGCCGAGAGAAGACCACCTTGATTTCATCCCCGTATTTCAGGATGAAGTTGCAGATAGTGCTGTGGTCGACCCTCTGATTGGCGCTGAGATAAATATAGTTGGGGTCCCACCGCATCCGGTCTTCTATCTCCCTCGAGGAGTAAATCGCTTTGGCATATGAGTAGAAGATGACTTTAAGCATCATCCCGGGATGCACCGCCGGGGCTCCCTCAAGTTCATTCCTGGCATTCTGAGAAAACTGCTCCACAGAGATATGATCTTCAACGAAGGAATCGATTGCTTTCAGGAGGGGATTGTGATTCTTGATGTCTTTGGGATCGATAAGGGTAAAATAGCCCTCTCCGGGATTATAGGGTCGGTATCTAGCGTTCATTGGCTCTGTCCTTCCTACCTGAGGTTACCTAATTATACCTCAGAAAGCAGGCAGATGAGGCTATTTTAATGGGGTTTTTCGACAGACTCACTACTTAAACGCACGTCAATATTTCATTGCGTATCAGCTAATTCCCTGTTTCAAATACTAGCATTTATGTTATTATTTTGTTGGTAAAACCACATTACGATGAGTAAAACCTAATTGGAGATTGATGAATGAATAACATACAAAATAAGACTGGGGTCTCTGGTTCGAGTCCAGAATGGCCCAGTTTACTTACAGTGAACTTCAAATAAACTACAGTCATCCGAGAGTCTACATCATCGCTCTTGTTTTTGGGATCCAGAACCACTTACAATCGCCACTATATAGTTTTATTGAGAGTCTTTTCGGCAACCTTCCCGTGGCCTGCTACAGAAGCTAATAGTTTGATATTTCAAACTCGTTTAAGTTAGCAATGTAGACCTTGGTGGACAGAAACTGACCAGCAACCAGGCAGTGAACCCTCGACCCTCTGTTCGTGAGTTGTCCAGCGTATCGCTAATTGTCGCTAGTAGTGCGAATTTTG
>CAZPQB010000297.1:0-2240 GCA_964588605.1 uncultured Dehalococcoidaceae bacterium | reverse complement strand
TATATCATAGTTCTTATCGGCATTATAACGCTGGTCAGTGGTTGTTGGCAACAATATACTCCCCCTCTTTGCACACTTAGCCCCATACTGCTAGAATACCGCCGGACTATATAACTTTCAGGAGGTTGATATGATACCGTTGCAGACTGACATGTCTATCTATAAAAAGCTAAACCTCGAGAGGCCGGCCGTCGGGATGAAGTACTGTTTCAACAGACCGGAGGGAATCAAGCAGCTTGATAAGACCCTGGCGCTGTGCGAGATGGTCAAGGAAGCCCAGCAGAGGAGCCAGCCGTTTTATTTCTCTAAAGAAAATGAGGAGTGCGCCGGGAAGAACGCGCTGGGCATGGAGGAAACCAGCGCCGCGGCTGCGGCGGGGCAGATAGGCGGCGGGGGCAGAATCTTCCAGGACGACCGCGCCAACAGCAACCTGATTTACAGTGTGTACCAGAACTTCCCGAAGGTGGTACCGGGCACCATCAACTACGTGGCCTGCGCCCAGGTAGACAGGCTGACCTTCGAGCCTGACCTCCTGGTAATCGTCGGGACGGCCGAGCAGGCGGAAATCGTTATGCGGGCGATGGCTTACACCACCGGCGAGCTTTACCGGAGCGTGGTATCGACCGTCTTCGCCTGCGCCTCTCTCTATGTTTATCCGTACCAGACCGGCAACGTCAACTACGTGGTGACGGGGATGACCTACGGGATGAGGTGTAAAGAGGTGTACCCGTCCGGTCTGGTGCTGATTGTGATACCGTACCAGTGGCTACCGGCGGTGACGCAGAGCCTGAACGTGATGACCTGGGTGCCGGAGGCGTTCACGCAAGGCAGGGAAAAGTTTGTAAAGCATGAAAAGGAGTTGATGGAGAAGTTGGAGGGGAGGAGTTAATGCTAACCCACCCGCGCCTCTATCACCACATCCTCTCCGCTGCGGTAGACCTTTTCAAAGGTCAGCTTTAAAGTCCCGGCCACGTCTTTAATATCAAGCTCACCCACGGCCTCAATGCCTCTGCCCATGAGCTTCGGCGCTACGATGACGACCAGCCTGTCCGCCAGATTCTGGCGCAGCAGCGAGGTGATGGTCTCCGCGCCTCCCTCAACGAGGATTGAGGAGATACCCTTCTGCCCCACAGCTTCGAGGAGGTGGGGGAGGTCGATAAAGCCCCGTTCGTCCTCCGGGACTGTCAGCACCTCGATTCCCATCCTGCGTAAAGTGGATAGCTTCTCGCTGTCGGCGCCGGGGGTTGTCGCTATAATCGTCGGCGCTTCCTCCTGGTTCATCAAAACCCTGGCATCCAGAGGGATTCTTAATCTGGAATCCAGGACTATCCGGGTCGGGTTTCTCCCCCTGACCAGGCGCACCGTAAGCTGTGGATTGTCTTTGATAACCGTGCCGATGCCAATCATAACGGCATCGTGCTGTGTGCGCAGTTTGTGAACCAGACGCCGTGATGTCGGCGAGCTTATCCACCGGGAACTGCCCGCAGACGTAGCAATTCTCCCGTCAAGTGTCTGGGCAAACTTCACCGTGATGAAAGGCACACGGCTGGTCATGTATTTGAGATAAACTTCATTCAGGGAGCGGCACTCTTCTTCAAGCACGCCTACCCTGGTCTTGATACCGTGACCGTTCAATATTTCTATACTTTTACCCTTCATATCAGGGAAAGGGTCCAGCGTACCGATGATAACCTCGCCGATGTTACTCTGGATGATAGCATCAACACAGGGGGGTGTCTTACCATAGTGGCAACAGGGCTCCAGCGTAACGTACATCGTAGCCCCGCTGACGTCCTCCTTGGCGTTCTCAATAGCCTCTGCTTCGGCATGCTTTCCACCGAAGTGGTGGTGATAGCCCTTACCGATTACTCGGTTGTCCTTAACGATAACAGCCCCCACCATTGGGTTGGGGCTTGTTTTCCCCATTCCCCGGCGAGCCAGTCGTAAAGCCTGTTTCATAAAATCTTCGTCAGACAAGTCTGTTAAACCCCCAATATCTCAATATATAATTAATACTGGCTGGTGTCTGCTATTATAGCTTAAAGCATAGGCGGCAATAAAGTCTTTGGCCAGTTTGAGTAATAACAGGAAGGATTTGTCTCTCGTTATCAGGAAGACATCGCTTGTGCTTGCGTATATTAGACTGATTTGTTAGAATTAGGACTTGGAAGTATCGTAACTGAATATGGGCCGTTAGCTCAGTTGGCAGAGCACCTGACTTTTAATCAGGGTGTCACAGG
>CAZPQB010000296.1:0-2266 GCA_964588605.1 uncultured Dehalococcoidaceae bacterium | reverse complement strand
ACTCACTGCGTTTGGATAAATCCAACGGAGCCATATTATTGGAATCACCCCACTGTTCTGACGATTGAAAAGCTCTTTCCCATGTTTGAGCTTACACTCGATGGTCTGGGACAGGCAATGAAAAAACTGGTTGTTAAAAAATGACGCCTTGCCTTATAAGACAATCCAATTTGTTCAAATAGAATCACGTCTTCATTATCCGGAATTTGGAAGCAGCTATCAACAATATTCCAATTATACCTAACACGATTGGTGAACTCGCCAATTCTTTTGTGCCAACAAATACGAAGAGCAAAGCTGATGTTATCGCTATTAGTATCCCTACCACAAACATGATTCTGTTCATTTTTAGCCTCCTTGGCTATCCTCGTATTGAAAGACTTCTTCCAAAGGCACACCAAATGCCTTGGCAACCCTAAAGGCTAACTCGATAGAGGGAACATACTTATTCTGCTCCAAGGCAATAACGGTCTGCCGGGTACAGCCTACCCTGTTAGCCAGCTCTTCCTGCGTCATCTCATCATGGTCGAAGCGCAGCCTTCTAATCCGATTCTTTATTCTACCCATTGCGGTTCATCCTCCAATAACCCAACAGGATACCGAGGGATTGGGCCAGTATACTGATGATGAGGGTGGATATCATTATCAGGGTGAGAAAAACGACTGGTACCTGACGCTGCTCCTGATAAATCTCCGTCAGTGCAATTACCCAGGCTGCTAGCGAGAAAATAACCGCCAACCACTGAACTCTACCGGACTTTAATATGATAAGCCTATCCCGCTCGTCAAGCTGGGTTGGTTTACGAAGGCTTAAATCTATTAATATCAGGTATGTTAAAGGTACCCCAATCAAAGCTGCGTAAGTTATCCATCTGAGGGTTTCATCGCGATTAAAAGCAGTGACATCACCTTCAAGTAGAAGAACCACGATGAGAGCAATAGCAAAAGCAAGCCCGATGAGAAGGCTTAATAGTGCTCTTTTCTGTAGCGGTGCCATAGTTTCTACCCTCCTGTAGCCTTTCAAGTTAGTTATAGTATCTTATCTGTGACATATAGTATTACATACTTTACTATTTGTCAAGTGTTTATTACATTATCGTGAAAATTATCTGGAAAACTCAATCAGCTATCGAGATTAAATCTGGAATACCGTGTAAGTTTATTTTAGAAGCATGCTGGCTGAGAGAAACCTACATTGACAGCCTGATAGGTAATTCAATCACGACTTGGAGAAAGGCCAGGGCAGTAGATGCTGGAAACGGGTCTGGGCTGTTGAAATTTGATTTTACAAGAACTCGGTCAGGCCAGATGATAATATTTTCGGTTAGATTTTAGGTGATTTGAATCGCCCCCCTTTGACAATGTCTTCCAGGAATTATAAACTTATGAACAAGGCAAAAAACTAAGCTCTCATAAGATAATCGATAATGCCCAAAATTGAACAGAAAATCAGAGTTAAGCAGCATAGTATAAATAAAGGGAGGTGAGTAGCGATTCTGACTAGAAGTTTATTTAAGGTAGGAGAACCAGATCATAAAAGAAAGAAAGTGATGTGTCATAAGGTACTGAACGAGGACAGAGTATTGATAAAAATTGGGTGCTCGGGCTACCGTCTTGTCACCATCTGAATAAGTCTTAGTGTAGGATAAGACTGATGAGGTCATTAGATTGGCAGGTAACAGCAACAACGATTTATTGCGATGCTGTGGATGATGATGTGACGATATTGGTCTACAAAGATTGGAGTACAAAATGCACGGGTTATAAAAAGTATGTTGAGAGTCTACGGCAAGGGGAATAAGGAAAGCGCGGTACCCATTGGGGCAAAGGTACAGAGAGCCGTATGGAAATATTTACAGCTCTACCATCCACAACCAACCAACCCACCCTGCCCCGCCACTGAAGGAATCACCTCCCCACCACCTCTGATAAGGACGACTAGTTTGGTTAATGCTGTAGCCATCTTTTTGCTTTGGTGCAGGCTCAACCGTTCCAAAACTATGTCATATCTAGCTAATGGTGCGCCGCTCTTCCTGGAACTGGTGTTATCTTGCGGGGGGCAACGAGCCACATCAGCAGGGCGGCGGAAAGTAACGAACCCAGAATTATGATGAAGGCAAAGAAGTAGCTATTGGTTTTATCATGGATAAATCCGGCAAGCGGGGGACCGATGGCACCTCCTAGAGAGAAGCCTAGTGTTATAGTGCCCAGGATGGAGCCAAAGTGTCTTCCCTGAAATAGGTCGGCTGCCGCGCTGAAAAACACT
>CAZPQB010000295.1:0-2267 GCA_964588605.1 uncultured Dehalococcoidaceae bacterium | reverse complement strand
AGCCAAGCAGCCGGCGCTGTCTGGATTCTAAAGATAGTTCACGAAATGATAATGGGCTGCGAGAATCTCCCTCAGCCCATTATATGTCTCTAGTCACACGGTCTAAGTTTTGACTATTTGACTGTGTATGTCCCGTACTATTGACTGATTCTGAGCCTAAACGGTGATTACGAGATAGCTGGAGCTAGTAGAGAGGCATCGGAGGAGAGAAAAGGAGACAAGTCGGAGAAAAGCCAGGGGTATGAAGAAGGCACCGACAGACCACAGAGAGCATCCTCGCAATTCCTATATCTGCTCGGTTTTCTGACGCCGGTCAGGTTAAGACTAGACCCCCAGCAAACAACACGCCAGGAAACCCAGGGCGATAAACAGGATAAAGGGCAACTCGGGGGTTACCCAGACTTCAGCGGCGACCTTTCCCTCTCTGTGATAAGCCTTTAGCTGCCCTATCGTAGCGCTGTTCAAGGGGATTCCACCCAAGGAATATCGTCTTGTCAGGTTGCCGTCAATCTCATTATATGCATACGTCAGTCGGGCAAATCTGATGTTTCTGAGTCCCCCAATGTTAACCCTATAAGCGACAAAGCACATTGCAGCATTTCCCATGAACTCCTTTAGCCCTAAACTGTGCAGATTGCGAAAAAGGAGGTAGATTGGGACTACTAAAGCTAGAACGGCGGTATTCAGAAGCACGGTAAGGGCGAAGGGGAAGACTACGGACGCAGATGTGTTGAATAACGGGAAGTCATGAAAAAAGATGATAAATTGGGGCTGCGTGGGAAATAGAAGGGCGATACAGATGAGAGCTTTGGCATCAGCGGCACCGAATAGTTCTAATTTAAAGAAGGCGTAAGACACAGCCCCGGTGATGACAGCAGAAAAAACTAGCGGAATGAGATAAGACATGCCCTGCACTACAACGCCATATCCGGCAAAGGCGATACTCACCCCTGCCATGACCAGCCACACAACATTGGAGACGCTTCTCTTTCTGATGTCAGAGTAACAAGCGTAAGCCAAAATAAGCAGTGATAATACTACGCGATAAATGTCCATTTCAAAATTATGGGTATTAAATGAATACCACCCTTCTCGCACTCCTATTGCCAGCTTACGGTGCCATGCCGGATGAATACTCGTGACACGACGTACTGCATGTTATTTACGGTGTTAGTAACCCGGAACGATATGATATATCCTTCATTTTGAGCTGCTTCAGGGTGTGTAAAATTGGTCCACCTGACGGTGTTTTCGTTGGGTAACGCCCAGCTGGTAGCAGTGATGCTGTCCGGCGATGAATAGTCCGGAAGAACAGCATAAGTCGCCGGGTCGTTGGTGAGCGCCGTGAGATCAGCGTTGATGTCAAAGGGGGCAGTCGCATTTCGCACCGTCGCGGTTATCGTGGAATGGGTCCGCCTGGCGGGGCCTGAGCCTGCAACATCAATGGCAATATCCAGGATACAGGGGTAGTCCTCGCCAATGTCTATTGTTGTACTGAAGGAACTAGTTGTGTATTCGGTACTGAACCTGATCATACCGGCGTACAACGCATCCGTTATCACCTCTCCCCCGGGAAAGTATATCTGCCTAGTTGCCGTGCTGTTAATAACAATCTGGCTATTCACTACTTGTACCGTTGTTGCCGCTGTGCTCGTTCCGGCCAGAAGCTGTGTCCAGACCTCCGGATAAAGCGTATCTATGGTGATTACTGCTGATTTAATCTTAGAGGAACCAGGAGATTGGGAGAGCGGTTTTATGGCTATCGAATCCGTTTCCATGGATGAAGACGCAGTCAAGTTCCCGAGCAAAACCGGCATATAAATATTATCACCTACGATTAATGACTGCTCGTCTGTAGTGGCGTATTCATTCCCGTAGTCTCTGATTATCACCCCGTGTTCATATACCAGCCTGGGGCGGTCAATAGTTCCCTGCACCTCATAGACTATTCGATTGGAGTTATAGCTCTGGGTGAGCACCGGGTCCCCCGGAGCATCGATAGTATATACAATGCTGACCGATACATTTTCCGAGGTCAGCGAGCCGGCCACCCCGGTGCCGGGATTCGCCAGGAACATCCGGTTGGGATAGCGTACGCCCATATGGATATTGCCGGACTTTGGTTCTCCAGATAAAGCTACGTCCTCCACGTCGGATTTGAAGGTCATCATGTCATCATGGACCATATTGAGGTGCTCGTATTCTACATCTTTATTCCAGTTAGGTACGTGGTAAGCCTGTATAGTGCCCCACATCGCCGCCACAAT
>CAZPQB010000294.1:0-2271 GCA_964588605.1 uncultured Dehalococcoidaceae bacterium | reverse complement strand
GTCTTCGACGAGCTCTGGATTATCGACCTGGAGGGTGGGAGCCTGGGGGCACGGAGAACGGAAAATGTCTTTGCCATCCAGACCCCGGTAGCCATCGCCATAGGTGTGCGTTATGGCGGTCCTAATCCAGATACACCCGCGATTGTGCATTATACAAAGATCACCGGCAGCCGGGAAGAGAAACTCGCAAAACTTGATTCGGTAAGGTCTTTCAACGACCTTGACTGGCAGGAGTGCTCGACTGACTGGACAGCTCCTCTTATTCCCGCCGGACATAGCGACTTTTCTTCTTGGCCATTACTAATCGACCTTTTCCCGTGGCAAACACCAGGAGTGAAAGTTGGGCGAACATGGCCTATTGCGACGACTGCGGATAACGCAAGAAAACGGTGGCAGCTGCTTGCGGCTAGTCCACCTGACCAACGCCACCGGTTATTTCCTGACCGGCGTTTTGGACGTAAGACAACCACGGATGTCATAGCTACTATGCCACCGGCGGCTTCTAGAGAGCGAATAATAGAAATTACAGAGCATAGCCCGCTGCCACCAATCATCCATTATGCGCATCGGTCATTTGACCGGAAGTATATATTCAGCGACCCTCGCATAATAGACTTACCACGTCCACCACTCTGGGCCGCACACTCTGAAAGACAGCTATACCTTATCAGTTTACTAACCGGAGTGCTCGGTAACGGACCGGCAGCGACTATTGCCGCACTTGTCCCCGACCTCCACCACTTCCGCGGGTCGTTCGGAGGCAAAGATGTTATTCCTCTCTGGCGCGATGCAGCAGGGACAGAGGCAAACATCACCGCCGGCTTATTGGACCACCTGGCGCAGGTATATGGAGATCCAGTATCGCCGGAAGACTTCTTTGCCTACTGCTACGCAATCCTGGCCGGGGCGGAGTACACGCGCCGCTTCGCCGAAGATTTGGCTACGTCTTCGCCACGTATACCTATCACTACAGATGCAGACCTGTTTCGCCAGGGTGTGGAACTGGGCCGGCGGCTCATCTGGCTGCATTCCTACGGAGTTCGTTTCGTGCCCGGTGGTGAGAGGCCTGATACCGTACCAGCAGGCCGTGCGAGGGCAGTGCGTCCGGTGCCCGTGACTGCCGAAGGCTATCCGAATGATCCTCACTGGGATGAGGCTACCGAAACACTCCATGTGGGAGAGGGCACGTTCGCACCGGTTTCGAGAGCCGTGTGGGAGTTTGAAGTATCCGGTTTACGCCCGGTACGCTCCTGGCTCGGATACCGGATGAGGGAACCGGCGGGTAGAAAGTCCTCACCATTGGATGAGGTACGCCCTCGTGAATGGCCTGCGGAGTTCACGGAGGAATTACTGGAACTGCTCTGGGTGTTGGAACACACGGTAAACATGTCATCAGGCCTGGCAACCTTCTTTGAAGCCATGATTCAGGGCGACGTGCTATCTGCGGAAGACTTACCGACGCCAACAGAAGACCAGCGGAAGGCACCGGAGATACCGCGGGGTAACGCTGTTACTCCATCTGAGCAAATGGCTTTTGAAGAGCAATAAGGCTGGTACTCGAACCTAGTCGCGATTTTTAGCATTTTGAATGGTTATCCAGAGTTGATATCCTATGATAAGCTGGCTTGGTATATTAATCGGTTTATTGACTGGTATTATGGCTACGTTGATAGCTGATAATCCAAATATACGGTTTCATCTCGAAAAATATATCAGAAAGCTTCTGGGAAAACCTCTCACATCTGCCAAAATCACAAGTTTCATTAATTACTGTCAAGACGGGATGTTTCTAATATACTGTATAGAGTTAACAAATCAGATGTGGTTAACTACCCGGATTCCAAGAGTCTACATGCTAAGCCAAGGAGCCATTGATTACGATTCCCATGCATATAAGCCATTTATCTACTTTCGTTCACGCGGTATCAGCGGTAACAAATTAGACTGTACAACCCAACAACTTCTTGACGAATATAGCAGCAAGATCACACCCTACTCACCTGATAATCCCGATCTTAGTTTAACTCTGTCTAGAAGGATGCCATATCGAGTTGTATTTTTATGTGAGCTAGTGAATTCAGAAAGTCTTAAAACGAATGTAGCCTTAAATTCACTGAAGGTTGTCGGGGAACTTCATGTGGCGGTTACTAACCCTATGCCGAAGACGATGCCAGGTGCATGGTGGAATATGCTAGTAATTTCCGAGGATTTTGGCTTAATTGACGTTTTTAATATCAAAATTCCTGAGGACCTGAAAGAAAAAGAACCATT
>CAZPQB010000293.1:0-2275 GCA_964588605.1 uncultured Dehalococcoidaceae bacterium | reverse complement strand
CGACGCTGCATGTCGGGGCCTATGGCTACCGCTGGTGCTTTTTCGCCTCGGATGATGGCGGCGGGCAGTCGGGTGACTGCTGTGTCTACGTAGGATGAAGAGTAAGGGAATCCTAATGATTAAGACATACCTGGAAGCTGAAGATATCGAGAAGATGGAAGAAGCAGCCGAGTATCTCCGGGATAAGCTTCTGGTACGGCTGCTTTTTCACCTGGGCTGCCGTGTCTCCGAGGCCCTGGGGATAACGGTTGATGATATCAATTTCAGCGAGAGCACGGTCACCATAAAGCACCTTAAGGAAAGGGTGAAACTCTCCTGCCCGCACTGCGGCGGCCGGCTGGCCAGGGCGCACAAGTTTTGCCCGGGGTGCGGCCTCGATATCGATCAGGCTCTTTCTCAAATCCGGGAACAGCGGCGCTTCCGTACCCTGCCCGTTGATGCCGAAACCCTGGTGATATTGAAGGAATACATAGACCGTAAGGGCCCTCGCCCCAAAGGAGGCCGGCTTCTTCTATTTGGCATTAACCGCCACCGGGCCTGGCAGATAGTGAGGGAATGTGCCGAAAGAGCCGGGCTCCCCAGGCTCAAAAATTCTGAGTCGGGTAAGGTGCATAGCGTGAGTCCGCACCGCCTGCGTGATGCCTTTGCGGTACACGCTGTAAAACTGGATGATTCGGGAGACGGCATAAGAATGCTGCAGGAGCACCTGGGCCATCAGAGCATTACCACCACTATGAGGTACCGCAAGGTCTCCGGGGAGGAGCAGAGACAATGGTTTGACCGGCTCTGGAATGGAAATGAAGGAGAGAAACGATGACAAGCGCACCGGGAGTTGGAACAGTAACGATAGGTGAGAAACAGTGGGCTGTTGAAGTCGCCTCTACCCCGGGGGAACTGGCGGCCGGGCTGGGCGGTCTGGATGCAATACCCGCCGCTACCGGCATGCTCTTTGACCTGGGGAGTCCCCGGACCGTCCAGGTCACCACGGAGCCGATGCTCTTTAACATTGACATCATCTTTATCAGCGAAGCGCTTCAGGTAGAGGATATCGTCCTGGACGTCCCGCCCGGTTACCTTGTCACTCAGGAGACGCCGGTAAGATACTTCCTTGAGGTAAACGCCGGTGAGGCGCAGGGTGTAGAGACCGGGGATGCTGTGGACATGGCGCTTGATTATACCGCCGAGGATGAAACGCCGCTAATCGGCGAACTGACTGAAATCACCGGTTTCATGCAGTTTGCGGTGACGGTGGCCATCATCGGGCTCTTTACCGGCGGCATGCTCAAAGTATTTACCGGAGCCTTGCTGGGTAAGCCAAAACAGCCGGAGAAGCCGCCGCCCCGTCTGGAATATCCTGAGTTTGAATACCTCTCCTCCACAGGAACGTATGTAGAGGGACTATGAAATGATAATGGAAATAAGACCACAGCTGGGAGGTTTCGTGCGTCCCTTCGGCGCCGCCTGGTTTATTATCGAGTTCCTTAAGGGGAACGGCCCTGAGGACAGCGAGAGAATAGACCCGGCTGAAGGCGCTCCCATGACCGACATTCACAGTGAGTATAAGCTGGCCCTGCACCGCGCTCACGCGAAAGACGCCGTTGAGAGGACGGAGGAAAAGCGGATAAGACGCGGTAAGCCGGCCTTCACCGAAGAAGAATACCGGGAACTCATGGAATACTACTTGAGCCGGATTCCTTATAAGCTCACCAAGATGAGATATGCCAGCTTTACAAGGTACTTCGGTCATCTCAAAAGGCTTGGCTGGGTTGAGGAAACCGGCCACACTGAGCCGTCCGCTATTCAGGACGACTATCCCCCCGCACCTTCAAGAGTATACTACCGACTCACTGATTCGGGCAGGAAGGCGCCTCCGGAGCAGGTGTCCAACCCGGTTCGTGCCCTTTATCCCCACTTTGACTCCGCCTATTCCAGAGGGAAGAAGCATCTCAAGCTCTACGCCAGGTATTAGGGCATCTCCTTCTGCCCTGGCTATAATTTTCCCTATTCTCACTGACCTATGCCCCTATTTTCACGCTACAGTGCGTCAAGCATTGACTTAAACGCTTTCCGTATCTCTCTCCCAGGGGGAGGAAAATGCAATTGCTTTTCCAGATATAACTTAAGCGCTTTTTGTTGGATGATAAAGCTGTAAACGCAAAGCACGTTAACAACCGAATATCACGAAGCCTTGACCTGAGCGCTTGCCCTAATAACGTTAAGGGGGGATAAGCGATGGTAACTGCAACGGTAGCACCAGCGCCAGCACCGCAAGGGC
>CAZPQB010000292.1:0-2275 GCA_964588605.1 uncultured Dehalococcoidaceae bacterium | reverse complement strand
ATCTATTAAAACCCTTTCGTCATTCCAATATGGCATAAACCACCTGGATATCAAGGCTAATTTTCATCTCTCCGGGGCTGATCGGGGTCACCGGCGCCGGAGATGGCATTGGTGCGGCTGGCGTAACATAGGATGGATATACCGGGTAGGAAATGCTCTCCGAGATATATGTGGGCTTGCCCAGCTTGACTCCACCCAGGTTAGCCAGTTGCTCTGCTTTGGCTTTAGCATCGGCCATAGCTTCATCTCTGGCCTGGTTTCGGTATGGTGAAGGGTCGTCAATGGAAAAGCTAATGTTATCTATTCGGGTATAATCCCCGCCAGCTACAGCCACTGTGTCAATAATGGAACCGGTCTTATCTATTTGTCTTATCTTAGCCACCACCATATTGTCTACACGATAACCAATAACAACCTGCTCCTGTTTGTCCTGGTCCCACTGCGTTATCTGCTGGATGCTGAATTGCTGTGTCTGAATGTCTTTATCAGCCACCCCGCTATTCTTCAAGGCCGTCATTACCTTGTCCATAGCTGTCGCTGCCTCGGTCTGCGCCTCAGCTACGCTTGCCTTCTGGGATGATATTCCTAGCTGTAAGGTTACGATATCCGGAGCGGCATTTACCTCACCGTGCCCGTTCACCCACATGCCTTCCTGTTGACTACCTACGTTGATTCTTAGCGCAGATGGTAGTTCTCCCCCACTTGTGTCGTCAGAGGCACACCCGGCCAATACTAAAAGTGCCAGCGCGGATACTAAAATTACTACTGATAAAATTCTTTTACTCATTTTTAACCACCTAATCTTAAAAATATTGCTAATCTGGTGCGTTTACCTGATGTACTTATAATGGTCTGATTACCATACGTTCCTCATTTCTACGATGTTGTGAAGCTGAATTCGACGTTAATCTCCTTCTCCTGGTCTCCTGGTTCCTGGGGGCTGGCCACTAGCTCTCACCGCCTCAATTACGGTCCAATCGAAAACCGGTAGGTTAGCGACCTTACCGGAGGTGATGATATTGCCGTCTTGAACTACCGTTTCATCAACCCAGTCTGCTCCAGCATTCTTCAGGTCTTCTGCTATTGAGAGCGAGGAAGTCAGCCGGCGTCCTCTGACTATATCTGCTGATATCAGGAGTTGCGGACCGAAGCAAATAGCCGCTATAACCTTGCCTAAACCATGCATCTTTTTCACCAGGTCAATTACAGAGGAATGAAATCGCATCCCATCTAGGGAATGGACACCCGGGATGATAATGGCATCAAAATCCTCAGTCACAGCCTTGTCAGCGGTCACCTCAGCTGTAATTGTTTATTTACCACTCTGGCTTTGGTAGCTTTGCACGGAATCAGTACCTACAACAACCACCCTGGCACCAGCTTCCTTCATAGCTCTCATTGGTTCAAACAACTCTGAATCCTCAAAACCATCTTCAACCAGGATGGCAATTCGCTTTCCGTCAAGCATATTCTAATTTGACCCCCCGTCTCCATGCTCATCAGGCTATTAAAGTGCTGAGACATTTGTTTAATCCGTCACGGGCAGGGAGTAATTTCAAATCTTCAATCATGTTTTCCATTGAGGAAATAACCTGCATGGTGATTTCCGCCAGTTTATGCCGCTCGGGCGCCTCAACCACCGCAATAACGTCCGGCGGTCCCTCCACCACATCAACAATCCTGATACCAGCTATGTGCCTGAGCTTTCCAGCTGCCTGGTCAGCTTTCCCATCCACTACATCCAAAAGTATGTAAATCCTGTCGCTCATGGCTGCACCTCCTTCAGAAAGTACGATACAAGCAGCACGGTTCCTTTGACCCACAGTCGTGATAGATTCGAGCACCTACTTGGCTAAACTTTTTAGTTGGAACGAGCATATTTTCTATTAAACATACTGTCTCGAACGCTTTACATTTGGGGCAGAATATTATAAACTCATTTTCGGTTGCTATACGATGCCCGATTTCTTTCGTGCTATTACATTTCAGGGGTTGTGTTAACACAACAGACATAAGTCTCTCCTGAAAGATGTGTACAAAGAAAGCATAGGCTACCTGGTATGGAAAAGGTGTAAAATGATGTGGAAAAAGTTAAAATAATTGTGAAATTTTTGGGGGATAGTCACCGACTCAGGTTTGAATGCACCAGCGGTGGTTTTGAGAGGAAGGTTACTTTTCAGGCGGAGGGCTGGTTCAGGATGTAGCCTGCTTTAGGCAAAGTGCGAATCAGCCTGGGGTTATCCGGGTCTTTCTCTATCTTATGCCTCAGCCGGCT
>CAZPQB010000291.1:0-2285 GCA_964588605.1 uncultured Dehalococcoidaceae bacterium | reverse complement strand
GCTCAGGATTCACAGTGCTCCATAGCTGGTCGCCTTCATGGCTCCACATCCAGCGTAGATCAAGCGCAAGTTCATACAGTACGTCTAGACCTTCAGGTAGAGAACGATGCAGAAAGGTCGGCAGCATGTTGACCTCTTCGGTTTGGATTTACGTTAATTGTCTCCTGGATTTCCCTATTATCATAGCACCGTGCCGACTACATTTCATTAGTCTGCTACCTATCGGAATTGATCCCCGAACCTTTGGGCGAGACAATTGGGAAGGCACATCGCCAAAGGGTCCTCCGGCAGGAATTTTGACCCTCAGGCTTCTTCTCTCTCAGACGAGGTCACTTCCCAACCTCTTCGCCCCCCGTCGTCACAAAAGATGTGAGAATGACATACGGAGTGGCCATCCGCCATTATGATAATACCGGCCAATGCCTTCATTCTGACTTGGTTGAGCGCGGACTGAAGATAGACAAGCGAATAACGAAGGAGACAGAAGAATCTGTGGTGTTTCATCCCTTTGCATCCCACCTGCCCCTTGAGACCTGGGTCATGCCGAAGACACATCAAGCCTCATTTGGCAATGTTTCCGAACAAAACCTAAAGAACCTAGCCCATGTCCTGCGGATAATCCTGCTCAAGCTGTATCGGTGGCTCGATAACCCTGATTTCAACTGTGTCATCGATACCGCCCCTGTGGGGGACGAGAACAAGAATTACTATCTGTGGCAGTTAAGAATGATTCCCCGTCTAACACAGGTTGCAGGCTTCGGGATCGGTCTGGCATTTGCATCAATTCTCTGTGGGAAATCACAAATTGAATCTGGACTTAGATTCTCAGCTTCGTCGATGTAGGAATAGGGTGTCAAGGTCAGTCAGGTTGATGCTTGCAAGTGATTCTTTCTCTGGGCAGAATGTGAACCGCAACAGACCCTGCTACGTTGTGCCCCTTTTTTGTCAGACCCTCCAGTGCATCTTGATGTATTCGTGCGCTTCTTTCATTTGCATTGGTTGTGTGGAGGCCAATTCGCGTAAGAAGAATTCTTCTTGCCCATCGCGTACTACATACACTGGCTTGTTTGATGGGAGCACCTGAATTCTACAAATATCTTTGCCCTCGAAGGGAACAATATTTGCCGACAAAAAGGCTGAGTATTCCTTCCCAACATAGTTATTTAATATCTGGGTCAAATGAAGTATGAAGCCATCACTATTTTTCTTTTTCAACGTGCTGTAGTCCATTTCCAATCCAACAGGTGTTTTCTCATCAGTGACCCCAATCAGGAGTGTGCCTCCCTTAGAGTTCATAAATCCGGCAATGGTTTTTGCAATGGCATATTCTATCTCCTTATTGACCTTTCTTTCTCTATAGTCCCAACGGAGAGACGCTTTGAACTCAACATCTTCATTCTCTCCTTCTTGCAGTAGTCTATCGACAGAAGCTATACTGAGACGCCTTGAGTGGAACCACTGTCGAATGATAACCACCAAGACCAGGACTTCTACAAGGGAAAGAATAATGATGGCCGCAGCTTGATACTCCAGCACCGCGGAAAAATGAAGCCTTCTGTGAAGTTCCTCAAAGTCAATAAAAATGTTCGCGGTGAAAACGACAGCCACAAAAGCTAAATTGGCAAGAATTATCCGCTTTGCAACGGTCCGAATATCCTCCCGTGATAGCGAGTCCAATATCCTATTCATGCTGCTATCTTATCATGCAAGCGGCAGCTAGCCTAGCGAACCGTTGCCACTCACAGCAGTCTTACATATCGATTGTGGTTTGAAGGGCGTTTATGGTGGTTGTGGCGCCGCGAAAGGAGGTAGATAATCATGGAAAATATCAGAATCGTTCAGGTGGAAGACTACGAGCAGTTCGTGGGGGCGGAGACAATCGGACGCATCAGAAAAAAGGCCAAGCTGCTGCAAGACCTGCAAGTGGTCAATGTGAATTCGACCTATTACGGTGGCGGCGTTTCACAGCTTCTGTCATCATCGACGCTTCTGATGAACAGTCTGGGCATAAAGACAGGTTGGCGCGTGGTCCACGGTCCTCCGGATTTCTTCAGCGTGACTAAGAAGATTCATAATGCTCTGCAGGGCGGTAAGATCAATCTTACTGACAGGAAAATGAAGCTCTACGAGCAAGTCGTTTACGAGAATGCCATCCGAAACCACCTCGATCATGACGTAGTCATTATTCATGACCCCCAACCAGTTCCCATGATCAATCACTACAGGAAGAATTGTCCCTGGATCTGGCGCTGTCACATCGACCTGTCGCGCCCGAACCGAGAACT
>CAZPQB010000290.1:0-2290 GCA_964588605.1 uncultured Dehalococcoidaceae bacterium | reverse complement strand
CCAGTCTCGCTCATTCCGTAGAGCTCGAGTACTTCAACACCAAACCGTTGAGTTACGGCTTCATACACTTCCCTCGGGGCACCTCCTCCAAAGCACTTCTTCACCGGAATTTCGCTGTCGTTGGGACGCTTGGGTTGAGCAAGCAGTATAGGCAAGACCGCGCCTACGTAACTGAAAGCGGTCGCGGTGTACTTTCTCACATCATCAAAAAACCGTGAGGCACTAAATCTGGGTGCCACAATGACGCTGGCATCAGCTACAAGTGCGGTCATGACACAATAGACTTGTGGGTTTGCATGGTAGAGGGGTAGGGCGGAATATATACGGTCCTCGGCAGAGATCTCAGTATATGAGGCCAAGTCCTGGGCAGATACGATATAGGCGCGGTGTGAGTTTATCACTAGCTTGGGCAAACCGGTAGTACCCGAGGTAAAGGTAATGATCAACGGATCGATGTCTTCAGTGGTCGGCATATTTGCGGGAGGAGAGGTTGGCGATTCGCTAACAATACTATTCAATGATCCGGTATTATCACCTGATTTCCCGGACAGATCGAAAACTACCTTTTTTACTCCCTTGATTTCAGGCTCAATTTCCTGGTATTGGGGTAGAAAATCGGAACCAACAACGGCAAGTTTGCAATCGGAGGCCTGGATCAGATATTTTAGGGTGTCCCCTTTGGACTGAGTATTGATTGTAACAGTTACCGCGCCAAGCTTGGCCAGCCCGAACCAACAGTATAAGTACTCGGGGCTGTTGGGGAGCATAACGGCTGTGTGGTCGCCTTTCACAACTCCCAGCTTATTGAATGCATTTGCCATCTGGTTTGCAGAGGCATTCATGCTTTCATAGCTTATTTCTTTATCCAAGAAATATAAATACGGCTTACTCTTGTTCTGCCTTGCCTTGCGGGTAAGGAGTGAGCCGAGTGCCTCCATTTTTTAACCTCCCAATAGGTTTCTTGCGATGTTGTTTTTCATTACTTCCAGTGAGCCGCCGGCGGTACCTATTACCTTTACATCTCGAAGGTATAGGTCAAAAAGACTCTCCCGTAAGCACCCATACCGTCCGGTGGCTTGTATACAATCTCC
Source organism: uncultured Dehalococcoidaceae bacterium (assembly GCA_964588605.1). Taxonomy (GTDB): domain Bacteria; phylum Chloroflexota; class Dehalococcoidia; order Dehalococcoidales; family RBG-16-60-22; genus CAZLEY01. The sequence goes on along the minus strand of CAZPQB010000290.1, from coordinate 1,199 downwards.
CACGACGCGGTTGGCTACTTCAACACAAAGGAGCTTGGCCCGGGACGACTCGATGCTGATATCCTGTTTTTTTCCTTCCATTACCGCTGCCCGGTTGCGCACTAACCGAGCTGCCTCAAGTTGGGTACTCATTTCCGCCAGCCTCCAGCGAAGACCCTGGAATTCTGTTGCGACGCTGGAACCAATCTGTCTCTGTTTAAGATAGCTCACCGTTTTTTCCAGGGCAGCCTGAGCAATACCCAAAGCGGCGCTTGCGTTGCCCAAGCGGCTGAAATTAAAGGCAGCGAAAAATGTCTTGAATCCTGCGCCAAGGCTGCCAACGAGCTGCTCGGGTTTAACCGCACATTGCTTAAGTTCGAATTCATATATAGGCGAGCTTCTCATGCCCATGGGGTCTAGTTTCTTAAGGATCCGAAGGCCCGGTGTATTTTTCTCAACAAGGAATACACTTATGCCTTGATCCCCCTTGGCAAACACATTGATAACGTCAGCTTCAGCGGCATCGTTAATCAGGGTTTTCACCCCGTTCAGCACAAAGGAGTCGCCATGTTTTTTCATGCTCGTTTGCATTGTAGCAAAACTCGATCCTACGGTTGGTTCGGTTATCGCCGTGGCAGCAAGATATTCACCGGTGAGCAATTTTGCCAGATACTTTTCCCGTTGCTCCGGAGAACCGTATTCTATAAGCATCTTCCCTGTTTGAAAGTGGCCGTTATGGGTCATTCCAAATCCTGCTTTGGCCACCTCTTCACTTACAAGACAGAATGCCATTGTGCCGAGCCCAAGACCTCCAAATTCCACAGGGATATGAGCCCTTAAGAAACCGTGACACCCCATCTCTCGGAATATTTCGCGAGGCAGGATGCTTTTTTGCTCGTATTTCATTATTTGAGGGAGAACGTCTTGTTCAACGAATTCTTTTACTGATTTCTGAAGCTCTTGGTGTTGTTGCGAAAGTTCGAAGTCCATAGCTCATGTCCTTTGGGTTTTTACCAAATGCTCTGGCGGATTTTGATCCTCGGATAGTCCCCTAGCGCCGAATGGCTCTCAAGAAAGATCATGGGATGAGAGGTTAAAGGAGATCGCAGAAGCCAGTGAACCGTTTTTCCTCTCCAATAAGCTCCTTGAGATTCCTGGTGCTTGCCCGAATACACTGCCTTGAGACCGTAGAAGGGCTTCGGTGGTCCCTAAAAATGGGT
>CAZPQB010000289.1:0-2293 GCA_964588605.1 uncultured Dehalococcoidaceae bacterium | reverse complement strand
CCGGCGTAACGTCCCAGGTGGCAGGGGTCGTGATAAGTCACCCTCATCGGCACTTCCCTGGTGAAGTTCATTCTGCCCTCCTGTATCAAACGGTCGAGGTACTCCACCAGGTGCAATACCTCGAAATTCATTTTAATATCAAGCCTCGGATATAGCAGCTTCAGGTGACTTACGCCGTCGGCACAGAAGACTACTACAGTACTTACTCCGGCATTGTTATAAGCCTCGATATTATGCTCGGCATATTTGGTGAACTCGCTCATCTGGCCTATTTCGTAGGCGCGTCCCCCGCAACAGGCTTCATCTTTGCCTTCAATGCCGACATCCACTCCGGCCGTCCGTAGCAGCTTCAAAGCAGCCAGGGCTGGCTCACGCATATCTGAATCGAAAGAAAGCATGCAGCCGGCGCGGAAGGCAACATCGGCTCCATCCTCGGCCAGGTTCTTTATGTCAAGTCCTTGTGCCCAGTCTCCCCGCTCTTCCTTTGGTCTTTCCAGAACGTTGTCATCTTTTTTCAGGCTCTCTATCATTATCTGGTGGGCAGGCAGCGTACACCCGGCGCTGACCGCCATCTGCCGCATACCTTCAATGACGTCGACTATATGCCCTCCGAGGAGGTTGCCGCAATTCACGTCGCAGGCCTTGCAGGCTGTGCACGTATACAGCCTTTCCAGAACATCAGCATCTTCGATGGTCAGCACTCCTTTGTGCAAGCCCCTTCCAATCATCATCCTGCCGATGGGAAAGTAGCCGGTGAATTTGAATTTATGGCCGGGCGGGCAGGCTGGGAGGAACAGACGTTCGAATGCTTTACACTCGCCACACTGGGAGCAGCGCGCACTCCATCTTTCGACTACATCGGGGACATCCATGCTTTTCTCTCCTCTGAAATTGCTTGGGGGCAGGTCCGGGCAGAGCCGACAGGTCAAATGATACTGCCCGTCCCTCTTCTAACGAATTTTAACCCCCGCTTTTCCCGCGGGTCTATGGCGCAGTTGAAGGTAATATCTTCCTTCCATGTTAATCTATGGTGCGGAGAAAGTCAATCGAACACCCTTGGATTGCTGTGTCCTCCTGAAAATGCTGCTGGGGATGAAGGTGTAAAGGATTGTCCCTTCAATTCGATTAAACAGCTGAAACGAGTTCTTCCATCCCCAGGGATATCAGGGTCTCCTTCGTGGGCAGGCCGGTCTTTTTGTCCCAGCCGCGCAGCGAGTAAAATTCTTTTAACATACCCCTGAATTTTTCACGGTCGAGTTTATTTCCCGTCATGTCCACGGGCATGGCGCCGGGGCCGGGCATAATCATCTTGCCGCCGTGTACGCCGAACACAAGCGGTTCAGTGAAGTTGAACTCGGGGGGATAATCGTCCTCGGGAACCCTGTGCCCCTCACGCACCATGATAATCCTTTGCATATTGAAGATGCGCTCGGCATAAGGCCCCAATTCCGCAGCGTCGATGCCGGTCACGGCGTTAAATATCTTGCCCTCCAGTTCGGGGTCACCTATGCCGTCGTCAGTCGTCAACGAATAGGTAATCGGCCAGACGAAGTCGCACAGTCCCAGGCTATCCCGGAGGTAGGTCCGGTTCTGTATGTTTCTGGCCGCCATGGCCTTGCCTTCGTAGGTAGTCTGGTCGGCGGCGGCCTCGCTGCCCCAGAAAATCTTCGCTATCCTGAGAAAGACCTCCGGCGAAATCGGGGATGATTCGGGGTCAGCCTGGTACATCATCCACGGCATGCGGACATAACCGATCTCGTGGACGGTAATGGGGTGCATCCTGCTTTCGAAGGGGTAAAGCAGTGCGTGGGCGATAAAGGCCCGGGGCGGCACTCCGTCGTGCTCGCCGATGGGAGCGAAGGAATTGAGAAATAAGGCGCGCGCCTTTTCTGATACCTTATCGCGCACCCTCATCATGCCCTCGGCCAGGATATCCCCGAATCCCTCGCGGTAGGCTATGGCGTGGAGCAGTTTTTCCAGGAATTCCCGGGTACCTATCTTGGAAAGCGGCAGGCCCGTCTCGGCCTCGGTAAGCACCCCTTCCTTGTAGCAGGAATAGAGCCAATCGACCATGTGCTGGAGTTCGAAGGTGCCGATGGAGTAGTCGTTAGCCAGTGTCGGGGCGTCGAACAGGGTTTTTATCGGTTCGTCCTCATGGCCGTACATCCACGGCAGGTAGTATTCCATGGCCTGACAGCCGCGCAGGCCTTCCAGTTTGGGGTCGTTGCCGAAGCGGTATATATACTTGGAACACACCAGTCCGCACTGGTAGCAGTGTCTCTGCCCCACTTCC
>CAZPQB010000288.1:0-2340 GCA_964588605.1 uncultured Dehalococcoidaceae bacterium | reverse complement strand
CATCGGTCAAGAAGGTGGCTTTGGCAATGGTACCATCTCTCACTTTAAGCCATATCTCCATGGTATCGCCACACGAGCCGGTGACCTTGGCAAAGCCATCGGCATCTTCCATATCTCCCAGGTTTCTCGGGTTCATGCCGTGCTCGATGGCGGCTTCGGAGTAGATTTTTCTCATTTCCTGCTTAATCAGTTCCTCAAACTCTTCCCATGATGAAGACATTGCCTTTGACTCCTATCTCATTTGACTTCGGCTGATACCGCCTGATTTAGAGCCTCACCGGGGAGGTCCAGTTCCATCTCCTCTGGTCATACTTCCCCTTAGAAAAAAGCCGTTTGCATTCCTACTACATTTACTACATTGGTGGTAGTCCACAGGTGCCCGTAGTGCAGGTAGGACAGCTCATTCCCGAAGGCTCAGATGCACTTGAGCTAGGACTGAAGAATGAGGAAAACAGCCGCTTCGGATTCTGCGCCTTGCATTTAGGGCAATCTAATTTGGAGCCATCCTCACCTATAGACTGACGGACTTCAAACCTCTCCCCACACTGTGTACACTGGTATTCATAGATTGGCATGGCTATTACCTCCTCTTCTTCTCCAGCTCATCAATCCTTCCGTGGTAAGGAGGAACTACTAAATTATGGTCATATGACCATAATTTATATTATGCTATTACTTTTTTTACGTCAAACCAAAGTATCTTGTAGTTCCCACCTACTACCGCTTGTTCAGGTCAGAGCTCGAGAGTTAACCCGGCGCCGCATTCCTCGTAGCTATCTGGGAAAAGCCTGAGTATTTCTGACTTGTACTGAGTGCAGTGGCAGGGGCATATTAAGGATAGACCCCTGAGCCGGTCAAAGTCATGAAATCCGTGAAGGCCGCCGATAATGCCAGATATTTTGCCGAATCTCGAGGCTACGCGGAAAATCTCGCCCACCCCGGGGTGGGAACATCCTGTCAACACGATAATTCCCTTGTCTGTTCTCAGAACCAAAGACTGCTCTATTCCTTTAAGCTCGCCAGTGGAGAAGACCCCGGCGCAAATCTGAACTGGCCCGGTGACTGCTGTAACCTTTCTTCCCGGTAGACGTCTCCACGAAGAAGACGGCACATAGATTTCGGCATCATCGTTAACTTCCAGAATGGACTGAAGACCACCGGTGTGGTCCCCGTGGCCGTGGGAAATAACGATTATCCCAATCCGCCTAGGGTCAATGCCAAGCTCTCGCATGTTGTACAGCAGCGCTGAACCGTCACCGCCGGTATCAAAGAGGATAGGCGATGCATACTCCGTCTCAATGAGAGCCGAAAATCCCCAGTCCGACTTCAAACCCTGCTTCCTCACTTCGTTATCATAAACAACCGTCAGCTTCGTGGCTCTCTCCTTTCAGGTCAGGGGGAACGGGTGACGATTTGCGCTTCTTCACTCGGAAAGCGCCAGTTCCACCGCAGCTTCGGCATGGAGCCGCGTTGTATCGAAGACCGGTACCTGAACATCACTGGGGCGTATAAGCAAGGGCAGTTCGGTACACCCCAGAACGATGCCTTCAGCGCCTCGCTTGGTCAGCTTTTCAATGATTTCCAGACAGGATTGACGGGATGAATCCCTTATCTTGCCCCGGCAGAGCTCGTCATAGATTATCCGGTGAACGACGGCTTGCTCATCTTCTGCCGGCACGACTACGTCGATATCGAAGCGCTTCTTTAGTCTGTCCCGATAGAACTGCCCCGCCATGACAAACCTTGTTCCCAGTAGCCCCACCTTGTTTATGTCTTGCTCCCTGACGGCATTGCCGGTTGTATCGACAATATGCAGTATCGGTAGTCCAACTGATTCACCCACCTCATCCGCAACCTTGTGCATCGTATTTGTGCATATAAGCAGGAAGTCAGCGCCCGCTCGTTTCAATGCCATACCCGCCTTGGACAGAATACCGGCAGCATCTTCCCAGCGTGACTCCTGCTGAGCGCGCTCTATTTCCTCAAAGTCCAGACTGTAGAGTAATACACATGCAGAATGGAGACCGCCCAATCTTCGCGACACCATTTCGTTGATAAGGCGATAATACTCCAGGGACGAGTTCCAGCTCATGCCTCCGATTAACCCGATTACTTTCATAGCTCTCTCAGGCAGGCTTCTTCAGCTGTTTCTCCTATTTGAAGGGTGGCCCCACAAATCGGGCAGAAAATATATTCTCCCATCGATTCACCCCCTTAATTACATTTGCTCCCTTTATCTTCCACGTCTGCCTCGGCTGAAACCTCGGCCCATGCCACGCCCACGGCCCATGCCTCTACCTCCACTTAATCCAGGCTGGTAAAATCCAGGGCTAGCACCAA
>CAZPQB010000287.1:0-2341 GCA_964588605.1 uncultured Dehalococcoidaceae bacterium | reverse complement strand
CTCCGGATTACATTGATATGGAATAGCATCGTAGATTACGTTGATATCTTGTTTCTGCTTTTTGAGCTCAATATCTGTATGGATTCTCTTTAAGAATACGTCAAATACTATGTCACTACCTGCAGCTTTTCCAATATTTAGTAGTAGATCCTGCATCTCCCAATTGATATGACCGATAACCACCAACTTTTGTGCCAAGAATTCTACGGTTTCAGTCTGCATTTCCTCTATTTTTATCCATTCTCTCATATTTTGAATATGAATCCCTCGTAGAGAAGCTTCAAGATATTGTGCTTTATCTTCAATTTCTAGTAATAATAGTGATTCCATTCTCTTGTTATCCCGTTTATGATTACGTAATATCGTCTCAACCAACGTATAATGTAATAGCGGATCAGATACTCCTCTGAGGAAACTGAAAGGACCGTTCATAGTAATAATATTTTCAATAATGTCAATGTCCTTATCTCTAATCCCTATCGTGAGATCTATCTCAATCGGTAAGCACAGTGACTGGACTAGAAACTTGGAATACTCAACATCCTGAGAATGCATAATCATATCGGCATATTTATCCCATAATTCGAACTCATTCTTTGTCCTAAGCCCCGATAAAAATCCTGTTAAAAAATGCCTTATGGGCAAGCCCGAAGCAAACGCTTCTTCAAACATGAGGTCAGCTACAAGAGGTTTCTTCTGGGTGAGTCCAATAAGGAAAATTTCAAAATTAGTTAATCTCCAATCCTCCACAAAATCCCTTTGTCCTGCTACCTTATTCAGCTTTTCTACCCATTCCGCAAGATTAGTTTCAGTGATAGAATCAATCAAATTCGACATCTGTTCCTGATGTTTCCGTTCTGCCTCTCGCCAACCACCTTCGTCTTGGTAATCAAAACGATCACCTGCCAATAGCTTAAATAACTTATAAAAATCATCTCCAAGTATTTCTTGTCTCAACGCTTTGGACTTTTCACTTGTGAATTCCCCCCTCCGGTTCATCCAATATAGTGTCTTTTCGATGTAGCTAATGATTGTAGGATTATGACGTGAACCCCGTTAAACTGGACCAAATCAGGCCACCAATAGTTTACTGTTACACGCTATCTTAGCATAATCCCTCGGGCTTTTATACCACAATGATTGATGCAATCTATCATTACAGTACCAGGCCCGATAGCTTTCCCACCCGGTCCTGGCCTCAGCCAAGCTGTTGTATTCGTTACGGTATAACTCCTCAGTCTTGTAACTGCCAAAGAAGGACTCTATATAGGGCTTATCTTCCGGACACTGTACCCCCGCATATTCTAGCCGGACATTTAAAGTCCTGGCTGCCTCGCGGAAGTTGCGGGCTGTGAACTGAGTACCCCGGTCCACCCTGAGAGTCAGTTCATGACCATATGGCACCCGCCCACCAAAGCGGCTGAGTACGGCTTCCTCCAGGGCTTCTACCGCCTCCCGGGCACGGCATCGGTCAGAGAAGACATCTCCAACGATGTCCCGGTTACAGGCATCTATCACCACAAACAGATAGGCGTTGGCGCTACCGGTCCATACGTAGGTAAGGTCAGCTTCCCAGTATGTATTATAGACTGACGGTCTGATGATAGCTGGTCTGCTCCACCTTTGGCCTTTTAGCTTCCTCGGTTGAGTTAGCCCCAGGGCACGGAGATGCCGTAGTACCTTCTTACCGTTAACTGTCCACCCGGCAGCCCTCAACGCCATAGTGACCTTCCTGTAACCGTAAACCTCAGCATGTCCCTGGCGGGCTTCGTTGATTGATTTGACTAATACTTCATCAAGAGCCCGAGGCTTCCTCTTTCTAACCGGCTGGTAGTAATAACTGGATTTAGCCATTCCCACCGCTTCCAGAGCTATTTTCAACGGTTTTCCTTCCATATTCAGTCCCTTTACTAATTGACGCTTCATCACCGTCCCAGGATCCCGGCCAACTTTTTTTGGGCTTCTATGATCAATGCCTGTTGTCCCGCCAGCTCCTTCAATTGACGGTTCTCATCCAGCAGTAGATTACGGCCTCTCCTGTTCCGCTTGTCTGTGAGAGCACTCCGCCCTCCTTCCAGAAACCGGTCAAGCCATCTGTAAGCCTGTGTCGCACTCACCCCGTGCCTGTTGCATATCGATGCTGCCGATTCATCTCCGCGTATTATCTCCAGTACGATGGATACCTTCTCCTCATTGGACCACAGCTTTCGATTCATAACGACCCCTCATTTCCTGTGGCCTAACTATAGCTTATCCTTTAGTCCAGTTCTAACGGGGTGCATTCCATGTTGATAGTAATATATTTAGCGACCCAGAATGCGATTGCTAAGACTATAGAGGG
>CAZPQB010000286.1:0-2346 GCA_964588605.1 uncultured Dehalococcoidaceae bacterium | reverse complement strand
TTCACAAAAGTGTTGAGTAAAATTTTAAGGAGGATTCACAAAATGGGCAAAACAGGCTCAAAAAAGAAGTGGCAGCGGCGGGATTTGAACCTGCAAATTCATAGTGCTGCGTGTTATAATGTGGTCGTTTTAACGACATAGGCTGCTGCGGGACTGCACCACAGTGACAAGTAATAACTTACCCGGGCTTAGTAAGAATAAACCACGTTTTTTCTACGGCTATGTAGTAGTTATAGCCGCCTTTTTCATTTTCGTGGTGTCGTGGGCTGCATATAATTCTTTTGGTGTCTTCTTCAACCCGTTGTTGGAAGAGTTTGGCTGGACTAGAGCTGTCACTTCCGGTGCCTTTTCCCTGTCCATGTTTCTATATGGAGTATTGGGTATTGTCGTCGGGGCGCTTAATGATAGGTTCGGACCTCGGGTGGTGCTGACCTTCTGTGGCGTCCTTTTGGGTCTGGGCTTTCTACTGATGTCACAAATTAGCGCTCTCTGGCAGCTTTACCTGTTTTGGGGGGTCATAATAGGCATCGGCATGAGTGGCGTTTGGGTCCCGCTATTGTCAACCGTTGCCAAATGGTTCGATAAGAGACGGACACTAATGACCGGCATTGTCATCGCTGGCTTAGGCATAGGTGGGCTGATTGGACCGCCGCTTATCAGCCGTCTTATAGCTACTTATGATTGGCTTCTGTCCCTTATCATAGTGGGCATCGCGGTTTTGCTATTTGTGGTTATAGCTACCCAGTTTTTAAAACGTGCCCCGACTCAAATGAGGCAACTTCCTAAAAGTGAAAGCGGAGGAAACCTCCAGGCAGCGAAATCAATTACTGACTCGTTTTCCCTCAAGGAGGCAGTGAAAACTACCCAGTTCTGGATAGTATTCGGCATGTTTTTCTGCTACGGGTTCGGAACTTACGCCATTGTAGTGCATATTGTTCAGTATGCTATTGACTTGCAAATCTCACCTATCAGTGCCGCCAACATATTGGCTGCCAGGGGTGCGGTGGTTATTTTAGGCAATTATATACTTGGTGCCCTTGCTGACAGAGTAGGAAACAAGCAGATTTACATCATTGGATTCATTATGATGTCGGCAGCCTTGTTATGGTTGTCCCTGGCTGACAAGGAATGGATGCTTTACCTCTTTATCGTTGTCGCTGGCTTCGCTTCTGGAGGAATGGGTGCATCCGAGTCTCCCATAACCGCCCGGCTTTTTGGGATTAGCTCACACGGTTTAATTTACGGAGTTGTTCACGTTGGATTTACAATCGGAGCTGCTGCTGGTCCATTTATTACAGGTTATATATTTGACTTAACCGGTGACTATCAGTCGGCTTTCCTTACCTGCGCCGCTTTAGCCATTGCCGGACTTATATTGACTATAATATTAAGACCAACTAAAAAGCTGGAGGTTGGGGCATTATTAGGATAGATAGTAACTGGCAGCGGCGGGATTTGAACCTGCGACCAAGGGCTTATGAGTGTTGGGGTTACGGATATTCATAGCATTTTACCTCGCGATTTCTATTTAGTAAGCTACCTAAACGCCAATTTTACAATTTTCTTGCAAAGAACTGGGTTAAGTTCTTTATATATAGTTGTCCTTCTTTGTACTCCCCCGTCGAATTTGTCATTATCGAATTCAAAATCCTTAATACCATCTGAATTATACTTTATCCATTTCACTTTCACACCATTGCCTAGATTTTTTACTCTAGCTCTAGTATTATTGGCAACTATACCAATTCCTTTGATTCGAAGTACCTGCTTACCAGCTCGTTGAAAAAAAGATTTGAGAACTATGATGTCGCCAACGTTTATTTCACCCATGATGCCAAATAAATAGTCTTTATTATCTTTTAGTGGCCAACCAATACATGCAACGCCTTTGCTATAGAAATCATCCCCGACATATTTCCCATCATAATCACACCCTATACCGAATATGGCCATTTTATTCCCCTCCTATTTATTCGCTTGTATCTTCTAGAGCATCATCAAAAATATTCAGTAATTGGGGAGTTGTATCTGTTGATTGTTCTTTCGAGTAAAAAGGATAGCATTCTTTTTTTGTAGTGAAAATCGCTACTTTACCAGGAAATACCACCAGATTTTCACCCCCATAATGGACGACACTTGAAAATAATATCCCATCATATCCATTTTTTCGAGCACAATCAGCAACGTATCGCGAAACAAAATACTCGGGCTTCCATGAGTTTTTTTCTTCTGGCTTCTGAGAGACAAATCCATTATATATTAATGATAAAGCTAATAATTCAACATCTGGATCTATATCATGGTAAACTTGCCGTAAATACAGCACGGTAATCTAAGCAGAAGCCA
>CAZPQB010000285.1:0-2371 GCA_964588605.1 uncultured Dehalococcoidaceae bacterium | reverse complement strand
ACCACTATAACTTCTACAGCATCGTCAACGACCCCATGACCACCTGCGGCTGCTGTGAGTGTATTGCGGCTATTTTGCCCATGTGCAACGGAGTGATGACGGTAAGCCGGGAATACACCGGAGAGACCCCCTGCGGGATGAGGTTCACCACTCTGGCGGGGACTATCGGCGGCGGACTGAGTACACCGGGTTTCGTTGGCCACGGCAAATATAATATTAACCAGAGGAAGTTCCTCACGGCCGAAGGCGGTCTGCTGAGAATGGTCTGGATGCCCAAGGTGCTCAAGGAAGAAATCGGCGAACGGTTCAAGGCGAGAGCTGCCGAGCTGGGTGTACCTGACCTCCTTGATAAAATCGCCGATGAAACAGTGGGTATCACGGAAGAGGAAATTCTCCCCTTCCTTACGGAAAAGGGACATCCCGCCATTACCATGGACCCGATACTGGGCTAGGAAAGGATACTCAAACTTTCGAATAATACACCAATGCGGGAAGCATGAACACTAACCCGGTAATTGGTTAGGAAAGGAGACTACTTATGGCACTTACGGGAATAGAGATTTTTAAACTACTGCCCAAGACGAACTGCGGCGATTGCGGAGTACCGACCTGCCTTGCCTTCGCCATGAACCTGGCCGCCGGTAAAGCCGAACTGAGCGCCTGCCCGCATGTCTCCGACGAAGCCAAAGAGAAGCTTTCGGAGGCATCGGCACCACCCATCCTGCCGGTTACCATCGGCACCGGTGACAAGGCACTCAAGATTGGCGGCGAGACCGTCATGTTCCGTCACGAGAAGAGGTTTGAGAACCCCCCTGGCCTGGCCATCCTCATCAGTGACAGCATGGACGATGCCGAGGTCAACGCCAGACTGGAGAGGTTTAAAAATCTGGAATACGAGAGGGTGGGGCTTACCATCGCTCCCGACCTGATAGCCGTCAAATGCGACTCGGGGGACGCCGCCAAGTTTGAAGCCCTGGCCAATAAGGTCAAGGGAGGCAGTAACACCAATATCATCCTGATGAGTGATAATCCCGATATCCTGGCCGCCGGCGTAAAAGCCTGCGCCGACCGGAAACCGTTGCTTTACGCTGCCACCAAAGATAATGCAGACAGCGTGGCGGCACTGGCCAAGGAGAATAACTGCCCTGTAGTCGCCAGGGCCGACGGCCTGGAAGAACTGGCGGCAATGACCGAAAAGCTGGTGGGGGCCGGCCTCAAGAACATCGTCATAGATTCCGGGTCGAGGACGGTCCGGCAGGCGTTCGAAGACCAGATAGTCATCAGGAGTGCCGCCCTCAACAAGAAGTACCGTCCCCTGGGCTATCCCACCATCGTTTTCCCGTGCGAGATGACCGATAACCCGATGAAAGAGGCACTAATCGCTTCCATGTTCATCGCCAAGTATGCCGGTATTATCGTCCTCTCCGATTTCCAGGGAGAGAGTCTGTTCCCGCTGCTGGTGGAACGGCTGAATATTTATACCGACCCGCAGAGGCCGCTGGCTACCACCGAGGGCATCTACGAAATCAATAATCCTAACGAAAATTCACCGCTGCTGGTGACCTCCAACTTCTCGCTCACCTACTTCCTCGTCTCCGGTGAGATTGAAAACAGTAAGGTGCCCAGCTACCTCTATGTCAAGGATACGGAGGGTCTATCGGTGATGACCGCCTGGGCTGCCGGCAAGTTCTCCGCCGATATCATCGGCCCAGCGATTAAGAAGAGCGGCATAGCGGATAAAATCAAACACCAGAAACTGATAATCCCGGGGTATATCGCTGCCGAGAGCGGTGGCCTGGAGGAGGAACTGGAAGGCTGGGAGATACTGGTCGGTCCCAGGGAAGGCGCTCATATCCCGGCTTTTCTTAAATCGTGGAAGCCATAAGGATAGAATAAGGAGGGAAGATGATCCTTATCGGGGAAAACCTAAACGTTATGTCAAAGACCCTCGGCCCGGCCCTCCGGGAGAGGAATAAAGGACCGATTGAGGCAATGGCCAAGGCGGAGACAGAAGCCGGCATAGACCTGATTGACCTTAACATCGGCCCGGCTCGCAAGGGAGGCGATGAGCTCATGGACTGGGTGGTGAGCACGGTGCAGGCAGTCACGGATAAAATGCTGTCGCTGGACACCACCAATCTGGACGCCATGGAAGCCGGCCTGAAGGCACGCCAGGGCAAGGTACTAATGAACTCGGTCTCATTGCAGACAAGCCGGATGGAGAAGGGGCTGGAGCTGGCCCTGAAATATAGCGCCGACCTCATTGGCCTGCTGTGGAGCAACGACGGTATGCCCCGTGATGTCAACGAAAGGGCCATGCACACCGTTGACTTCGTCTACAAAGCCAACGAGGCGGGCATACCCAACGAGA
>CAZPQB010000284.1:0-2381 GCA_964588605.1 uncultured Dehalococcoidaceae bacterium | reverse complement strand
CGGGGTGAAAAGCCAGGAGACCCACCGTATCGGCCGGTAAAGCAGTATGGATAACTTCTCAGCATGCTGGGTGGCGACGGTTTTAGGGGTGGCCTCGCAGAAAATAAGCAGGATTACCGTCAGGCCGACGGTGGCGATGATGATGCCGTTCTGCTCACCCCAGTAGTAGGCTGCCACGGTGGTGGCCAGGGCGGCGGCGGCGGCGTTGACCAGGGTATTGCCCAGCAGGACGACGGAGAGAAACCTCTCCGGTTTTTCAATCAGCCTGGCGACCTTTCTGGCCCCCTTTACCTCCGTGCTGATGAGGTATTCGAGTCGGAAACGCTGAAGCGAGATAAAGGCCGTTTCCGAGCCAGAGAAGAAGGCAGACAGCACCAGGCAGATAATCAGAAGGACTATATACAGTTCAAAATTTGGCATATAGTGTTGCGACTATATAAAAGATACTCCAATGAAATAATGATAACATTGGTATGTGGGGGTGTCAAAGGGTTTTTAACATTGATTGTCTACCTCACCCCCTTAATCCTCCTCTCCTGACGAGGTTTCACAGGAGATGGGGAGAGTTATGTAAGAGAGGCTTCGCCTCTCTAAAACTCTCTGTGGTGAGGGTGGGAAAAGATAAAAACAGGAGGGGTGGGGAGTCAAGGCTATGCTAATTATTGCTCACTATTTTGGTGGTGTGTGAAAGCCCATTGTCGGCTTCGGAGGCTCTTCTGCCGCAGTCAATTTACCGAACTTCTCCTCATATTTAGTTACGTTTTGAGCTAGGGCAGAAATCATCCTTTTCATGTGACCCGGGCTGATAACGACTCGCGCCGTTACAGAGCCAGCTGGAGGCATAACCATCATAAAGTCCAGTACAAATTCCTCTTTAGAATGTGAAACCTGCATTAAATTAGAATACACACCACCTTTAAGACTGTCAGGAAAATATACCTGTATCCCTTTTTGGGCCTCTTTTTCAGCCATTATATTCCCCCTAGCACTTCGTATACCCGCACGCCAGGCAGTGATAGCAGCCTTCCTGGTAGACGAGCATATTGCTGCATTCGGGGCACTGGCCGGCCATGTTCTTGGCCAGGCCGTAGTCCTCCAGATTCGGCTTTTCTTCACTGTCGATGTGCTTCTCCAGCACGCTGGCGATGGCGTCGGCGCAGGAGAGGATTGACTTGCCTTCCGCCCAGGCAACGTTGGGACACCGTATACCCCGGAGCTGCTTCACCACCGAGGCGACATCCACCCCCGACCTCAGCGCCAGGGTGATAAGTCGGCAGGTAGCCTCAAGCTGGGCGGCTGCACATGCCCCGGACTTACCCAGGGTGGCGAAGACCTCAAAGATACCCTTATCGTCGTAGGCTACTGAGATATAAAGGGAACCACAGCCGGTGTTGACTCTGGTAATTGTCCCTGTTGTTTCGGCGGGCCTTTTTCTCGGCGTTAGTTTCTTCGTGGTTTCCTCTGCCTTCTCCTTCTTGCCCGTCGTCAGGACCTGGGTGTCCCGGCTGCGGTCGCGGTAGATGGTAATCCCTTTCAGTCCCTCATCGTAGGCAAGCATATAAGCCCGGGCGACATCCTCCCGGGTAGCTGTCTGCGGGAAGTTGATTGTCTTGGAGACAGCGTTGTCGGTAGCCCTCTGGAAAGCCGCCTGCATTTTAACGTGCCACTCGGGCGTTATTTCATGGGCGGTCACGAACAACCTTTTGACTTCTTCGGGTATGTCCTCGATATCCCCGAGGTGAGCGCCTTCAGCCAGCTTCTGCATAAGCTCTTCGGAGTAGAATCCACCGTTCCGGGCGGCTTCTTCAAAATAGGGATTCACCTCGACGAACGGAGTCCCGTCAAGGACGGTCTTGGTATAGCTGAGGGCGAAGAGGGGCTCAATGCCGCTGGAGCAGCCGGCAATCATGCTCAGCGTACCGGTGGGGGCGATGGTGGTGCGGGTGGCGTTCCTTAACCTGGGGCCGTCCGGGACATCATAAGCGCTCCCCTTGAAGGCGGGGAAGACGCCGCGCTCCTCACCAAGCTCTATTGAAGACTTTATGGCTTCGTCATTTATGAAGTGCATAATATCGGTGGCCACTTTAAGTGCCTCTTCGGAGTCATAGGGAACGCCGAGCATCACCAGCATGTCGGCAAAGCCCATTATGCCCAGTCCGATTTTCCTCGTCTTCCTGGTCATCTCCCCGATTTGCTCGAGGGGGAACTTGTTAACATCGATAACGTTGTCCAGGAACCTGACGCCGGATTTTACCGTTATGGCTAATCTTGGATAGTCTATCTCGGTGGAGCCATTATTGTTACGTACCATCCTGGACAGGTTGATAGAAGCCAGGTTGCATGATTCGTAGGGGAGGAGGGGCTGCTCGCCGCAGGGATTG
>CAZPQB010000283.1:0-2384 GCA_964588605.1 uncultured Dehalococcoidaceae bacterium | reverse complement strand
ACTGGAGAGTCTATGAGACAAGGTTTAAGAGAAGTGATTTCAAGAAAAGATTTGGAAAGGAGTTCAATGAAATATATGGAAAATACATAAAGCTATTTTCTCTTTTTGGCTTAATAAAGAAGGATGACGGAAACGAGGTAACCCTTTCTGACAAAGGTACTTTTTGGCTGCATGCGTGTGAAGATTTGTTTTCACTAGATTACATTAGCAAACTATGGGGAACTTCAAAGCAGGAACCTTGGCCAGAGAAGGTTGTTTTGTAAGTTTTACAATAACTTCATTAATAATATTTAGACTTCCAACAAAATACTTAACACGGGCTTAGATTACTTCAAGAACACCGGGTAACGTCAGTTTTGATACGATGGCAAAAGCGGTTGAGATAAAATCAGAGGAGACATTGTAGCTCCAGAGAGGATGCTTAACGTAATGGGTAACCTTCTACAAAGCTTTATATTGACCTTCGTGCCTTTGTTTATAGTCATCGATGCTCTGGGCACTCTACCCTTTGTTATCTCGCTGAGCGAAGGGATGACGAAGCAAGAGCGCCGCAAGATGATTCACGTGGCTACCGTAACTGCCGTCATTGTTGGGCTGGTATTTCTCTTTTTCGGACAGCTTATTTTGCAGGTATTGGGCATCTCTGTGGGCTCCTTTGCCATCGCTGGCGGACTTATCCTGCTGGTGCTGTCCATAAAATATATGACGACAGGCATAATGGTAGAAGCCATCAGAGAGGAAATGGTGGCGGTCGTGCCCATTGGTACTCCGCTGACCGTAGGTCCAGCGACTATTACCACTCTTCTGCTACTGGTAACCCAGTTTCCTCTCTATGTGGTTCTCAGCGCTTTTGCCTCGAATATGCTGCTTACCTGGGTCATCTTCCTGTTAAGTAACCAGATTGTCAGATTCATGGGGAAGGGTGGACTCAAGGCGGTATCGAGAGTGTTCAGCCTGCTGTTGGCGGCTATAGCGGTAAACATGGTTATTCACGGCTTGGAGTTGGCCGGCTTACTGTCCCAGTAAGACATTGCGAGAATGGTAGCACAGGAAGAGGATAGACTATGTTTCGCATTCGCCGGGTTTACGATGACGCAACCCCAGCAGACAGAGATGCAATAGCTGAGGTTCAGGACATATTGCAGGCTCAGTTTCCTGGCCTTTCGAAAAGAGATATTGCTAAACTGCCTGACCAATTGCGCAATCCTCTGAAACATCGTTTCCGCTCCATTCTCTTCGTGGCTGAAGGTTCAAAGGGACACGTGGACGGTTTTGCCCTTCTTTTTCATGAGCCTGTTCTGAAGTTCTGCTATCTGGACTACATTTCCGCAGCCGAGCAAAAAACAGGTGGCGGCATAGGTGGCGCTCTCTATGAGCGGGTACGGGAAGAAGCGCTTTACTTTAATACGATGGGGCTCTTCTTTGAGTGTCTTCCCGATAATCCCAGATTGAGCCGTAACCCTGAGATAAGGAAGCAGAACGCAGCACGGTTGCGTTTCTACGAAAGATATGGTGCTCGCCCTATTGCCAACACTGCATATGAGACTCCACTTAAACCTGGAGATGATAATCCGCCTTATCTGGTCTATGATGACCTCGGCCAGGATATAGAATTACCATGTGAGACGGCGAGAACGATTGTCCGGGCGATTCTAGAGCGAAAGTATAAAGGCGTATGTCCACCCGGCTATATTGATATGGTTGTGGAATCGTTTAAGGATGACCCCGTCAAACTCAGAAAACCGAGATATATCCAAAAGCAGGTTACTATCCCGGTAAGGCGTTACATACCGCTTGACAGACGTATCGTGCTGCTGGTCAATGACCGTCACGCCATTCACCACGTTGAAGAGCGCGGTTACGTTGAGTCTCCGGTGCGGATAGATTCAATCCTTGAGGAAATAAAAAATACCGAGATGTTTCAGAGAATACCGCCACGTCGTTACTCAGAAAAATATATCAGGGCTGTCCACGACCCCGAATTCATTGACTACTTCAAGGAAGTATGCGCTAATCTGGAACCTAGCGAGTCTATCTATCCTTACGTCTTCCCCATCCGCAATGCCACACGCCCTCCGAAGGATCTGCCGATACGAGTCGGATATTACTGTATAGATACATTTACCCCGATAAACCGCAACGCCTATCTGGCTGCCAAAAGGGCGGTGGACTGCGTGCTGACCGCGACGAAGGAAATTCTCGGGGGCTACCGCCTGGCTTACGCCTTAATACGTCCGCCCGGACATCATGCGGAGCGCTGTTCCTTTGGTGGATTTTGCTATTTTAACTCGGCGGCGGTAGCTGCCCAGTATTTTAGCTCTTACGGAAAGGTTGCCATTCTGGACATCGACTATCATCACGGGAATGGCAGTCAACAGATATTC
>CAZPQB010000282.1:0-2404 GCA_964588605.1 uncultured Dehalococcoidaceae bacterium | reverse complement strand
CGCCTGGATGCTACTCTAACCTGCTGCATAAAGCCCCTGGTTTGCTGGGTTCTGGCCTCGGCAGCATCAGCTTTATCATTGCTCTTCTGGGACACAACTAGCTCCTTTCACTGTTTAGTCAGTCTACTACCTCTCAGGAACTTGTGCCACCCCGTTTAGAATGTACGGTTATAGTGGCCCTATTTGTGTCCCATTATCGCTGACGTTCTACACCCTCACGGTCTACCACCTCGACTTCTAGTCTTACAACTTACTTGTGAATAAGGACATCCAATATGGTATATGCGGGCAGCACGCTCCGCATCAAGCATTTGGTATTATTCATTATCCCTTAATAACTGTTTCATTATTTCTCTGACAACTTCTGGGCTACCGGCTTTAGTTTCAACCAATCGCAGAAACTCTAAGGTGTTCTGTACCCTCAATGCCCGCTTTGTTAGTGTCTCCGGTTCTGGCCTTGTTACAGGAACTAAAAGATGGTCTTGGACCAAGTGCCGACAAAGCCGCTCTTTCAAAACTGGATCTTCGGCCAGGATTGCTATCTCGCTTAGACCAAGTTGTAAAGCATGCTCGCTGACTACATACACTGGGGCCTCCAGCCGTTTGGCCAGAACCTTTGCTACCAGAATAATCTCTTTGTCGCAAGCAATATTGAACTGAACGCGCTTGATTTGTTTGGTGAATTTACGCTCCAACTTCCGTTTATAGCGTTTTACTGCTCTTAACAAAGCCATTTTCGATAATTCCTATTAAAAATTCCTAGGAAGGTATGGAAAGTGCATCTAAAGTGCATAAAATCCACCTTAATTCACCTTAGAGTGTTATCAAAAGACCGTTCGGTATAGCTTATTTCCAATTAAATGCAGTTATCTTCCTGTAGATGTCGAGTTTCGGAAAGATTCTGACGATAGATTGGCTGGATAGTCCCGGATTAGGCCCGGCGCCGGGCCCATATCCGGGAGACGGGAGGTTATTCCTCCTGGTCTTCGCCGCTGACGGTCTCACCCTGGTCCAATAGGTCATCAAACAGTGGGGCGGGAAGCCTGATTTCCTCAGGATCGACGCCAATCTCTTTGAGATCGTCAAGCAGATGCTTCAAGTTAGGCATTAGGGTTTCCTCCTTTCTTCAAGATTCTAATTTGATCATACACCAAGTGAATTTCTGTTTGATTTCCTGTTAGCCGAGAACGAATATCAAAGGCTATTGACAAAGGTTTCACAAGACCAACTTTAGGAATAGTACTTGCAGCTTTCTAGTATCCGAAGTCAATGGGATATAATGGGGAGTAATGCAAAAGATAACCTGGGGACATCAATGCTGTATCTGCCGTAGGCCAATACAACGCGGTAACCCAACCATATTATTCGCCACGGATGATAGACCTATGATGGTGGGGATTTGCCATTCTACTTGCGGCTCACGTCGTTACAGCTATGGTCACTTTCAGATGTGCCCACCAGATTACCTCTCCGAGGAGCAAATATCATTCCTTGTCCAATTCTATCCCAAGCTTTACAGCCTTCCAGGCAGGGATAAACCCAATTCAGACCTCAGACGATGTTTGGCCGACACTCTTTGGGATTACCCACATTCATTAATTAACCCAGCGGTACATCTACGGAAATTCCAGGAACAGAATAGAAATAAATCTCAGCAATATGAAGGTGATCTGGAGACAGATTTCCTCCGGATTCTCGGGCAGATTCAGAAAGAAGGTGGAGAGAAGCCGGTAGGAGTTGAAATTGATTTTCGCACTTAATAAAACGGCCACCTCTGTACGAACATCGGCATGAGCACGCGGGCGTAAAAGATGTGACACATGTAGACAGAATTTGAGCTAAACCATTTTTAAATTTGCTACCATTTGATGCAAAGAACTAAACACCACCAGATGTGCTTTTAACAAGAATTCTCTTTTTACGTTTTCGCCATCGGCGATATCGCTCTGTATTTCTGAAAGACTCGCAACCAGGGCAGTATTCTTTTGGTCTCCCCTTCTTTCTTTCAGGTTCAGGAGGCAATGGTTGCTTACACCTCTTACATTTTGGTGGTTCCTGTTTATCCTCCAGAGTTGGCTTTATGGATCGTTTCTCCCGCAGTTGCTCATATTGCAGGATACCTCTTATAGTCTCGCCATCCAGAGATTCGCTGTAGTATCGATAGCGACCTATCAGCCCGCACACAGTCATGTCATTTACGTCCTCGGTA
This sequence comes from uncultured Dehalococcoidaceae bacterium, assembly GCA_964588605.1. GTDB lineage: Bacteria > Chloroflexota > Dehalococcoidia > Dehalococcoidales > RBG-16-60-22 > CAZLEY01. The sequence goes on along the minus strand of CAZPQB010000282.1, from coordinate 195 downwards.
GTAATCCAGCGATGGACACCCGGGTACTTACCGTTAAACCAATCTGCAAATTTCTCAGGACTACTGATATACATTGGTCACACTCGAACACTGAATGGGAATATATTTCGGTGGTTGTGACCATGTCTTGAACAAGCTCCGCGAAGCGGAAATTCTCTTAAGCCAGGGAGAAACCATTGCGGTAGTAAGCAAGAA
>CAZPQB010000281.1:0-2440 GCA_964588605.1 uncultured Dehalococcoidaceae bacterium | reverse complement strand
GCCATATTGACGGTAGCAACGAATGCCCGAAGACTTCGTCGAAACGCCGCTCCATTTCCTCGAGTTCTCTGAACGGGCTCCACGGAGTTAATCCCCGTGTCGGCCTCCACCTTTCCATTGTCATGGCTGACCTCCTTTGGTTCTTGTTTGTATTATTTTCAAAGCTGCTCCTGCTTCCCAAGCCTAGGTTCATACGGGAATGGCTGTCTGTTCTCCTGATCCTCCGATTTCTGGAGAACGGCTATTCGCTATTACAGCATCGATTATTGTCTTATTGAACATGGGCAGGTCAACCGGCTTACGGGACGTGATGATATTCCCATCCTGAACCACGGGTTCATCAACCCATTCTGCCCCAGCGTTTCTGAGGTCTATGGCTATCGAAGGCCAGGAAGTTATCCGGCGCCCTCTCACAATATCCGCTGAGATTAAGAGTTGCGGACCGTGACAGATTGCGGCCACAATTCTACCCAGGCTATGAACTTGTTTCACCAGTTCAACCATCGGCTGGTAAAGCCGCGTTCTTTCCATGGCATGGCCACCGGGTATAATAAGGGCATCGAAATCCTCAGCCTTAGCCCTGTCTGCCGTCATCTCCGCTGTAATTGTCCTTTTACCGCTCTTGCTCCGGTAACTTTGCATAAAATCAATACCGACTATTACGACTCTGGCATTAGCCGCCTTCATAGCTCTCATTGGCTCAATAAGCTCCAAGTCTTCAAAACTATCCCCAATAAGAATTGCCATTCGCTTTCCGACAAGCATATTTTCACTTCCCCATGAGACTCAAACTTGGATTTGACACTGGACCCATCGTGAGCTGGAAGTATCTCCAAATCTTCTGTAATGGTCTCTACAGAGGCAAGAGCCCGGACGAGTTGTTTCGCTAGGCGCATCCGGTTCGAAGCCTCAATTATCGTGATGATATCCCATTGCCCCTCCAGCGTATCCACCCACTGAACACCGGGGCTTGCCTGTAGACTCTGCACTGCCTCGCTTTGCTTACCATCCGTGATGTTCAGAACCACGTATACCCTTTCCATCAGCAGGCTTCCTTATGAATTCAGTACAGATGGCATGGTGCTCCCGCCCCACAATCGTGATAGAGCCGGGAGCCATACTGGCGGAACTTCCGTGTTGGCACTAACATCCCGTCTTCGGTGAACCACACGGTTTCAAGAGTACCGCAGCCGGGGCAGATCGCCATGAACTCATTCGCGTCGGTGGCTATGATTGGCCGCTTTTCTTCCACAATGCTGGAAACATTAGGCTGCGTCAGTACGATTGGCATCGAATACTACTGAAAGATTTATATAAAAAGCATAAGCTGGATGCTATGGAAAAGGTGTAAAATGACGGGGGTAAAATACAAAAAACGATGAAATTATGGGGGAAAGATTAAAATAATTGTGAAATTCTGGAGGATGACGGCTGGCGGTATCTTGAAAACACCACCGTTGATTTTAAAAAGCGGGGTATTTTCAAGCAGAGGACTGGTTGAATATGTAGCCCACCTTGGGTAAATTGCGAATCAGCCTGGGCTTATCCGGGTCCTTTTCTATCTTGTGCCTCAGCCGGCTAATCCACGACCTTACCAGTTGAACATCGTCGTGGTACTCAGTCCCCCAAACACGTGAGAGAAGGTAGCTGTAGGTAACAAGACGGCCGGCATTGCGAACCAGTTCGGTAAGTAAAAGCCATTCTATGTTCGTCAGATACTTTTCTTCACCGCCGACGGTAACCACCCGCTTTTCAAAATCGATGGTCAGACCTTCATAAGAAACCGTTCTCAATGTCTTTCGGGCTTCGGCGGGTTCGAAACGGCGTCTCAAGGCCTTAATCCTGGCTAACAGTTCGTCGGGGTTGAAAGGCTTTGATAGATAGTCATCGGCGCCCAATTCGAGCCCCTTGATTTTGTCGGCATCGGCACCTCTAGCGCTGAGTATTATCACCGGCACTGCGGAAAAGTCGCGTATTTCCTTAAGGGTCTCCAGGCCGTCCTTTTCCGGCATCATCATGTCCAGCACCAGCAGGTCAGGTTCCTGAGCTTTAGCCTGCTCCAGGGCTTCGAAGCCGTTGCTGGCGGTCAACACATTGTACCCGGCGCCCTTAAGCTTGGGCCGCAGAAAGTCGAGAATCTGCTCGTCATCATCAACTACCAATATGGTAAATCGCTTCATGCTCTGTCTATCCTGTTATTTTACGCCTAAATGATAAATGACGCTTTTTACTGATGTCAACTTCGGTGTTAAGATTAACCTGAAAAAGGTTGACATATCAAAAATCAATATTTAACATATACCTGTTGGGTCTTAGACTCTTCAATAGTGAGCTGACTCAAGGGACGTTATAGGAAATGAAATCTCGCAAGCGAGTTATTGAAGATATCAAAGAAACTATTGAGGGCAAGCATCCTGAGCAAGCTCTTCAAGAGGCGCTT
>CAZPQB010000280.1:0-2474 GCA_964588605.1 uncultured Dehalococcoidaceae bacterium | reverse complement strand
CTCTATTGAAATCCAGCCCGGAGGCTCGATGGTAGGGTCGTTTAAATGCATCGGGATACTGTTTTCTCAGTTCGTCCAGGTTGGCGTGCTCCACCTCGACGAGGAAGCCGCTGGCCACCATACCGCCGCGGCAGTTTTTCGAGGTGCCCCTGTGGGGGGTGATGGTATTGATGGCGCCGCCTCTATCGAGTTCACCCGGCACGATGGGGTCGTACCTGGCGCCGTGGTCGATGTAAGCCGCGCCGGGCATGATTCTCTCGGTGACATAGGCGCCGGCGAGGACAACACCCCTCTCATTATATATCTTGACCACGTCTCCACTTTTGATGCCTCGCTTCTCGGCTTCGGATGGGTGAAGCCACAAAGGTTCGTACAGATACCCGTCCGGCCCCCTGACCTTGCCGGTTACTATTTCGCGGAACCAGTTAATATCGTCCATCTGGGCATGTACTCTCCACCGACCGTGGTTGGAACAAACCAGCAGTGGGTATTTCTTAGCCCTCGGCAGCAGCAGGCTTTCCTGGTGCGACTCGCCGTAGGGTATCCAGTGGGGGACCGGCGGTCTCTCCTCATCATCGGGGAAGTGTTCCGCCAATCTCTGGGAATAAAATTCTATCTTACCGGTTGGTGTCTTCAGGGGGTTTTTATCCGGGTCCTCGTAAAAGTCTATCATACCAGCCCGGTAAGTCTCCCAGTTGGGGTCGGTTGGGACGACATAGTACTCCTTTTCACAGAATTCATCCCAGCCTATCAATCCTGCTTCGGGTACACCTGATGTATCGAAGCCAGTTTTTATCCATTCGTCGACAGACTTACCGCCGGTGTATTTTTCCAGTAAGCCCAGCTTCTCGGCTACGGCGCAAACTGTCTCATAGTCGCTCTTGGATTCTCCGATTGGCTCCATGCATTTTCTTTCGAGGAAAATACTGGTAAAATGAGAGCTCTCCATGTCGCTTCCTATGTCGTCCTCTTCGAATTTGGTATTGACCGGCAGGATGATATCAGCGTAGAGACAATCGTTCTCCAGCCACGGGTGCTGGGCCACCATGCACTCAATCTTAGGACTTTGATAGGCTTGTGCGATTCTATTGCTGTCGTTCCAGCAGGTCAGCAAACAGGGCGAATCGGTCCATATCATATGGACTTCCGAGCAACCCGGGACGGGATAAACGTATTTCTTGAACTGGTCTTCAGTTGGCGACATCTGGTCCGAGCTACCGTAAATCTCAAAGTGCCCGTCCAGGATAGCATCATGAATCATGGTCTTGGGAATAATCTGTTTCTGCATGGGCATGAACGGCTTATATCCACGATACGCACCATCTACTACTGGTCTCACAACACCCCCGGGTGTCTGTGGCGGAATATCATGTCCCAGAGCAAATAAGCTAAAAAATGAGCCTCCTACCACACAAATCTGGTGAACTCCAGATTTTCCCAGTCCCTGCATCGCCAGCAGACAGACCTCCAGCCGGGCTGGCTCATGGGAGTACGCCCCCCTGACGTAGGGGCCTCCATATCCATGTGCTATCGTTGTCCGCTTGGATGCCCATTCCCGAGCCAATGCCTTGATTATTCGGGAAGGCACTCCGCATAGTTCCGCTGCCCATTTGGGGGTCTTGGGAATACCATCTTTTTTACCTAAGACGTATTCCTCGAACTTGTCGAAACCAACTGTGTGGGTGGCGATATATTCTTTATCATACGTACCATTCGTAATCCAGAGGTAAGCTATGGAAAGCTGCAGCGCGGCATCTGTATTGGGCAGTACCGGTATCCATTTATCGGCGTGAACGGCAGCCCCGTAATTTAAGTCCGGGCAGATATATACCTGCTTTATACCGAGCTCCGTAAACCAGTAACAAAATCGACTCGGCATCTGTCCTGCCCAGAATCCCCATGGTGTGGTTTCCGGGTCACATCCCTGGAATAGTATCATATTGGTATTTTTGGCGATATCCCAATAAACATTAGTATGATAAGGTGTCATCACACCTACCGGCTCTATGCCCCAAACATGTTTAGCTCCCCAGTACCATCCCTCCCAGCTATCCGGATTTCTAACCTGCTGCGTGTATCCACCCATGAGTTTAAGAAGTTGTGTATTACATCCGTGGGTAGTGTGTACTACTTTACCTTCGCCATGTCCGTCCGCCTGCAGGAGTATCCCTTCCGGACCATATTCTTTGTGTACCCTCTTTATCTCGCTGGCTATTATACCTGTAGCCTCATCCCAGGAGATTCTGGTGTAACCACTCTTCCCCCGGTTCTGTGGATTCCTTTCTCCGTTGGGGTCCCAATCAACCCTCTTCAGTGGATATAGAATCCTATTGGGTGAATAAATACGCTTTTTATAGCCTATCCCGAATGGAGGCAACATTGACTTCATAGGTGGTTCAAAGACCTTACCGCGTACCTCCATTTTCCAGGGCCGGAATTCCTCGGGCTTATACTTCCAATCGAAGTGGAATGGC
>CAZPQB010000279.1:0-2479 GCA_964588605.1 uncultured Dehalococcoidaceae bacterium | reverse complement strand
TTCCATTTCATACTCCCAGTGTGTTTTTTACCATTTGATGGATCAGTTCGTCATTTCACCTCATATATGCTTGGGAGATTTCCCAGCAATTCTTATTTCATTTATTGTTCTGCTCATTCTTGATTATCCGCCACTTTTTAATTTTAACCAAAAAGGGCACTAGCCACAAGCTACTCCACTTAGTACTTTCCGTCAAGTTGTAGGCAGTAGGGTGGAGTAGGCTCAGGCAAAACTGAAATTGAAGGGGGAAGTAAAATGAGAAAACCTAAACTGTTATGGGAAGGAGAAGCAGTAGAATGAAACGAATATTATTACCAATTCTATTTGCCGGGATTCTCTTACTGAGTGCCTATGACGAAACCAACAAAACTTGGGTAAAAACCAGTTTTTAACGACTCCGGCACTAGTATTAGAAACGTGACACCGAGCATTATCCTCGAAGACAAACTGAGCCCTAGGACTAAATTTCTCTCGCTCGGTCTAATGAAAACCCCTAAGGTACCACCCACACCCGTAGCAGCACCGGCTAGAATGCCTACAAGCGTTAATACTACTAGGTTCATATGAGCTCCTGTTGTTGCTTGAGCATGCATCTATCTATAGCCACCCGCAGTCTGCCTTTTCTAGTCTGATGTATCGCCCTTTGTTTATCTGGACTGTCGGTACATACACACTGCCCTTGCAGAAAACGTCAACCGCATCTGCTAGCTCAGGAACGAAGCCAACGTTGGGAGGATAAACCGCACCTTAATATCATCCTACCAGAGCTCGTTGGGATAATTCCATACCGATTTTCCTTTAGGTGATCAAATAGATTGTCGCTTGGTCGGTCAGGTTTTGTCGAAAGATCGACCACAGCTGTGGGTCTTCTCTTTCATAGGAGCGGAATGTGCAAGCTACCGTTGAATGGTGATAACTTGACCGTTAAAGATTTATCCCGATGTTTGCGTTATCAGTTTCATCCATAAAATCGTAGCTACATTCCGAACGCTTTCGTCCTATCTGTTCAAGTGTCTCTTTCATATTTCACAATGTTTACATTTAAGTAATAAAATGTCTAGGGGAGAGAACTTAGACGATGCTTATGAGCCAAAGCACGTCGCCACAAGCAAGACGAGGTTTTTGGACAGCCTATACAGGTTATATTGTTAAGTGTTATTATATACTAGATAACCTTGGGGAGGCGAGGATAAGGAGCTAAAGTGCAGATTAGAAAAATTTATCAGAATGTAAAACCAGAGTTAATTTATGAGCAGATAAAAGACTTTGCCATAAAGCAAGGAACGGTTATACAAGAAGCAAAACTGTATACGTCCGCTACACCAGATGATACCTCATTATTTGTCTCTCGTGGCACGATGACGTTCAGTATGGAAGGCGGACCAGAAAAGTCGGCGAAGGAATGTCTGACAGTGCATCTCCTTGGCTCAGATAAAGGTGAAACTAGGGTAATATTTGATATTGATGAGAAGCTTTTCACCCAGGAAAGGCTCAATGCACTGCAGAGTGACCTAGACTTCATTTTTGGTTCATACGAAGTAAAAGGCTAATTATCGTTATTTGGAATTCTCAGGAGCTTTCGTAACTAATCATTCCCAGAACCCGACAAAACGTCACCAGGATTTTCGATTGTCTGCTGCCTAAGGACTAATTATGATATGGCTCTCGACTTCGGATACGCCTGGTGCAGCAAAAGCTGCCCGCTCGACTTGTTCTCTTTCTGCCCAGTTGCGTACACTCCCCTTGAGAATCACCTTACGACCGCGAATTTCTACTGTGATTCGCCGCGAATCAAGCAAAGCATTGCGCTGAAATGCGCTTTCAATTTTGTCCTTTATACCCTGCGCATTCACTGCTATCGGCGTTCTCGGCGCGATAGCTATATTATTGCTAAGCCCTCGCACCCCTAACAGGTTGCGCACAGTATCCCCGGCGGCGTCCTTCTGGTACCACCAGTCTACGTCGCCACTTAGAGTAATCCAGCCATTCTCAACCACCACTTCGATGCGGTCGATCATGTGGGTTAACCAGACATTCCATTGGAGGGCATTTGCCGCCGCCTGGGCAATATCCTCATCCGGGCGTTGAAAAGTATCAGGCAACCTGACTTTGAGTTCCTCCGCCACCGCCTTGACACCGAAGACCCGCGCGGCGGCGCGCTCGGCAGCCCACTTCTCGCCGTAGGTGTCTACATAGCCGCTCAGCGTCACCACACCGTCCGTAACGCCGACCCCAATCTCCGTCGCTTTGATGGTTGGTTCCCATTTAAGCTCATTCATGACATCCTGCTGTAGTTCGGTATCGGTCTTCATGGCAATTCCTCCTCCTATTACTTGCTGATTCCCACCCACTACCAGGTCTGTGAGTCTCATTTTCTGCACCTGATTTTGGCAGAGTTGCACTGGATCTCCAGTGCAGTCCCCAAAGCGGGATAGAAATCCAATAGACTAACTGCAATCTTATCCTTCTTTGCTTACTA
>CAZPQB010000278.1:0-2482 GCA_964588605.1 uncultured Dehalococcoidaceae bacterium | reverse complement strand
CACACCACCGTCGCCCCCGGCTTGATGATACCCGCCTTCTCGCCGGCTATCTTAGCTAAAGTGTCCCCCAGCACATCCGTATGGTCGAAGCTTATGGAAGTGACGACGCAGACCTGCGGTCTGACCACGTTGGTGGCGTCAAGCCTTCCCCCCAGTCCCACCTCAAGCACCTGGTAGTCCGCCTTTATCTCGCAGAAATAGGCGAACGCCAGCGCCGTCAGTATCTCGAAGGTGGTAAGCTCCCCGAGGTCGCCTTCTGCATTCACCGCCTCGACCTCCGGCTTGAGAACTTCCGTCAATCTGGCCCAGTCAGCCTCGGCGATAGGCCGCCCATTTACCTGTATCCTCTCGGTGAAGGACAGCAGGTGGGGGGAGGTGTACAGCCCCACCCGGTATCCCGCCTGATTCAGTATGGAGGCAATCATAGCGGCGGTGCTGCCCTTCCCCTTGGTGCCGGCGACATGGACTGACCTAGCGGCGTCCTGCGGGTTGCCGAGTCTGCCCAGAAGCCTCTCGATACGCGCCACGTCCCAGACAATCCCCGAACGCGGCAGCCTCTCGTAATCAGCGAACCTTAGAATGTAGTCCAGAGCTTCTTGATAGTTCAACCCCGGCTCCCTGAACAATCATATCTTATCCAGGATTATCAGGTAAAGGCGATAAAAAATTTGTTAAAAAATTATTAATTCTCCTTCCTGACAGACTATTGACAAACACTATATATTGTGTTATTTTATAAACCTCTGCACCATATAATGTGGAGGTTGGTTATGAATTGTCCTTACTGCGGGCATTCTGATTCTAAAGTGATTGACTCGCGTGATGTCAACGAAGGCATACGCCGCCGGCGGCAATGCCTGCAATGCAAATCTCGTTTTACTACCTACGAGCGAATACAGCCGGCCAGTCTGTTTGTGATAAAAAAAGACGAGAGGCGCGAGGAGTTTGACCGCGAAAAAGTACTGACGGGCATCCGCAAAGCCTGCGAAAAGAGGCCCCTGCCCGAAGGCACCGTGGAAAAACTCACGGATGAAATCGAGGCGGAGCTTTACCAGATGGGCCGGACCGAGATACCCAGTGCCGTTATCGGCGATATGGTATTGGCCAGACTGAAGAGGCTCGACCACATCGCCTATATCCGCTTCGCCAGTGTCTACCGCGAGTTTGACGGCATCACGTCACTAAAAGAGGAGGTCGATATCCTGGCAAACCACCCAGTTATACCCTCCACCGACCAGCTACCGCTCATACCCGAGGAGCAGCTGGGAGACATGGTAAGGATTAAGCAGAGGCACCAGCAGTGAATAAGTCCAGTCAACCAGGAAACCGACAACCACATCCTGTTAACCGCAGCCAGATTGCGCGGATTGTCTTCGCCAACGCGGAGTCCATGGGCATACGGGACCGCAAGCTGGTGGAGCGGCTGACGACCCAGGTAATCGAGCGCCTGGAAAGAACCCGCACCGAATACCTGCCGACTCTACCCGGCATGGAAGACCTGGTTGGCAAACGCGCCCGCAAGCAGCAGCGCCTGCCTACCGATGCGGAAATAGAGGCTATGGTCATGGAAGTCCTTAACGCGGAAAAACCGGCACAGAAAGAGGAGGTCAAAGCAGAAATGGAAACCGAAGCTAAAGTTAAACCGCAGAAAGAAACCATATCCGGCATAGACCTCACCGATACGGCACGTCATGTCCTGGAAAGAAGGTATCTCAGGAAGGATAATCAGGGACAGGTCATAGAGACTCCCGAGGAGATGTTCCGCCGGGTGGCCCAGGCTATAGCGTCGGCGGAACTCATATATAATCCCAAGGCAGATGTGAAGGCTACGGAAGAGGAGTTTTACCGGTTGATGTCCAGTCTGGAGTTCCTGCCCAATTCCCCGACGCTGATGAACGCCGGCCGGGAGCTGGGGCAGCTATCGGCCTGCTTTGTCCTCCCCGTTGAGGACTCCATGGAGTCCATCTTTGATGCCGTAAAATACACCGCCCTCATTCACCAGAGCGGCGGCGGTACGGGGTTTTCCTTCTCGCGACTCCGCCCCGAAAACGACAGGGTCGGTTCCACCGGCGGCGTCGCCAGCGGCCCCGTCTCCTTCATCAAGGCATTTGATACCGCCACCGATGTCATCAAGCAGGGTGGTACACGCCGCGGCGCCAATATGGGCATACTAAATGTTGACCATCCGGATATTATGAAATTTATTACGTCCAAAGAGGAGTCAACCGCCCTGACCAACTTCAATATCTCCGTGGCGCTGACCTCCGAGTTTATGGAAGCGGTCAAAGCGAACGCCGACTACGACCTGGTTAACCCGCGTACCGGAGAGGTTGTCGATAAGCTGAACGCCAAAGAGGTCTTCGATAAAATAGTGGATATGGCCTGGAGAACGGGCGACCCCGGCATCGTCTTTATTGACCGCATCAACCAAGACAACCCCACCCCTCACCTCGGCCGCATCGAGAGCACCAATCCCTGCGGC
>CAZPQB010000277.1:0-2498 GCA_964588605.1 uncultured Dehalococcoidaceae bacterium | reverse complement strand
GTAAGATGTTTATATGTATATTTATTAGCAAAGCCGGGGGTTTCTATTGGGGTGTTTAGGATATTCTCGACTTCGATGCTTTTGCCAGCTTTTCCTGCCTCATCCAAAGCTTGTAGCTCGGCCTCTTGTAAGGCACGCTCCCACGCCCTGTTTGACATATTGTTGGCAGCTATGCGATTATTAGCAACTACCAATTCGTCCTTGTCAAACGCATTGTGGTACGCTGCGTCTTGCAGAGTTTGAATAAAGTTTGCCCCTTCGTCAGCGGCTGGGTCTAGCTTGGCAATGTCATTTACCACATTCCCAGCCACGTCATCGAACTCCTTGAATATGCCCTCTATACCAGCTATAGCCTCTTCTTGCGTAGTGGCCTCGGTTATAACCTTTTGTACATCCTCGTACACATGGTACTCTTGTAGCGATTTCCTGAGTTCCGGCGTCATACTAGTGCCAGATTTCAAAATGTCGATACTGCCTGTTTTTACCTCGTCTAGGAAATTTATAATGGCTTTGTCTACATCTCCATAACCATCTATAATACTATTCACTATTGAACGCGCGACTGGTTCTGATACTCCCGCATCAGTTAACGGAGTAATATCAAGCGCTTTTGGCAATAGCCTGCGCATGGTTTTATCAACCGAAAAACCGACAATTCTCCTGGATGAATTATATTCTATTCTGTTGGCAACCGTCATCATATCTAAGCTTTTGATAGAATCTAGCATACTTTCAGCCGTTCCTACTTCTACTCCAGCTAGACCAGCCGCAGGGCCGCCACCAATGCCTTTCTTTAATCCCTTGGCAGTCCATCCGAGCCAATTATCAGCGATCCCATCCCACTTAGCAGGGTTAAGGTGAACAAACGCTCCAGTTCCTTCATCGGCGAATATAGTCATCGTGTCAACCATAAAGTTTCTGGAGGCGTATCCAGGGTTTTTGCCCATATACAGCCATGCCAGCTTGCTGTTTAACCAACCTACCGGCTTCATAAGTTGAGCGTGGGTACGCGCCAGCGTAGCTAGATACGGAGGGACATTGCGAAGCGCTGCCTCGAAGGCCGTCGGATTTTCCAGTGGGTCGAGAGCCAATCTCTCCAGTATAGACGGAAACATCTTTTTCGTTGATTTCGCTATCAGTGCCTCTGCCCACTTTACGGCATCCTCCCCAGTTTCTAGTTTCTTTACCTCGGCCAGGAATTTCTTAGCATCCATTATCCCGTTTTCATCTTCTAGTATCCTGCGAAGAACTACCGCGGATTCAGTCCCAGCTTTACTAAAGAACTTTCTTATTCCAGTCATTCTTCCATCTCGCGCAGCCCCAAATAGCTGGGTTATGCCGCTGAATACCTCGTACTTGTTTTTACTTACCGAATTAATGTGACCTAATAAAATCTCCATAAAGTCATCAGGTGACCCACCAGCCTTTGAAACTTCCGCCGATACCTGGCGCAACAGGTCTGCCATTCGCTCACCCATAAAACTTTGTTTACCAGCTGAGTCAAACGACAATACGCCAGTCTCCAGCGCAAATTTTTCCAGCCCATTTTCTACTGCAGTGACGTTTTTCATGTGTTCGGTAGCCATACTCGTCAGATTCTCGATTATGTTTGTATCGCCACCTGGATTACCCATAAGCTGCAGTGCTTTTTCCACCCCTTCTGGAACTGCAATAAATTCCTTTTCGGCAGACTGTATGAGTCTACCTGCCTTTTTGTACTTAGATACAATACCAGCAAATATAAACGGATCAACAATCGTTCTTCCTATTCCCTCTGCTAGTGGATTCTCAAGCTCCATTGCAAGTAGGTACGGGTTCTCGTTGGCGGCGTATCGTCTAAGATACTCCTGTCTCACGGTTTCGTCGCCGATGCTAGAATAAAATACTCGACCAGCCTGATAGTCCTTCTCTGCGTTCGACGCAAACTCGGCTGCCGGGGTACGAGAAAAGGCGTATCTAAATGTGTTCCAGACACCAAGGCCTATCCGTCCTAATGCAAACGTCGACACCTGAGGGATCCAAATCGAAGATGTAGTTTGCTCTTTCTTAGCAGCAGGTAACGGGCTATCGAGACTCGCCTCTCCGCCTCTTACGTTTGCGCCGTGCAGAACTCCTAGCGCTTGCTCTGCTTTTATTGTGCCTTCTTGGAAAACAGAAAGCGCTGTGCCTATCAGTTCTTTAGTGCCTCTTGTGATATAAGCAAAAATACTGGGGACAGCACCTTCACTCTCCCCCAGATTACTTATCCACGAACTGGCGGCACCTATATTTGCACCAACCTCGCCAATAAATTCGCCAGGGGTGGTTTTACCCTTTTCGAGACTCCATATATCAATCCCAGGCATCGGAATAGTCTCGCCAATCGGCTCTAGCAGCCGCGACTTGACTCCGTTCCACCATCCAGATAGTCCGTCACCGTAGTACGGACGACCAAAATGATCCCAGCCAACCGCTCCGTACGGGAGCGGCTTGTCGAACACACCCGCTACTGGCGGTTC
>CAZPQB010000276.1:0-2536 GCA_964588605.1 uncultured Dehalococcoidaceae bacterium | reverse complement strand
GAAAAGGATATAGGCTGGAATGACCTCTACCCGCTTGCCGGGAAATTCCCGGGATATAATCTCCTTCTCAGCGATGCTCGGCGTCAGCACTAAATCAGCCTTACCAAATATGCTAAACTCCAGCTGCTTCAATCGTGTTGCATGTATTAACGCTCCTTTATCTCCCTCCATCTCATATTTCCTCTGTTCCCTCAGGTAATGCAGATCCTGGGTGTAATATATGATTCGGGCGGGGCTTGTGCTTTTTATCTTGTCAATATATTTTACTGAAATCCCCGGTCGGGTTAACCAGGCTAGGTCTATATACTTGCCAAATTCCCTAAGCCATTGGTCAAAATTGAAGTGTCCGTAGAGCACTTCGATGCCCATCTGCTGCAATTCCCGAGCATACGGCGTCAATTCAAGTCCATTGTCAGGGATGAACGTAATCTGAAAACCCATCTCTGAAAATAGCCTGAGGTAGCTGTAGGTAGTGAGGGAGCCGGCATCCTTATCGTATGTCGGAACAAAGCGGTCTATGATAAGAAGTCGTTGTCCCAGTCCCCTGTCTCTTGCTAGAAAGACATTTTCAGCAACAGGGGGGTAATGGTATTTTTGAAGCACTGGCCCCCACTTTTCTACAAATTTCTGCCTGTTTATCTCCTGGTATTTCTTGATACCCACTGAAATATCCGTGCCGCGGGTGACACCTTCGAAGTGGACAACAACCGACATCGGCTGATACATGACCTTGTACCCCAGGTCTCTGAGGGAGAGACAAAGGTCGGAGTCTTCACAATATGCGGGCTTAAATCTTTCGTCAAAGCCACCTATTTTTTCAAACAGCTCTCCTTTCACCATAAAACTGGCGCCGGTGCAGTAATCAACTTCCCTGACATAGTTATACTCTGGTTTCGCAGGGTCATCCCCACGCCCGTAACTAAATGCTGTCCCATCATTCCATATTATCCCACCGGCTTCCTGCAATGTCCTATCAGGGTAAACAAGCTTGGAGCCGACGGCACCGGCGTCCTCTCTTTTTATGATTTCCAGCAAAGGCGGCAGCCAGCCCTTTGTAACCATGGTATCGTTATTCAAAAATAACACATTCTTGCCTTTGCTGGCTCTGGCTCCCCGGTTGCAGGACTCGACAAAGCCTTCATTATGTTCATTTGTAACTAAATTCAGGCTTTTGACCTTAGACAGTACCTCGGTGGTTTCATCAGTGGAGGCATCGTCTATGACCACGACCTCGTAATCGCCATCTGTGTTTTCAGCAATTGACTTAAGACAATTAAGGGTATACCTCCAGTTATTATGAGCAGGGATAACAATAGACACCTCCGGCTTTTCAGAAAGCGTGGGGAAAACCAGTTTACCCGCTTCTCTTCCCGATATAGAAGCCTTGAACTTGGGCAAGTCGAGACGGCGTCTTTTTGCCGCAGGCGGTCTGTAAGTGAGCCGGCCCCACGCCTGCCTGAAAAAGCTTTTCCAGCCTTCGTTGAGGATGACCCTGATGCCGCTGAGGCCGAGTTCATAGAAACGGCGACGGCGGGTGCCCGAGCGCAGTAGCCTTTCGATGACTTTCTGGTAGCGGTTTACAAGCTGCATGGGTATGCTATGCTGAATCTGGTATTCCAGGCTGTGTATCTGGTATTCCAGGCTGTGTATCTGGTATTCCAGGCTGTGTATCTGGGCGGCTTTGTCCTGCAGTCGCCTCACATAATCGTTAAAGAAGGCATCGGAGGCATCCGTCAGCCAGCTGTCGGTGATGGATGTAAATGGCTTTAAGCTAGTGTTTGAAGCCAGAGCTATCAAATAGACAGGTTCCTTGCTAGTTCTTTCCGCGAAATAAAATTCCGTGTCTCCCCTTTTGACAACTTCCTCTATATAGCCGCGGGATTTGTGCTCGTGGATACTCCACATATTGGAGCCGGCGTAAACTCGTTGCCCAAATATACGCATATGCGCGAAGTACTGTCTTAGTAGGCTTCTGAATTCCTCAAAATCGAGCTCTTTCACGTGGAAGGGATTATGATAATCAGGCTTGTCTGTGTAGACCGCCTTGTTGGGCGTTGAAACTATGAATAAGCCGTCGTCTTTAAGCAGCCTCTTCACTTCAGATAGAAGCTTGTCATGCTCTGCTATGTGTTCAATAGCTTCGAAGCAGACAACCACATCAAACTTCTTCTCGCCCCCTATAGGCACGGCGAGTACAGAGCCTTCTATAAACTCCAGATTATCTTTTATGTACCTGCTCCTGGCGTGTTGGGCAGTTGCTTTATCAACTTCCACGCCAGCGACATATTCGGCTTCTCTGGCTAGCATATACGTGCCATAGCCTTCGCCACAGGCAATGTCCAACACCTTTTTGCCCTTCACAAGATGAGCAGCAAAAGCATACCTGTGAAGGTGCTCATAATGAATCTGTGCCCCCTCTATCCAGGGCAGAAATCTCTCGCCTGTCCATTCAATCATTTGGGCTACTTCCTCTGCAACATTGCCAGATAGTCGTTTATTACCTTTTCAGTATCACCCATGGTAACAATCCGGCCCT
>CAZPQB010000275.1:0-2565 GCA_964588605.1 uncultured Dehalococcoidaceae bacterium | reverse complement strand
GATATCTGAAAGCTTTGGTGACATTGATATCGGGGAAGATGTAGAATAGGCGTACGTGTAAATCAGGCGATTAGCTTATTTTTCTACACTACCTTCCCTGGCGATTGGACAGAAAGGGGTCAAACCTGAGTTCTCACATAATAAATAGACCAGTACAATATAAAGATAGGGTTTAGAAAATATAGAAAATAATGTGAAGGAGATTAAACAATGAGTGTACCGAATCTATCATTGGAAGGCCAGGTGGCTATCGTAACGGGGGCTGGTGGCATAAGGGGGATAGGCAGGGCTACTGCTTTGACCTTTGCCGAGGCGGGGGCTGATGTTGCCGTTTGTGATATCAACGTTAAAGGGGAGACTTTTGACTTGGAGGGTACTGCCGAGGAAATCCGCAAACTGGGGCGGCGTTCTCTGGCTGTCCAAACGGACCTCACCAAAGAGAGCGACGTGGCCAATCTCGTCGATAAAGTGGTGAAGGAGTTCGGCACAATAGATGTTCTGGCCAACAACGCTGGCATTTCTATTCACGTGCCCTTTATGGAAACAACCCGCGAGATATATGACAAGGCAATGGACGCCAACCTCAGGAGTCAATTCATTTGCTGCCAGAAAGTAGGCAAGGTAATGATGGAACACAGGAGCGGCAGTATCATCAACTGGATATCATTAGCTGCTTATAAAATCGGCAGGGCATATGTTTACGGTATGGCAAAGATAGGCGCCACGGCGCTGACGGCCTGGGTAGCCCAGGAGCTGGGCCAATATAACATCCGGATCAACGGCATAGCCCCCGGCCTTGTAAGGACAGACTTAGGCCCCCACGGGATACATACTGTACCCCGTCCCAATAACCGACCGTTTAGCTATGACGATATGGGGAAAATGATACCGCTGGGGAGAGTTGCCGAGCCTGAGGATATCGCCGATGTTGCCCTGTTCCTGGCTTCAGATAAATCCCGCATGATTACAGGACAGATTATTATTGTCGATGGCGGAGCCATGATTATGTGATGTAATCGGGAGATAGAAGCCTTAAACTAATAGTATGACCATAGCATATCGGAATGAATAAAGTCGTATTCATAGAGGATACTATGTCCTTCTGCTAAGGCGTTGCCAATATGCTTTGCCCCCCTGATATCTCAGTGCTTACTGGTGTACACATTAGGTATGTTGGACAGTGTGCCAGCGTTCTCGCAAAGAAGCTAAATATCCTGAACTCTATTTTTACGGGAGGAATTTTACAAGTAAGTTCTATCAAGGTAATTTTTATCGTATGCGAAATCTGGAGAGGCTCACAGTCAGGAAGCTGGTTGCAGACGGAGTGTCGCTGACGGCGTACGACTTGAAAAAGAGGCGGTTGAGGAAATGGTGGTATTGGAGGCAACGCGAGCGGACTCATACCGCGAGGTCGCAGAGGTCAGAGATACCCAAAACAGCTACTTCTTAACATACTCGGATAGTGTACTCTGGTAAATTCTGAACTATTTTAGAAATATATCTGGTGAATATGGAGGTAAAAAATGAGAGCAGCTATCTGCTACAAATTCGGCGAACCCCTGGTAATAGAGGATGTGACTTTAGACCCGCCAGGGAAAGGCGAGGTTAGAGTCCGTATCGCAGCATGCGGTGTCTGTCATAGCGATATCCACGCTATAAAGGGAGAACATGGGAATCCTCCCCTGCCAGGTATCGCCGGTCATGAAGTGGCCGGATATGTGGAAGAAGTGGGCGAGGGCGTTACCTATGTAAAGCCCGGTGATCATGTGGTTGCCAGCATCGCTCCTGCAGGCTGTGGGCATTGTTACTACTGCTGTATGGGGCTATCCAATCAGTGCCAGAATAACAGGATATATCTGGCTGCCCCCGGAAGATACATTAACAAGCATGGCCAGCGTCTTACTCAGTTCGCTGGTGCTGTGGCTGGTTTTGCAGAATATACCACCTTGCCTGAAATTAATTTGGTTAAGATACCGGAAGAAATGTCTATGGACCGAGCGGGGCTGCTGGCCTGTGGTGTCATATCAGGCTTCGGGGCGGTGGTGAATCGTGCTAAGGTTAAGCCCAATAGCAGTGTCCTCGTCGTAGGGTGTGGTGGCGTCGGCCTGAACGCCATACAGGGGGCCCTCTACTCAGGAGCCTACCCGATCATCGCCGTCGATATCCTAGATAATAAACTGGAAACGGCCAAGGCTCTCGGCGCCTCACACACAATTAACGTTAAAAAGGAAGATGACCCCGTCAAGAAAGCGTGGGAGCTTACCTATGGGCGTGGGGCTGACTATGTATTTGTGGCTGTCGCGGGTATCGATACCCTGCGTCAGGCATTCATGATGTCCGCCATGAGCGGTATGACGGTTGTCATTGGGCATGGTCATGGGGAACAGCTATCTGCTTTTACGCCGACTGATTTCATGATGGGGAGAATGTTGACAGGCAGTGCTATGGGCGCCACCCGGCTCCGAATAGATATTCCGCGTCTTATTGAGTTGTATAATAACGGGCGCCTCAAGCTTGATGAACTCGTCAGCGGCCACTATTCCCTTGACCGGATTAACGATGCGA
>CAZPQB010000274.1:0-2570 GCA_964588605.1 uncultured Dehalococcoidaceae bacterium | reverse complement strand
GTAGGCGCGGGAGTCTCTGGCTGTTTCTCCAGTGTATAATGATTGATTATTCCAGTCGAGGCATAGTCCTGTGGAATGATAAAATACTCTTTGATATCTTTTCTGACCAGCGCATCCTTGGCGTCATCCGGCGTATCAAAGTGCACCAGCTCTATATTTCCCTGAGCCGTATACTGGTCAAATCCGCCGACCTCATCAACATATCCAATGGTGGTTGTCTCCACTACCGACGATTTCGCAATTTCCGATACAAGTTGAAAAACTCCTATGGCCAGGAGAGCCAATACCGGCACGATGAGGGTCATAATGATAAACCCAACCCGCTTTATCGTGTGCCGGAATTCGTGCCTGAATATCAAAAGCGTCTTATCCATGATTTCCACCCACCACCTTCAGGAATATGTCGTTAAGCGGAGGCGTAGCTACTTCAAAGCGATTGACCGTTATTCCAGCATTAACTAATCGTTCCAAGATTCGCTTAGGAGTGGTATTTTCATCAAGGACCAGCTCAACGTAGCCTCTGTGGGTACGTTTCTCGGTAACCCCCGGCACCTCCCCCAGTTCCCCTTCACAATCCAGAAGAACCGAGTTGCTTCTATATTTGGCCTTGATTTCAGCCAGCTTCCCGTAAAGAACCGAGCGCCCATGGTTTACCATCAATATGCGGTCACATAGTGCCTCTACTTCGTTCATCTGGTGCGTGCTCAGGATCACGGCTTTACCCTGATTCCTCAAGTCAATAAACATACTCTTCAGTAATCCGGTGTTAACCGGGTCGAGCCCGGCAAAGGGTTCGTCAAGGACGACCAGTTCCGGGTCATGAATGATGGTAACGATGAACTGGATAATCTGCCCCATGCCCCGGCTCAGCTCCTCAATCTTTTTCGCTTTATGGGGCAACATGCCTGTCTTGTTGAGCAGCTCATCAGCTTTTACCTCAGCGGTGCGTTTGTCCATGCCCTTGAGGGAGGCAAGATAGACGATATTGTCAAGTACCCTGAGCTTTTTATATAGTCCTCTTTCCTCGGGCAGGTAGCCGAGTTTGCATTTTATATCCTCCGTTAACTTCTCGCCGAGGATGGCCACCTCACCTGAATCCGGCTTGATAATGTCCATCAGCATCCTGATAGTGGTGGTCTTGCCCGCACCATTAGGACCAATCAGACCAAATACCTCACCCTGAGCCACCGAGAAAGAAAGGTCGTCAACGGCGACCTTATCTGCAAATGATTTGGCGATATTACTGACTTCGACTGCGAGCATGTTAAAAATAACCTCTCAAACTCGTATTATAGCACATAGCTAATATCATTAGTTACCCCTTGACAAGTCGTCATCCAAAGCGCTTGACGCTCCTGAAGGAAATATATTAGGGAAAAAATGATGCTATTGAAGTGAAGAGGCTATCATTGATTCTGCATAAACCGGGAGGTGCAGGATGTGAGCTAGCTTCTTCTGGCGTGATATGAATATAACCTGGTAACTAGACCTTCCGCCGCCTCTTTACCTTCTCCGCCACTGTAAGACGTGCCATGGCCCTTCTAAGCGCCGCCTCAGCCCTGGCCATATCCAGTCCGGGGGTAACGCCTCTCTCCTTCAATCTCTGCTCGGCTCGCTGCTTGGCGGCTTCGGCACGTGTTTCATCAATCTCCTCAGCCCTCTCGGCACTGTCCGCCAGTACGATAACCCGGTCCGGCCTGACCTCAAGAAAGCCACCGGAGATAGCCATGATATCTTCCTCAGCGCCCCTCCTGACGCGCAGTTCACCCGATTGCAGGATGGTCATCAGTGGGGCGTGGTGCGGTAATATCCCCAGCTGACCTTCAATACCGGGGGCAATAACCGCTTCCACGTCCTCAGAATAGACGATACGCTCGGCGGTTACAATCTCAAGCTTTATGTTAGGCATCAGCCTCAACCCCTAATTTCTTGGCGGCTTCCGCCACCTCCTCAATACCACCCACCATATAGAACGCCTGCTCAGGCAGGTCATCATACTTACCTTCAAGTATCTCGGCAAAGCCCCGCACCGTATCCTCTATCTTCACGTACTTACCCGGCCGGCCGGTAAATACTTCGGTAACAAACATCGGCTGAGACAGGAACCTCTGGATGCGGCGGGCTCTCGCTACGGAAAGCTTGTCTTCCTCACTGAGCTCCTCGATGCCCAGTATGGCGATGATGTCCTGAAGGTCCTTATATCTCTGCAATACCCGCTGCACCTCACGGGCCACCCGGTAGTGCTCTTGGCCGACGACATTGGGGTCGAGTATTCGGGAAGTCGATGTCAGCGGGTCGACCGCCGGGTACAGGCCCTGCTCGGCGATGGACCTCTCCAGGGCCACCACCGCGTCAAGATGCCCAAAGGTAGTCACCACACCCGGGTCGGTATAGTCATCCGCAGGCACATAGATAGCCTGGAAGGACGTAATAGAGCCCTTCTTGGTAGAGGCGATTCTCTCCTGCAATTCGCCCATCTCCGTGGCCAGTGTCGGCTGGTAGCCTACCGCCGAGGGCATACGCCCCAGCAGCGCCGATACCTCCATACCGGCCAGGGTATAGCGGTAGAT
>CAZPQB010000273.1:0-2577 GCA_964588605.1 uncultured Dehalococcoidaceae bacterium | reverse complement strand
TTTCCTGGACCCATGTTTCTTCAGACTGGCTGCCAGCTGACGTAGGCAACCGCGCTACCCCTGCCTTTGCTGACATTGACAATGACGGAGATTATGATTTAGCCGTGGGAGATGACACTGGCTATGTCGAATATTTCCGCAATGACGGCACAGCTTCTTCTCCTTCCTGGACCCATGCCTCTTCAGACTGGCTGCCAGCTGATGTGGATAGTATAGCTACCCCCGCCTTTGCTGACATTGACAATGACGGAGATTATGATTTAGCCGTGGGAGATGAGGATGGCTATGTAGAATATTTCCGCAATGACGGCTCAGACACTTCTATCTTTTTTGGAAATTTCGGCAACGTCGGCATCGGGACAACCACGCCAGCTGCTCTTCTAACGGTTGGTTCGGGTGATAAATTCCAGGTGGATAGTTCTGGTAACCTTTCTACCTACGGAAACATCACCGGTCTTCCTACTCAAAGCAATGGTTCAACCACGGCTACCGGAGCCCAAAACAATGTTACTTCTTTAGTAGTAGCTTCAACCACCAACTTTGACGTTGGCAATCTTATCTTTGTTGATAATGCCGGCACTGATTATTGGTCAAGAATTACCGCCGTACCAGATGGAACCCATTTAACCTTAGAGCCAGCTGTTTCAGCTGACGCTTCCGCCCCAGTCACCGAATACACCACTCCCTCCATCGGTTCTTTAGCTAATATCCAAAACAGATTTGATACAGGTTATTTCTTAAACGGAGTAGTCACTGGCTCTGGTACCACCACCTATGGCCCAGGGTTAATTGCCACTACCTCTGGCGATTTGGTTTTGAACCCTGCTGGCAACGTCGGCATCGGGACAACAGAGCCAGACAGTAAGCTCACAATAAATACAGTTTCTGGTGAAACTCCTTTTCAAATTGGCCAACGATTCGAGTCATTCCCCACGGTAGCAGCAGTTAATGGTGGCTACGATGGAACTGGAACTTCTCATACTGTTAATCTACCCAGCGGCATTGCATCTGGAGATTTGCTACTGGTATTCTTTAATTCTGAGTCCAATCCGACTATAACTTTTCCTGATGGATGGTATAATTTATTTCAGGCATCATATAGCACAAATGTAACATTTGGAGCTTGGTATCGTATAGCAGATGGGACTGAAGGCAGCACTATTACTGTAACTACCTCCACTAGCCAAAGTACTGATCACACTTCTTACAGAATTACGAGTTACTCTGGAACACCAACAGTAGGGACTGCTGTTACAGGTATTGGAACTACCCCTAACCCTCCAAGTCTAACGCCATCCTGGGGAGCAAAGGATATTCTTTGGTTTGCCGCTGTAGGATATTGGGGCAGTTTCAACATATCAGCTTATCCTACCAATTATACAAATGGACGGAAGGATGGGCTTAATCTCTGTCTTGGAACTGCCCGAAGAGAGCTTAATGCTGCAAGTGAAGACCCGGGGACATTCACTCTGACGGGTTCTGCGCTTTGGGTTGCTAATACAGTAGCGATAGCTCCCGCTTCCGTTCCCCCAACAACTACTTTTGTTATCGATGCCTCTGGCAATGTCGGCATCGGGACGACAACGCCAGCAAAGAAGTTAGAAGTTCTACGTGCCGATTCTGAAGCTCAATTACGTATCAGCCAGTCGGGTAGCGTATATGCTGAATTTGAGGTGGCTGCCACCAGCGGTGATTTGACTGTAACTCTTGATCCCGGTGAGAATATCACTCTGGCTGGTACCGGTAGCAGCACCGGAGCTAATCTCTGGGTCTGTGAGGGTACTGCCTGCCCAAGTTTCAGTCTTGAGAGTGACGGGAGTTTATTTGTGGAGGGCTATGCTTACTTTGCCGGTGATAAAATGAAGTATCCTTCAGAGTTAGGTCGGCCAAAAAGAACGATTATTTTGACGGCTTCCGGAGCAATTACCCCTGACACCAGTGGGGCGGCCCAGACCAAAAACGACGGCACAAACTTTACTTATTACACTCTTGATTTTGACAGCACGGCTGATGAGTCAGCTTACTGGGAATTTGTTGTTCCCGACTCTTTTGATAGCGGCACCAATTGTAACGTCTATATTCACTGGACGGCTTCGGCTGGCACGGTCGGCCATGGCGTTTCCTGGAAGGTTGCCACCTTAGGTCGGACAGAAGATGAAGTGTTAGATGATTCCGTGGTAAATGAAGTAGAAATAGAAGACGCATTAATAGCGACTGGCGACCTTATGATTACAGCTGCTGGCAGTTTGAATGACGATTGGAATCC
The DNA here is from genome assembly GCA_964588605.1 of uncultured Dehalococcoidaceae bacterium. Lineage (GTDB taxonomy): Bacteria > Chloroflexota > Dehalococcoidia > Dehalococcoidales > RBG-16-60-22 > CAZLEY01. The sequence continues at coordinate 311 of CAZPQB010000273.1, read as the reverse complement.
CGGAGAATTCGCCGCAATCAAAATTTATCGAGACATCGATGGCTATACCGGCGACAATTTAGCTGCTGATGCCAGACTATTGCAGGTGAAAATAGAATACAGCGTCACCCAGGAAAGTGACTAAATTATTATGAAAACGCATTCCAAAATTTTAATATATTTAATGGCAGCGACAATCTGCGTTGTTGGTTTTATTTTTTCAGATAAACTTTTAGCTAATTTCACGCCACCCACCATTTCAAATTTTTCTATTTCTCCTCAAAAACCGGTTTCGGGAAATATGGTGACCATTGAGGTTGATATTCAGGATG
>CAZPQB010000272.1:0-2617 GCA_964588605.1 uncultured Dehalococcoidaceae bacterium | reverse complement strand
CCGGTACCGAAAATAATTTCCGCACAAAGCATGGGGTCGGTGCTATCCCAGTGCAGGCCCGGCATCAAAACAGGCTCCCTCTCCAGAACACTGGCCAGCACGGACTTGGAACTGCGGGGAGCCAGAGGCATATAAGCGCACATGCCGGATTTGGCCAGCTCAGACTGCAACTCGCCAAAAGTGACCCCCGGCTCCACAATGGCTACCCGGTTGGCCGCATTGACGCGCATAATTTTGTTCATTCTTCTCAAATCAACGATGACAGCCCCATCAGCGTCGGGCACGGTATCTCCGCGGAAACGGGGAGGCCCCGAGCTTACGGGGACAAGGGGAATTTTCTTCTGGTTGGCCCACCTGACAACTCCCTGCAGTTCATCGGTATCAGCCGGTCTGACAACACAACCGGGCGTTCTTTCAGGGACAAAGTTGAATCCTCCGGAGTATTCTTTCAAGATATCCGGAGCATCCAGAACGTTTTCTCTGCCGACTATTTTCTCAAGACCATTCTCGACCATGCTTAACCTCCTTATGGCAAAGGATAGGTTGTATACCGCATACAAGGTTTAACAGCGAATAAAATATTATATATCGTACTACGAATATATTCAATGTTACCCTGCGGCTTGGCGTTATTCTCCACGTCGCAAGGAGCAGGTACTAAATGATTATCCGACCACCTGCTTTAATCTGGCGGTGAAAGCCGGCAAAGCTGCCTTCCAATCGGCCACGATGCCGTAATGGGCTACTTTAAAGATATTAGCTTCGGGGTCTTTATTAATGGCAACAATAACCTTGGAACTGAAGAAACCGCTCACGTGCTGGCTGGCTCCGGATAAGGCTACCGCGATATATAAATCGGGGCTGACAATCTTACCGGTTATTCCAATCTGCCGGCTATCCGGGACCCACCTGGCATCACAAGGTGGCCGGGTAGCCCCCACCACCCCTTTTAACAATCCGGCAACCTCCTCTAATTGTTGAAAGCCCTCGGCGCTACCAATACCCCTACCGCCGGCGACGACGACCCTGGCATCCTCCAGCCTGACACCGACCGCAGCCTCAATCTTTCTTTCCACAACCTCAGTCTTGAGGGAAGCCGAATCTATCCCCGCTTCAATATTGATTACCCGACCCTGGAGGGTATCGTCTTTAGCTGACGGAGCCATAGCCTTGGTCCTGACGGCGGCTATCTGCGGGTCAGTTTTACAGACCTGAACCGCCTGAGCGTTACCACCGTACACCGGCCGGGTCATCAGCAGACGTCTGGTAGCCGGGTCTATCTCCAGCGCCATACAGTCCATAGTAGCACCGGTATTCAGGCGAAAGGCCAACCACGGCGCCAGGTCACGACCGGACGGGGTCTGGCCCAGGAGGAGAATCGACGGGAGCGCCTGCTGGACGACTTTTTCCATGACCATTAAATAAGGCTCGGTGGCGTAATCTTTCAGAGAGGGCTCATCTATCACGTAAACCTTTTTAGCTCCACAGGCAATGGCTTCCTGTGCCAAGCCGCCAATATCGCTACCAATTAGAACGGCGCTTAATTCCTGCCCCAGTTCCGAGGCCAGGCGACTACCGGCACCCAACAGTTCGATAGCTATCGGGGCAAACTTACCGCCAGTGACTTCGCAATGAACCAGTACACCCGTATTTTCAGACATTATATTCGCTCCTCGATTCTGGATAAACTCGATTCAACTTACAATAAGATTTATATCACCTTTACTTCCGTTAGCCTGGTCACCAGTTTCTCCGCTTTTTCCTCAGGACTGGCCCCCTCAAGTATTTCACATTTACCTTCCTGAACCGGCTCATACATCTGAACCATGTTAAAGCAGTCGGTACCAGCGGTTTCGATGCCCAGCTCCTGGGCATTCCAGGTAGTTATCGGCTTTTTGGCGGCAGACATAAAGGCTTCTACGCCAGGTTCACGCAGGACACCCACCTCATAATTGGTTGTAACCACGGCCGGAGCGGGAGCTTCAATGACCTCGGAACCGTCGGCTGAAACCTTTTCAACTCTAACCTTATCATCATCAAGTTCTACTTTGCGAGCGGCCGTGATGCAGGGGATTCCCAGCATACTGGCGATACCCGTGCCGACCTGTCCGGTATTGGTATCGGCGGCTTGCAGGCCGCATAAGATCAGGTCATACGGCCCCAGTTTTTTAATAGCGGCGGCAAGGGCACCAGCCGTAAGGTAAGTATTAAAGTCACTGAAAGCCTCATCCTGTAAGAGGACCAGATGGTCGGCGCCAGCGGCTAAAGCCGAGCTGACGACAACCCGATTGAGCTTTTTCCCCAGACTTATCACCGTCACATTAGATTCCTGGGTATCTTTTATCTTAAGCGCCGCTTCGAGGGCATTCTCATCGAAGGGACTCAATACCGGCGGTGTCGCTTTCGGAGGAATCGCCTGCCTGGCCTCGGTGTCAATATGAAAAAGCGACAGCGGAATTTCCGGGTCAAGCACCTGTTTCATACAAACGATAATATTTTTCACGGTTGTCTCCTTTATTTACTTTGCGTTCTTTAAATTCATATTTTAATGACCAATCAGGTTAAATGTCTAGGCTTTATCTTTCGCATCTTTGGGGATTTCTAATGCTTCGGCGAC
>CAZPQB010000271.1:0-2686 GCA_964588605.1 uncultured Dehalococcoidaceae bacterium | reverse complement strand
TTTGAAGTAACAAAACAAGTAATTGTTACCAGAGTTAAACAACACGCCCTTTTGTGCAGGACAGGCCGTACTCGACTCGTCAACCTGAGTTGTATCGGTCACATATAGGGGAAGAGTGGTTATTTACACTTTTGCGAGCCGAATTCCAAAGGCCTTGAACTGTCTTGTTAGCGTAGGTTTGTCTGATGCGCGACGCGCAAGGCCTGAAATAGCTACTGATAACAGAGACCCTGCCCCTCCGATTAGATCGCCTACCACAATAACATCAGGGGGTAACTGCGCCAGTTTAAGGGAAAGAAGTTTAACTCCAACGTCAGCAGTCCAACCAAGCGCAGCAGGAATGGGAGCTAACTTAACTATCTTCTTTCTCGGACTATCTCCCTTTGCAGACGGGAACTTCTCAGCCAACTTGTCTAGGAAATGTGCAAAGGCGGACAGCTCCAGCTTGTGGTTTTTTGATCGAGCTAATGCATCTTGAATTGCCTTTAATTGATTTAGGTAGCCGATGTCGTCTCGTAGCTCTAGAATCTGCTTTAGACTAATCTCAGAGAGGTACTTTCCCTCATACGGTATTTCTACTGTTTCTAATGGTAGTGAGGCCTGATACCAGCGCGGAAAAAGCCGCTTCATAATACTGACTTTTCTTTGAAAGCCATCCCATAGATTTCCCCCGACCGATGAAGCATGTGATATTCGCCAATTACGGTCAATAATCTCCTCACGGAATGCCAAAAGGTTTCTGACAGCGTATTGATGATGGTATATGTCAAACCCCAAGAATTGCTGGCACTCCCTCGCTATGAAACTTCTAGACAAACTATCCGGCTCATCAAGCTTTCCTAGTAAATGATAAGCTAGCGGCTTTATTTGTGGTGAGCCAGCATCAGCCACGCTCTGAAGGTCTGCCCACAGCGCCTGCTTGAACGGCTCTGCGTATGTCTGGTGCACCACATCAATTGCACCTTCTTCTATGAATACTTTATCGATTGCCTCTACTCCCAGTTGAAACCTAGGGTAGCGCCTTAGATAACTTTCAGTGGATTGGTTGGTATCTATTACGTCAGATAACGTACTCGAGTACACTGGATCCTTGCGGAAATGCCCGCCTAGCCCAGACCACTCTTCAAAGAATTCTATCCCAGTGGATGCTTTTCCCATCGCAGTTACAGTCAGAAGTGGTTTATTTTGCGACATAAGATCTTTGGTGACAACAAGAGTATGTATATCACTAGGTCCAATTTCCTCCGCTCTCTGCGGCACCCGATAGAGAATATCCTGTATACCTTTCGCGTCAAATACCATAGCCGGAACTAAACTAACCCTCGGTTTCACAAGGAGAGAGGCTTTCAGAGATAGCTCAATATCAGAACTACTATGCCTAAGAACCGGGTCAGCCGGGCCTAACAAATATGCTTGCCTTATCAATTCTCTCCACCCTTCACCTTAGTCAGACATGGTACTTTGCAGAGAAATTCGTTCTTCACCTCTTCCACTCTTGCCACCTCTTCAGCGCACGACCCCAATATGAAAGCAAGCATTGCCAGATCATGCTCAAGATCTATTATACTTATTATAACACCTCACAAGTAGAGTTGGTAAATACAGCGAACACTGTGTCTTTGCACATTCCGCTAGAAAGTTACTATGCTCGTTCTTACTCCACCATTCCAAAGAGATCTGGAATTATTCTGTCCGTTTTATCATATTGGGAGTAGAACTTATAGTGTTTTATCAATGCTTCAAGAAAACCTTTATTTTGGCAAGCAACGAACCTTCGAGCCTGTTGAATGATTGCCGTGTTAAATTCAATCGTGAATTCAGGAGGAAGGTCTCGATTCAAAGGTTTATCAATACTAATTAGGAGTATCTTCCCGGATACAGGGAACATGAATTCGTTTAAGCAATTAACGAAATCGCGCTCATTGTCCCCTTTAGCAATAATCGGTGAATCTCCCACGATATCCCAACTCTTGCCATCTCCGGTGTATAAAAACCGCCATCCTTCCAACCTCGTAGCCCAGTCCCTGTCCTTATAGAACGGGATAAAGGGAATTATCTGCTTAAAAATCTTCTTAAAAGCCTGGGAGTTCTTCAGCATTTCCGTGACTTCCTTTGGTGCTCTTTGACCGCTCTTGTTAACAAGTCTGAAATAATCAAACTCACCACCATCTACAAAGGCTTTTTCAGATAGTCTCTCCACATATGCGATGTTACTTGGCAATCTCCAATATAAGAAAGACAAGAAAAGAAAAAGGTGCATTTTGTCTGGGAGTGCAATCGGAGTTTTGTAGGTAGATTCTCTGACTCTATCTAAAGGACCCCAGGATTGATTCTCAATTTTCGTGTACATGTCCTCTAGGAAATCGGATGAGTGTCCGTTCGGAAGTGTTACGATGTTGAGGTTGTTTTCAAAGAAAGCGGTATCGGGACTGCTGACAAAGATTCTATCATTCTCTTTATCATAAACAAAGAACTTATTGTCGCCGTTTGTAAATCCCTTTAAGTAATACCTGGGCAAGTAATGATGTCTCTTGCTAGCATTGTTCCTCATAGTAGATTGTAATTTGCCCGTAGCTCTATTATAAGTGTAGTACTAAGCCTTGTCTATGCTGGCCACTGGAACAGTAACATTCTGAGTTAATGTTCAACAAGACAAGCTTCTGTGTCCCGCTTAATCTTGTCCCGA
>CAZPQB010000270.1:0-2747 GCA_964588605.1 uncultured Dehalococcoidaceae bacterium | reverse complement strand
TTACTTCAAAAGAGATTCCATTCAGTGCCCTGAAGTTCCCATAGTCCTTGACCAGCTCTCTAACTTCTACTGCTTTCATTCTGTAAGCTCAAAGACCTTCACGAGCAAAATTAGTATAACATTTCCAGCATGCAAGAAGTCTTTGGAAAGCAAAAATTTGGGTGAGACCATCAGCACGAACCTGTTATGCTGTACTAGCCGCTATCCGACTTTGTTATAAGCTGTACCTCTAACTGTTCAACAAAATTTGCACCATCAACAGGTGCAATGGGAGCATCTCTCAAGAATCGTGTGAGCGTTCTGCGCGGCTGACTACTGGTTCGCCCTGTATACCTTTGGCGTCCCATACGGCGTTCACAGTATGTCACTACTAGAAAATGTCGAGCCCTTGATAGGGAAACATACAATAGACGTCGTTCATCCCCTTCTCTTCCCCCTATCTGGCTACCCGGAATATATTCATCCTCAGCGGCAATGAGTATAACAGCACTTGCCGTTAAGCCCTTTGCTTTGTGCATGGTCATGATGTTAACCCTTTCAGAATCTAGCTCTTGTTCTTTATCTTCCAGAGACGAAGATAATATGCGTAGCAATTCCACGTGATTGGTGGATTTCGTTTCTACGATAATTGATTCCAGAAAATGAAGTACCTCTGTTCTACTATCGGTATCGTGTATGACATCTTCAGCTAAGTCCTGAAGAACATTCAACAAATCCTCTGATCCTGAAGAACCGGTTAAAGTTTCAAAGCGCTCGCGATGTGTATCAATAATATTTCGAATTTCTCGTACCTCTCCGGCAATCCGTTCTCCGAGACGTGGAATCAATCCAGGTTCTACCATGACCCTGTGAGCCGCCTTCGAGAAAGTCTCATCATTGTCAAGTGCAAGATTATAGATTGCTGAGTACGACTCCAGTCCTATCCGATTGTCCCGTAGCATCAATAGCGTCCGAAGTGCCAAACTGTCATTATCGTCTGCCAATAAGTGAAGAACTGATAAATAAATCCTGCCTTCTTTTGTGTCCATTGGAGTACCTTCAACTCGGATTGCCACTGGAACATTTTGGGCTTCAAGTGCTTCCCGAAGTACTGATGAAAAAGCTCCATCTCTGTCACTACGCATTAATATCAAAATATTCCCAGGGCTATAGCTTTCCTTATCCAAAAGATACCTGCAAATGGTCGCTACCCCCTTAGCTTCAAATGTTTGATTTCTAAACCTTAGAATATAGACTTCACCCCCTTCCGCATTCCCACTAGGTTCAAGAGGTTTTTCAAGACGCATTGGGTCCAAATTGGCTACAAACAGCGAAAGGTCAACGATCCTGCGATCACAACGGACACAAGTGCGGAGATCCAACAAAGATGATGGAATATACTCCTTGTCAAATCTGCGTATGCCCTCAGGATGTGCATAGCGGAAACCATAAATGCTCTGGTCATCATCTCCTGCCGCAAAGATTTCCACTCCCTTGTCACGAATAGCAAAAATTACCGCCAAGTCGCATCGGTTTAGGTCCTGATATTCATCGACTAGTAGATGTAGATAGTTAGATTCGAGTGAAAATTCTTCTGTCTGTTCAAGGGCTCGCTTAAGTTGGTAGACCAACTCCGAACGTAGGGTATACCCAAAAACCTCTCTATGTTGACGCCATGCCCCAAGGAATCGCGGGTCAGCAAAGCGCTCTTCCCAATTCTCCTCATCGGCGTTAAGTGTCTGCCAATCCGCAGACAGTAAATTAAACCTTTCTCGGATTGTATCAAGGTCATAGGCTAAAATTGCTTTTAGATCCTCCAGGATTATATATCGTTCTTCCCAATCATCAGCAATGCGTAGAGGCCGGGGAATCCAGTCAATATGCTGAGAATTCCGCAGTAACTGCCGAAGAGCAAAGGCATGAAGAGTAGCAATTCGGGGTAATTCAGTTTGTTGAGCGCCTAATATATCTGCGATCCGATTGCGTAGTTCGAATGCTGCAGCACGTGTGAACGTTACTGCCAGAATTTGATTAGGCGGAATCTCTTTCTCCGTCACCAAATAGGCAACGCGTCGTGTCAAAGTTAAAGTCTTTCCTGTTCCGGGACCAGCCAGCAATCGAGCGTGGCATCCGATGTGAGAAGCTGCCTCCCTCTGGTCATCAAGTAAGCCTTCATCCCAGTGCATCCAATTAATCTCCGCTCATAAGTCGAATAGCAACTAATTTTAAGTATACACGAAATTCGGTTATTGGGTCAGCCACTGCCAAAACTGCGATGCCGTGAGGACAGCGCTGTTGTATAATATCTCTGGGAGAGAGATGGCTAGCTCGGGACAGAGGACGGAAAAGGCTAAAATCGGAGATAGAGAGAAGATCGAAGCCTTCAGGCGCCTGAGGGCCTGGAGGTGAAGTGAGATTGCTTTGGCCCGATAAATCGGGCCTCGCAATGACATGGGGATTCGAGGGAGCGGGAATTTGGCTCGCAATGACATAATGAAGTTATTCTCCCGACAGGATACAATAATCAGATATGACAATGAGTGACTTTGACATCGCATCTTATGTCTCCCATATCGAGGCGAACCGCTCGGTCAAGGATGCCTTGATGCAAAGCTTAAAAACGCGCCGACCTCCCTACCGCATCTCCGTGACCGACTTACTTAACCTCAAACAGGCTTACTTCAGGAGAAAGTATCCCGAAATCGTTCCGCCCCTGGAGAAACAGCAGCTTATGTGGGCCGGCACCGGCTTTCACAAGACCTTCGGCT
>CAZPQB010000269.1:0-2766 GCA_964588605.1 uncultured Dehalococcoidaceae bacterium | reverse complement strand
CCATGTTGCCGGCTTGAAAGGCCGGTGTCCTAGGCCTCTAGACGATGGGGGCGTATATATGCTTAGTATAGCAGAGCCGAGGTTCGGCAGGCAATATAATCGGTAAGAGGTTTTCTCTGGCGTTTGACTGCTTATTAGCCTAACCCCGCCGCCCCTCTTGGGATATCTTTTCCCACCCGCCGCCCTCGTGACATTTGAAGAACGGCCAGATGTAAACTACACCTGCCAGCTTGCCTGAGAGTCGTTTTTAATGTAAAATGTTATATAGTGGGTTCATTTGTGCGAGGTGATATTTTATGCCTATTTACGAGTATGAGTGCGGACACTGCAATCATCGTTTTGAAGTGAAGCAGGGCTTCAATGAAGAGCCTCAGGCGGTATGCCCGCAGTGTCAGGGAAAAGCCCGGCGAGTCTTTTACCCCGCACCTGTTATCTTCAAGGGAAGCGGTTTTTATATTACCGATAGTCGTCCTCCCAGGAAGGATAAGGCACCGGAGACAAGCAAGGGGGAATCCGCGCCCAGCAAGAGCGAAAAAGGAAAGTAGTGTAATGAAGTGAAGGCACTGCTTCAACGGGTCAGCGGAGCTTCGGTAGACGTCGCCGGGGAAGAGGTAGGCAGGATAGGTCGGGGGCTGGTGGTTTTTCTCGGTGTAGCTAACGGAGACACGGAAAGGGATGCGCAGTATCTGGTGCAGAAAATTACCAACCTGCGCATTTTCTCTGACGCTGAGGACAGGTTTAACCTTTCCGCCCTGGACATCAATGGTGAGCTTCTGCTGGTAAGCCAGTTCACGCTTCTGGCGGACGCCAGGAAGGGACGCCGCCCCAGTTTTATTGAGGCGGCACCGCCGACTCGGGCTGAGGAGTTGTTCAATTACTTCGTGGAGCTGGCGTCTTCCAGTGGCTTGAAGGTGGCTACCGGCCGCTTTCAACAGTACATGCAGGTGGAAATCCATAATGATGGTCCGGTTACGGTAATGCTGGACAGCCGCGATAAATTGGGATAAATTACGGTCAGGGGGAAGCACTATGAGCAGTGATGAAAAGACTAAGCTGAAGACCTTGCTGGATTACTGGGTGGAGCATAATCAGGAACACAGCCAGGAATTCAAGGATTGGGTGGATAAAGCCAGGGCTTTAGGAGAAAAAGAGGTCGCCGATGAGCTATTACTGGCATCTCAGGAGATGGATAAGGTGAGCGAGATATTATCAAAGACCCTGAAGAGGCTTCAGGAGGTATAGGGCGATGTGTTTGGCTAAGGCGTATCTTGGTACTGACGGTGAGAAAGAGCTTCTCATAGAGGAAATTGCCTCGCTAAAGACCGGAGACGGTAAACTTCTGCTGACGACGCTTTTCGGCGAGCAGAGAGAGATTGAGGCAAGTATCAAAGAGATTGACTTCCGGAACAGCAGCATTTTGCTGGAAAAATCGGGAGCCTGAGGAACTCCGAGTTATTAAAACTTTAGCGTCTGCGGTTCAAGCTCCAGGCTGATGTCCAGCGCGCGGTAAGAGTGGGTCAGGGCGCCGATTGAAATCATATCCACTCCGGTCATGGCTACCTGATGGACGGTTGCCAGCGTGATACCTCCCGAGGCTTCGAGCTTGGCCTGACCTGACACTAATTTAACCACCTGTCGCATTTCACTGGTACTCATATTGTCAAGCATGATGATATCCACCCCGGCTTTGAGGGCATCAAGCGCCTCTTTACTATTGTTGACTTCCACCTCAACCGTTACCCCGGGGGCATTATGCCTGGCTTTGTCCACGATATCTTTCAGGTTCATGCCCATGGCACGCAGTGCGGCTATATGGTTGTCTTTGACTAATATGGCGTCGCCCAGGTGAAGTCGATGGTTATGTCCGCCGCCTATGTATATCGCGTATTTTTCCAGCGGCCGCAGGCCGGGAGTGGTTTTACGCGTATCGTATATTCCAGCGGTCAGTCCGCTCGTTTCCGCCACGTACCGGGCCGTCAGTGAGGCGATGCCACTTAACCTCTGCAGGAAATTAAGGGCTACCCTCTCGGCTTTCAGAATGCTGGTTACCCTGCCCGTAATGGTGCCGATGATATTTCCCGACTCGATAGCCGTACCATCCTTGATAATGATATTTATCTTCAATGAAGGGTCAACCCGCTGGAAGACGCGCTTGGCGACATCGACTCCCGCCAGAATACCCTTTTCCTTAACCAGTATGGATGCCTTGCCCGACAGGTCCGGAGGTATCAGCGCCTGGCTGGTGATATCGCCGTGGCCTGTATCCTCATCCAGGGCAAGGTCGATAGTGCTATCGAGCTGTTCTTCGGAAAGGTAGTCGTATAGTTTCACCTGATAACCTTGTAGAATCTGTTTTTCCATTTTATCTTATCCCACCCGCCGCCCTCGTGTTATTTGCGACTTAATCCGTGAATTCCTCCGCCCCTTTTCCCCTGATATATCTCCTCCCGACTCCCGCAATGGACGGGTTGTTCAACATCGAAGGGGTGAGGTTAATGATATCTTACTTCTCGCGGCGTACGGCGACGCTACCCCGGGCAACCCTGAGGCTTGCCCCCGATTCAACTTTAATAACGATACTGTCCTCGCTGAGGCTTTCAATCGTGCCATAGATGCCGCCGGCGGTCACTACTCTGTCACCCTTCTGCAGCTCCTGCATTAGCGTCTCATGTTCCTTCTGCCGCTTGCGCTGTGGCCTTATCATGACAAGGTAGAACAACCCGAAAATAACTACCAGAAAGATAATCATGGGCCAGATACTCGTTT
>CAZPQB010000268.1:0-2790 GCA_964588605.1 uncultured Dehalococcoidaceae bacterium | reverse complement strand
ACCAGAATAGCCGCCGGTATGATAACCAGTGTCCTGTTCTTTGGCTCGGTTCTGGTCCACGAACTGATGCACAGCATCGTTTCCCAGCGGCAGGGTATACCGGTTCAGTCCATAACACTTTTCATTTTTGGCGGTGTTTCTCAGATTACCGAGGAACCTAAACAGCCTAAGGATGAGTTCCGTATGGCTATCGTCGGCCCTTTAAGCAGTCTGGTAATCGGGGGTATTCTTTTTGGCATTTACTTCGGATGGCGCCATGTAGACACTTTTGCAGTCCAGTTTATCACGGCTATCGCTTACTGGCTCGGATATATCAATCTGGTGCTGGGTGTCTTCAACCTCATTCCCGGTTTCCCCCTCGATGGCGGGCGCGTCTTCAGGTCATTACTGTGGTGGCGAAGCGGCAACCAGCGTAGTGCCACGAGGGTCGCTTCAAACATCGGAAGGGCGGTAGGCTTTCTTTTCATCTTTATAGGTATCTGGCTCATCTTTACGGGTAACTGGGTTAACGGTATCTGGCTGGCATTGATTGGCTGGTTCCTGGAGAGTGCAGCCGTTGGGAGCTATCGGCAACTACTCTTACAGGATATGCTGGCGGGACATGTAGCCAGTGAAGTAATGTCCCGTGACTGTGTCGTAATTTCTCCAGATACTACTATTGACCACCTGGTCCACGAGAATATCTTAACCTCCGGACGCCGTTGTTTCCCCGTAGTTACCGATTCACAAATATTGGGTATGATGACATTGCATAACGTAAAGGCGGTACATCGAGAGCAATGGAGCACAGAGACCGTGAAACAAGCGATGACGCCGTTTGAAAAACTCAGGTGGGTGCGGCCGGATGAAGAACTCTCCTCGGTACTTCGAATTCTAACTGAGGATGATATTAATCAGGTGCCCGTAGTCCAGGAGAACCAAGTTGTGGGCATGGTAAGCCGTGAAAACCTGCTTAACTTTGTCAACATTCGCAGCGGGCTGGGTATATAGTGTTTCTATGAATCTCTGTCTGCCCTTCGGCACGAAGGTGTGAAATAAAAAATAAAAGGAGGAAAAACAATGCGCAGACGAATATTTATTTCTGTTGGTTTAATTATGCTTGTTGTCCTTACCCTGGGTTTATTTGCCTGCAGTCAGCAACCTATCTCCAGCCAGACACAGACACCAACTGCAAATGAAATTCCCGTTTCAACACTGTCACCCGCCCTGTCAACGAACACTGCATCAACTCTGCCACCAGTGCAGCAGCCGGAATTGCCCACTATTGCTGACGTTGTGGCCAGGGTCAAACCTTCGGTGGTTGCTATAGATGACCAAATTTTATATACCACCAGGCGAGGTGGAACCACGGCTCAAGCAGCGGCCGGCTCCGGGTGGATAATGGACTCTGACGGTATCATAGTCACCAATGACCACGTAATTTCCGGAGCACAGAATATCGTCGTCAGTCTTGATGACGGTCGGATCTTCACGGCAGTTGAGGTTAGCAGTGACCCTGTGAACGACCTGGCCATAATTAAGGTTAACGCAAGCGGCCTGCCGGCAGCCAAGATAGGGGACTCATCCAAGTTACAGGTTGGAACTCAGGTAATAGCGATGGGCAATGCTCTGGGCGAAGGCATAAGAGTCACCGGAGGCCTGGTCAGCAACCTGGGGACATCCATACCATTATCTGCCAGCCAAACACTCTATGACCTCATTGAAACCGATGCTGCAATTAATCCAGGCAATAGCGGTGGGCCACTAGTTAATATGGCCGGTGAAGTAGTAGGCATCGTCAACGCCAAAGTATCAGCCTCCGGGATAGAGGGTATGGGGTATGCAATAAGTGTTAATAACGCCTCACCAATTCTACAGCAGCTGGTAACACAAGGATATGTAGTACAGCCCTGGATTGGCGCTGTGTTCCAGACCGTTGACCCGGGAGTAGCTTTTATATACGGCCTTTCAATACAACAGGGCGTGTTGATAATGGGTATTACGGCGAGCAGCCCGGCAAGCGCGGCAGGTCTGCAGCAAGGCGATGTAATATTGACAGTCGATGGAAAAAACATGACAAATGCCTCCCAATTAGCAGGTGTGATATCCAGCAGCCAAATCGGGCAGAAGCTGCAAATAGCCTATCAGCGAGGTAATAACAAATCTACTGTTGAGGTTACCACTGCACAGAACCCGACATCATAATTTTGAGACAAGGTAAATAACACTGCGGCTCTCATGAGCAGCATTTGAATATAAACATATAGGAGGTGGCGAGATGTATAAAAGAATGCTAGTCCCCCTCGACGGCTCGGAACTCGCCGAAGTAGTTCTGCCATACGCCAAGGAACTCGCGGGCAGACTGGATCTAGAACTGACCTTACTCCACGTCTGCGAGCCGCCCGGAGCCGAATCACAGTTCATGTGCCGGACTTATCTCGAGCACGTCGCCGAGATAGTACAGAAGCAGTCCAGAGAAGTCCAGGCTAAGACAGGTGAAACAACGGGAGAAAAAGCGGTAGAGGCGCGAGTAGAATTAGGTGCTGGCAACCCTGCCGAGGAAATACTTCGTTACGCCGAAGAAAATAAGGTAGACCTGATACTTATAGCGACTCATGGCCGCTCTGGAGTCAAGCACTGGATCTTGGGCAGCGTGGCTGACAAGGTACTCCGCAAATCAAAGATTCCTATTTGGCTGGTCAGGGCTAATATCCCTGAGGAGATTATCCATGATGAATGGCCCAAGAGGACAATGCTGGTCCCGCTTGATGGCTCAAGGTTCTCTGAATCGGTGCTTCCCCATGTGGAGGC
>CAZPQB010000267.1:0-2803 GCA_964588605.1 uncultured Dehalococcoidaceae bacterium | reverse complement strand
CAGGGTATACCCTCCACGTCGATGGCAACGTGGCAGCCGTAGCAGTTCTTATATTGTACAGAGTGACAGACCTGGCAGGAAAGGTCTCCCAGGTGCTGCTCGTGCTGGGGGTTCCCCTCCGTGTTCGTCCAGACGTCCTCGTGGCAGTCCTCGCACTTGACCATATCCGGGTTATGGTAACGGGTATCAACGGTTTCGCCGGAACCGTGAAGCTCCTGGCTGTGGCAATCGGAGCATGTCATCCCTCCCTTTAACCAGTGGATATCACCGGGAATCCCCGTATTTTTACCCAGGTATTCGTCGCCAACGCGGGAGCCGTGGCAGGCGACGCAGTTATACTGCATGGAGGGAGTCTCGCGGAATTCATGACCGGAAACCAGGCCGCCTTCCAGCTCGTCCGGTCGGCTAACATGGCACTGGCCGCAGGTGGTGTGACACTCCTGGCAATGATTCTCAAATGCCGTATCCAGCGGCGAACCTTCTGATATATCACCCCCTCTGGCTTCAAGGGCGGACTTAAATCCGCTCAACGTGGCGTGGGCGCATACTTCGTGCGCCAGGGCGGTCTCCTTGTGGCAGGTGTTACAGTTGCCGTCGGACGGGTCGATTACCAGACCCGTGTGCGCCAGCTCCTTATCCTCTTGCTGGCTGTCGCCGCCGTGGCAGATAACACAACCTACCTTACCGTGGGTACTTTCGAGGAAATTGGCATCCTTGACCCAGACCTTTTCCCATACCTCCAACGGAGGCAACTCGCCTCCTCAGCCTTCACCCGTGGTTGCCGCTGATTTTGTCACCTCTTCCGGTGTGGCCACTTTCTTGAGAATGGCTTGATTGGTGTGACAAGCAACACAGGTGTCTCCCGCCATTACCAATGCTTCCTCGGGTACGGTGACAGGCTCTTCCTCTGTCGGTATAACCGGTTCTTCCTCGGGGACAAAGACATTTGGAGCCAGCTCAAAATCATAGTCTTTAGAGTCGGTCTCATTATTGAAGCATTTAGGGCCGACCTCCGTATTTTGAGTCCAGGAGCACATGCCAAATAACAGGTTGGTGGCGTCATAGCCAAGCATGTTCAGCAAGGCGGTTGCCTGCGACCCGGTATGACCAGTGTAGCAGTAAACCACAATCGGCCGCTCAGGAGGAAGTTTGGCTAACGTATCCTTCTGGGCCAATGCCGTGAAACCAAAATTAACGGCGCCGGGGACATGACCCTTGGCATAGTCTTCTGGCTTACGGACACTGATAATGAAGGGATCATTGCCAGCATCATCGTCATTAAGCAGCAGGAAGAGGTCTTCACTGGTGATATTCTTGGGTTTGGTATAGGCCTGCGCCGCGCCTCTGACCGTTTTATCTATGGCGGGGAAGGCATAGGTCTCTGTGGCTTGATTGGGTGTGGTTTCAAATGTAAAATCCTGGCGCTTTTCCGGGGTAAACCTATTTGGAGCCACTTCGGTATTCTTGGTCCAGGAGCTCATACCATGAAGGAGGTTAACCACGTCGAAGCCCAGGGCACCCAGTATCGCGGTGGCCTGGCTACCGGAGTGGCCAGTATAGCAGTAGACGACAATCTTTCTGTCTCTGGGTAGAGCGTTCAGGGTGCCATTCTTGGCTATATCCCCGAAGGAGATATTAACGGCGCCGGGGACATGACCCTTGGCATAGTCTTCTGGCTTACGGACACTGATAATGAAGGGGTCATTGCCAGCATCATCGTCATTAAGCAGCAGGAAGAGGTCTTCGGCTTTGATGTTCCAAATACTGCCGGAGGTCAGATATTGGCTGACGGCGGCATAAACGGCTTCAAATCCGGCTGGCTCCGATGGTGGTGGTGCAGGAGCAGGTTCCATTACTAGAGCTGGTTCTTCTTCTCCGCCGCAGGCGGTAAGAAGGGGCATTGCCAGCAAAAGCGCCAGCAGGATAAAGATAGTCCCTAAACTGGACCGTAGTTTCAGACGCATTCACTAATCCTCCATGTTTGATGTTGATGGTGTTTGAATATGTTCACACTGGTTTGAAAGAAATCCGGCAGAAATGGGCATTCTGCTGTCGTGTGGTTCCGGTGGAAAGAAAGAAAAACGATTAAAATTAAGAAAAATATCACTAACAGGGCTGCAAGATATAGTACCGTAGAACATTCTAGCATGGATAATACCATACTCGGGTAGCCTAAATCAAGAGATTTTTGTTTGACAGTCCAACTATTTCCAGAGTAGACTTTAAATTGAATTGCGAGCCTTGGAAATCCCTTGAGAATGAAAAAGAAATACTTAATCGGCGGCGCCGTTGTATTAGCGGCGGTAATATATCTGCTGTATTTAAGCTTCGGCAGTTCGGTCAGTTACTACGTAACGGTAAGCGAATTTTATGACAGGATTGGTGAACTCGAAGATACCAATGTAAGGGTCGCCGGAGTAATAACGGATAACTCAATTGATTGGGATGCGGAGGAAGTCGAGCTTAAATTCACCATCATCGAGGGAGGCGAAAACATGCCGGTTGTCTATAACGGGGCGCAACCGGCCGGATTTAAAGCCGGCTCCAACTTGCTGGTGGAAGGCAAATACGGGGCTGACGGTGTTTTTGAGGCAACCCAGCTGATTTTAAAGTGTCCCTCAAAATATGAATCTATTGATTTAGAATAGTGCTGGCAAATGATAGAAGCGGGGCGTATCGCCCTAATCATAGCGCTCCCTATCGCCGTGTTATCGGTATTATCCTCCGTCATCGGTGCCCGGGCGGCATCCGCGCGTCTCTTTAAGACCACCCGGTGGGGCATTATTAGCGTATTCGGTCTTTA
>CAZPQB010000266.1:0-2809 GCA_964588605.1 uncultured Dehalococcoidaceae bacterium | reverse complement strand
AAGATGACATCTCTTACTCCACCACCACCTCCCATCTCCCAGCCTTCCATACCCAGGACCTCTTTTTTCATCCTCCCTATATGCAGTCGCTCATCGGATGCTACTCTGGTCCATTCCTCAGAGGTGGTTACGTCACTAATATTCGCTGCCTGAATGGCAAAGTCTTCGACAGCCTCATCCTCAGCAATGATAGCCCACTCAAAGAAACCCCTAGTACCCAGAATGCTCATCATTAAGCCAACCTTTTGGCTTGAAAAAGAGGCTCTGCCAGATTTCCTGTCGCCGTTTGCCAAATGCTCGATTCTTTCTGCCCAAAATTCGGCGTCGCTAAGCTCATTGGCACTGATTTCTGCTAGGAGTTGTTTGATCCTGTCATCCATAGCCTTTTTAATAAGTCTTTGATAACCGTTGGACTGCATAAGTTTGTATGTACGGATTTTCTTTGCTGCATCAAGCAATGTTTTTCTTTCTTTGGCTGTCAATTTAGCCATGTCCAGTTTCCCCTATCGTGAATTATAACACAAGAATTGGGGCTCCTGTATTTAGCATGGCTATCTATGATACAAATGTCCAGATTGTTACCTTATCTGGCTACTGGGGCAACTCGAACGGTGTTTTCGGCGGCGGCCAGAGTTCTTCCGCGATATCTTTAAAGCCAAGCTCTATTAGCTTGTTCTTACTCGGCTTCGTTGTTTTCATATCCCAGTCGAGAGCGCCGAGGTTCCAGTACACCTGGGCTTTCTGGTCAATCGTGACGCCCGCGAGCGGTCCTTTCTTCTGAGGAGGATTACCGGTTATTCTGGGATGCGGTGTCCAGTTCAGTTCATTTATGCCTTCACGCAGGTTAAAGAGGTGTCTCATGACGGCAATTCTCTCACCTGCCCTGAGGACTTTTTTCAGTGTCCAGTTCAGACCGGTCACCGCGTTTAAGAAATCCACCAGTTTAGCGGGGCCTCCACCGAAACCGAATCCAATCAGGCACAGGCCGCTGGCATTAACTATATGTCCGGAGAAACTGCTGGGCCCGAAGCCCTGGGTATGGCGTCCCGGAGTGGCATCCATCTGGTAGCGTGCGCCGGCACTCATGCCAAATCCTGCTAGCTTGGGGTCATGCATCCCCACTTCCTGGCCCCCAACGTGCACGGCAAACTTTTCTGCTCCCTTCCCGATTTTCTCCGCAGCTACTTTAACGCCATCGGCAAGCTTATCGCCGATACCTTCTCTTTTGGCCATTTTCTCGGTCATGGCTACCAGAGCATGATGGTTGCCCCAGGTAAGCTCGATGCCATCGGTGTCCTTATTGGTGATGATTCCGTTTTCATAGCATTCGGTGGCGAAGGCCATGACAGTACCGGCGGATATCGTGTCCAACCCGTTACGGTTGCAGATATCGTTAATCTTATTTATAGATTCGGTATGGCTATTACCGCAGAGTGCCCCGAAACTGCCCTGGGTCTCGTATTCCGGCCGCCGGATGCCGGCCGGGTACTTGTACTCTCCGGTGCCCTCCTTAAGGGTCGCTTTGCAGGCCACCGGGCAATGCCAGCAGCCTCCGTGCTTGGCTACATATGCCTCGAGCACCGTGGCCTTTAAGCCTTCCACATTCGGTAGGTCAATAATGCCGATGCCGCCCCAGTTTCTGACCGGGGTGTCTCCGCTGTAGGCCGAATTGTCAGTCATGGCGGAAGTGCCGAATTTATGCAGACTCTCGATGCCCCCGAAACCGGGTATCTGGAGTGATTTCACGTGTTCTTTTCTTAATCTCTCGGCGGCTGCTTTATCCGCCAGGGTGACCGGCATGGTGCCCCTGGCTACCACCGCCTTGAGTTTTTTAGAGCCCATCACCGCCCCCAGCCCGGAGCGGCCGGCCGCCGAACCCTTGTCCGTCATAATCGCCGCTATCAGAGACTGCTTCTCACCAGCCGGCCCGATACAGGCAACCCGACTCTGCTTACCATATTGGTTCTCTAGCGTTTCCTCGGTCTCGTAAGCGTCTTTTCCCCAGAGGTGACCGGCGTCTTTCAGTTCGGCTTTTCCCTCGTCAATAAGGAGATAAACCGGCCTGGGGGATATCCCGGTAAAGAAGACACCATCGTAACCGGAGAACTTGAGGTAAGGGCCGAAGGACCCTCCCGAATTAGCATCGCCCCAGCCACCAGTAAGAGGTGATTTCGCCACGGCGGCATACCGTGCACCGGAAGGAATCGGCGTGCCCGTTAACGGGCCGGTAACCAGCCCAAGGATGTTCTCCGGTCCCAGCGGGTCCGCGCCTTGTTTCATGCGGTCGTAAAGAAGCTTGGCACCAATGCCATAACCTCCGATGTAGTTTTTATAAAGACTTTCATCCGGCGTTTCTTCTTTGATTTTTCCCGTGGAAAGATCCACCCAGAGTAGCTTTCCCTTGTAACCTGAAATCATTTTACTCTCCGCTTATTTTGTTTTATCGAATCCAAACTAATTGTAGCTTTGGTCCCTACTTTGAGTCAAATTGCCTAGATGGCCTCAAGTAACATTGGCTTGATTTGTGATCCTACAAGCTGTAGGTGGTTGATCTTATGTTGGCTGATAAACCCAAATGGCCCATGGAAAAAACCCATATAGAAAATTTATCATTGTAGATTTGCCAGACAAGGTGCAAAAGACGGGTCTTAAGGGCTAATAATAATGATTAAAAGCGCTGTATCCTTAAGCAAACTCGTAAAATCGGCAATATTTTAGTTTCAAAGGTAGACTATCTGGACACAGTAGAATATAATAGCTTTAAATAATGCCCGTTAAACGTCGTAATTTCATAAAAATGACGGGATTT
>CAZPQB010000265.1:0-2831 GCA_964588605.1 uncultured Dehalococcoidaceae bacterium | reverse complement strand
CCCAGAGCGCCGCGGGCGGCATCGGTAAGACCCATGCCCATAGCCTCATCGGGAATCTCATATTCGACATAGGTGGGCTCTCCCGGTTTTAACTGCAACGCCCAGCCTTCCAGCTGGTCGGCGATAATCTTGGCGGAAAGCGCCCTTGCCAGGTGACGCCCCAGAACAGAGAAGAGAACGCCGGGTGACGCCTTCAACTGGCTTAAAGCGCCGTTTACCAGTTCCTGCGCCTTCGGGTCGCCTTTGGCATAGGTGACGGCCACTCTGGCCAGCGGGCCGACCTCATAGACCTTGCCGTCGTAGCGCGGCGCCTTCGTCCAGGAATAGGCGCCTTCCTTACCATATTGCGGTTTCGTGTCACCCTTTGATGGATGCAGCCCTGAGGTGGCATCCTCGTACCAGGAATGCTTGACATACTCGGTTATCTTGTCCGTATCCAGATTAGCAGGTTTAAGGTCAGCGGAGACGGTACCCTGCTTGAAGAGCCTCTCCCGCGTCGTATAGTCCGGACTTTTACCGTCAAGGTCAAAGCTGCCGTAGGACAGCAGGTTCTTGCAGCCGGCGCCGATTTCAGTGTAATCGAGATAGGCACCAGCCACGGCCAGAACGTCCGGTATATAGACGTTATCAATAAAGTCCTGTAAAATCTTTATTTTCCAGATATAGGCCATGATGTTATCGGGCGTGGGTACGCTGGTAACACCGCCGGGGACAACACCCACACCGTGCGGAATCTTGCCACCGAAGATGCTGACCGCTTCATGGCCGACACGCCGGATTTCCAGGGCTTTAACGTAATGGGCTACCGCCTGCTGGTTGACCTCCGGTGGCAGACGGTAGTCACCCTCGTAGCGGGGTAAAAACGGCCCCGGCTCACCGCGGGCGATGAAGTCTTTTACCGAGTTCAACTGAGAATCATTACCCTCATACTTGGCTACATCAGCTACATTCACGTAATCGAGAGCCGTCAGGTGGTAAAAGTGAAGGATATGGTCCTGAGCGATATGCGCCCCCTGAATCAGGTTACGCATAATCCGGGCATTATCCGGTATCTTATGGGATATGCCGAAGGCGCTGTCCAGGTTCAGCGTCGCCGCGATACCGTGAGACTGCGGGCAGACTCCACAAATCCTCTGAGTTATTACCTGGGCATCCCTGGGGTCCCTGCCCCGCAGGATAATTTCAAATCCGCGGAAAAGATTCCCGGTAGTACGCGCGTCCCTGACCATCCCGCCTTCAACAACGGCTTCGATTTTCAGATGTCCCTCAATCCTGGTTACGGGGTCAATAACTATCTTGCCCATTACTTATCCTCCTTGCTAGTCCAGCAAGCACCGATGGTGGGTATCTCAACGTCAACGAGCTTTTCATAGAAGGGCGCTGTCTGGTCGGGGAATTCGGGCTGGGTACAGCCATTACACGGTGCGCCGGCCCCGATAACCCAGTTGGTGCCGTTGTTCCAGCGCCGCAGAGGGCAGTCGGCATAGGTTATGGGGCCCTTGCAGCCAAGCTCGTAAAGACACCCCTCATCGCCGAACTTTTTAGCGAACTTCCCCTCGTCAAAATAGGCGCGGCGCGGGCAATTTTCGTGAATCAGCTTGCCGTAGAAGGCCTTCGGTCTCAGCAGGTCGTCGAGGTCATCAGCCGCGGGCAATCCGTTCATAATGATGCCGGCGACCGTACCCACAAACCAGTCGGGGTGGGGGGGACAGCCGGGTATATTTATCAACGGCTTTTTAATCCCTTCGGCGTCAAGGACATCCTTTACCGGCCTGGCCCTGGTGGGGTTTGGCTCAGCTGCCGGGATACCGCCGAAGGAGGCACAGGTGCCCAGGGCGATAACGGCCAGCGCATCCCGGGCCAGTTCGGTTACCCTCTGCAGCATGGTGACGGGCTTGCCGTTTCTCTCGCCAACCGCCCCGTATACGGCATCCGTCGCCGTGGGCACAGCGCCATCAACCACCAGAACGTACTCGCCCTTCTTATCCCTGGCTGTGCCCTCCATTACCTCAACAGCCAGCTCTCCGGCAGAGGCCATTATCACCGGGTGAAACCTCAGGTTTATGTGGATGCCGGGGACTATCTGGTCTATGAGCACATTTTTAATGGTGGGACTGGCTGAGTTCAAGAGGGAAACGGCGCAGCCGCTACAACCGGCTGTTTGCAGGTAAATAACTGGAAGTTCCTTAACCATCAGTTACTGCTCCTTTCTCAATTTATGCCTCAAGTTTGAGCATCCACCCATTGTCACAGGTGGAATGCAAGAGATATCTCACGATAGCAAGAAATGTTAGTAAATAATATTTAAAAAATACGGAACCCCCGTAGGGTATATTACGGGGGTTCAGATAACTATAAAATTTAATTCTTTCAATGTACAAATTTGACCTGTCATTAAGGTCAAATTTTCCCTTATCACTCAATGCCCACCTTTTTGAGGTGTTTGGCCACGGCTGCCAGTAAATCTTTGGGGCTGACCGGCTTATCGATATAATCTTCAGCCTCCAGTTCGTACCCACGGCTGCGTGGTATTGAAGTCTCGCCCCCCTTTGTCGAGTAGCTGGTGAGCATCAGTACCGGAATCCCGGCGAGTTTAGGGTCTTTTTTAAGCTGCTCGGCAGCAGTAAAACCGTCTTCTACCGGCATTATGATATCAAGAAGAATTAAATCGGGATTTTCATCTCTTGCCTTCCGTAAGGCTTCGTCGCCGTTAACAGCGACGATTACCTCGTAAGGCTTGCTTTCCAGGACCATCCTGGTCGATTCTACGAAATCAGCATCATCATCAACAAGCAGGATTTTGGCTTTCCTTTCCACTTAGAATCGCCTCC
>CAZPQB010000264.1:0-2841 GCA_964588605.1 uncultured Dehalococcoidaceae bacterium | reverse complement strand
CTTATCAAAGACGCTCTGGCTCTGGAAAAAGCCGGCGCTTTCTGTATCGTCTTGGAGACTGTCCCCACCCCACTGGCAGCACTAATTACAAAGAAAGTCGGTATCCCCACCATTGGCATCGGGGCTGGCATCAATTGTGACGGTCAGATATTGGTTGTAAATGACATGCTCGGTTCGTTTACTGACTTTGTCCCCAAGCATGTGAAGCAATACGCCAAGCTTGCCGATATTATGTCAAGCGCTATCGCTGAATATTTCAGCGAGGTAAAGTCCGGCAAATTCCCCACAGAAGCCCAGAGCTTCCCGATGGATGAAAGCATACTGGCCGGGATAGACAAATAGTCCCGCATTTATATCACGGTTCAGCCCTACCCTTCTCAGTGTGTACATGAGAAATTTTCATGAAAGTTATTGAGACAATCGCCGAGATGCGTCAGCTTAGGCAGCAGCTTACCGGGCCGGTCGGCTTCGTGCCCACCATGGGCTATCTCCATGAGGGACATATATCACTGGTGAGGCAGGCCAGAGCCGAAAGCTCTTCGGTTGTCGTTAGTATATTCGTCAACCCTACGCAATTCGGTCCCGGCGAAGACTTCAAGAGCTATCCGCGTGATACACAGCGTGACCTGGCGATGCTGGAACCGATGACGGACATTGTCTTTATGCCTTCGACTGTGGAGATGTATCCCGATGGATTTGACAGCCGGGTAGAGGTCGGCAGCATTACTGAGAGGCTGGAAGGGGCTTCACGACCCGGCCACTTTAGCGGCGTGACCATCGTTGTTGCCAAACTCTTTAATATCGTACAGCCAACCCGGGCATACTTCGGGCAAAAAGACGCCCAGCAGGCCGTCGTTATCAGGAAGATGGTGGCTGACCTGAATATGAACCTGGAAATCGTTACCCTGCCCACGGTACGCGAGCCCGACGGACTGGCAATGAGCAGTCGCAATACTTATCTGAATCCCGGACAACGCCGGGCGGCGACAGTTCTCTACAGATCGCTGAAGCTGGCACAGGAGATGTGGTTGCAGGGTGAAAGTAGCACTGACGAAATTCGTCATAAAATGACGGAACTCATACGAGAAGAGCCGCTGGCAGATATTGACTATATCAGCATCGCCGATGCTGAGACCCTTGAAGAACTTTACACGGTCAGGGCAAAAGCCCTGGTGTCCATGGCGGTTAAATTCGGCAGTACCAGACTGATTGATAACATCGTGCTGGAGTAAGATAAAGGCTACTCCTTTATCAATACCGACAAGCCTAGCATCGCCAGGAAGGCAATTACCGCACCGAGGTAAAACGGCGCCGCCGGATTCACCGTATCCCAGAGCCAGCCAGCGATAAGACTCGCCGGTAGAAGCGTAAGCCCCACCACCCCGTGATAATATCCAAAAGCCGTGCCCCTCTTTACCTCGGGAACAAGGTCGGCAACAAAGGCTCGGGCTACTCCCTCCACTATACCGTAGTAGATACCATAGCCGATGAAAAGTCCCCATATCTGCCATGAACTCGATGCCACAGCAAAGCCAAGATAAACCAGAGCGTAGATAGCCCAGCCCAAAATAATAACCCGCCTTCTGCCCAGCCTGTCGGAAAGTACTCCTGCCGGTATGGAAATGGCGGCATAGGCAACGTTAAGCAGGACGAGCATAAGCATTATATGCAGGACCGGCGAGCCCATGTTCTGTGCCCGTAATATAACGAAGAAATCACTGGAGTTCCCCAGTGTAAAAACTCCCATGATAACAAGAAATACCTTGAATCTGTTATCAAACTTGATAATTGGATTGTCCCGTAATAATCCGTACTGGTGATCATTAGGTGAAATCTTCCCCTTATCACGTACGCAGGCCAGCAAAATCAACACCGCCAGCACTGCCGGTATTACCCCAATAAGCACCAGCCGCCGATAGGTCTCCAGGTTCAACTCCAGGCTGCCACCCTGCATGAGGTATACAATAACGGCGGCTATAGCCAGTCCGAGGACAGCCCCGGTGGTATCCATCGCCCGGTGCACGCCAAAGCCCTTGCCCCTTTCTCTAGATGAGGTGGAATCTGCCACGAGGGCGTCGCGCGGCGAAGTGCGAATACCCTTGCCAAACCTGTCGCCGAAGCGTACAGCCAGCACCGCACCCCAGGTAGAGGCCAAATACATAAGGGGTTTGGAGAGTGTGGAAACGGTGTAACCCAGTACCGCTAGGAACTTACGCTTCTTTATCTTGTCACTGATATGGCCGCTGAAAATCCTGAGGATGGCGTCAATGCTTTCGGACAGTCCGCCGATGAGTCCGATGGCTAAAGCGCCGGCGCCGAGCACGTTAAGTACAAAGAGGGGGACGAGGGTAAAAATCATCTCGCTGCTGACATCTGTCAGCAGGCTGACCAATCCCAGGAAGAATATGTTGGGGTGCAGCCCCCAGATTTTTACGGGGGATGTTTCTTTATGTACGGGCTGTGATAAATTACCTTTCACAACCTATCTATTATAGACCAGCAAGTCAAATGACTGAAAATTCGCCCCCTTCAATGTTATCTTTTCCCACCCTGCCGCCCTCGCGGCATCGGCGGCTTGTCCCGTAATTTTTCCCCCATTACCTCACAGAGAGTCTAAGAGAGGCTTCGCCTCTCTTCAAAAAACCTTCCCCCTCTCCAAACATACTAAACACGCTGTTCATGCTATCTCCAGTTTGGAGAGGGGGACCGAGGGGGTGAGGTTATTAGATAATCTCCCGTTAATTTTCCTTGACGGCGAGACCAATCTAAAGTAAAATAAAGCGTATTTGCCGAGGTAGCTCAGATGGTAGAGCAGCGGACTGAAAATCCGCGTGTCCCCAG
>CAZPQB010000263.1:0-2867 GCA_964588605.1 uncultured Dehalococcoidaceae bacterium | reverse complement strand
TGCTGGTCAAGGACAAGATGGTGACGGGTATGGGGGCGGGACAGCCCAGCCGGATTGTCAGCGCCCGGATAGCCGGTGAGAAAGCCGGTGACAAAGCCAGGGGGAGCGTGCTGGCCTCGGACGCCATGTTCCCGTTCTCCGACGTTGTGGAGCACGCGGCCAAGCTCGGCGTGACGGCCATCATCCAGCCCGGCGGCTCGATACGCGACCAGGAGTCGATAGACGCCGCCGATAAGCACAACATCGCCATGGTGCTGACGGGCGTCAGGCATTTCAGACACTAAAGTATTTTTTATTTTACTAAGAACCCTGTTGAAGGTATATATGTTCAAGAAAGGTTGTAAGGGCTGTGCTATTTCACAAGGTAGAGAAAAGCCTAGGTTTGGCGATACATTTATAGAACTCGATGGTGGCTGGATTTTAAATCAATACGGTGGTAACGAGGCCTTCTTGGGTTGGTTGGCATTACAGCCCAAAAAACACTTTATGGAATTCAGTGAACTTACAGAAGAAGAATTACAAACACTGGGTCCAAATATTAAACAAGTTGACAAAGCACTCGATAATTATTGGAAGGAAAAATTTCCTCATGACCCTATTGAACGAGTATACATTGTTTATTTCTTTGAGTCGGCTTTCGGCAAGCAACCAGAGGAATGGCATTTGCATATACATCTTATCCCGCGTACTAAAAAGTTAGGTAGAAATAATCCTGCAGATGTCGCAGCTTGGAAAATGGGTAAACTCACGAATGAACGTTGGTTTCCAAACGAATACAGGTTGTTTGCTCGTTATGGTTATCGTGGTCATCCAGAAAAAGCAAGAGATTTGATTGATCATCTAAAAAAATATATGTTTGGGAAAAGACGTTAAAAAATTAATTTAGTAAAACGCAGTAAACGAGTGGTAAGGTTATTCTAGTATAAACTTCAGGGAAGAGGTTTAAGATTATGGCAAATGCGGTCTTGGTGGTGGACATGTTGCGGGGGTTCATGGAGGAGGGTTATCCACTGTATATCGGTGCCGGGGCTCGCAGTATAATACCGAACATACAGAAATTACTGGAGAGGGAAACGGCGGGGGGTTCCAAGATATTCTTTATCTGCGATAACCACGACCCCGATGACCTGGAATTCAAGATGTTCCCGCCTCATTGCATCGAAGGAACAGTTGAGGCAGAGGTCATCCCGGAACTGGCGGGATACCCTGGTGAAATAATACCCAAAAAACGTTACAGCGGCTTTTACGGCACGAAGCTTGAAGAGAAGCTGAAAGAGCTTAAGCCGGATAAACTAATAATATGCGGCGTGCTGACCAATATCTGCGTTATGCACACCACCGCTGACGCCCGCAACCGTGACTACGAGGTGGAGATACCGTTAAACTGTGTTGCTTCTCCGGATGAAACGGCACACCGCTTCGCCCTGGAGCACATGGAAGGGGTGCTCGGGGCCAGGCTTGTTTAGGAGGTGAACCATGCCATCACCGAAATTCAAACCAGCCCCGGAAGTCCTTTCCGGGGATACCGCCGATATCTACTTCGTCCGTACCATCGATATCCTGCGCGGAGTGAACCTCAACCCGGTGGCGACCATGGAGGTCTTTGGCAGTCGCGCCGGGATACTCTGTGGCATCGAGGAGGTCAAGGCGCTGCTGGCGGAGGTCCTGCCGGAGGACAACCGCGAGGTCTGGGCCCTGGACGAGGGCGAGACCATGGAGGCCAAGGAGGTGGTGCTGCGCATCACCGCCCCCTACCAGAGCTATGGCGTATATGAGACCGCTATGGCGGGTATACTGGCGCATTGCAGTGGGTGGGCGACGGCCGCCAGGGAGTGTGTCGCTGTAGCCGGCAAGATACCCCTGATAAGCTTCGGGGCGCGGCACGTACATCCATCGGTGGCCGGGGTGATGGACTACGCGGCGGTGGTGGGGGGCTGTACCGGGTGCTCAAGCATCGCCGGTGGAAGGCTGGCTGGCGTGGAGGCTTCCGGGACCATGCCCCATGCTTTAATTATAATAGTGGGCGATACGGTTAAGGCCACCATGCTGTTCGACAAATATATGCCACCCGATGTCCCCCGGGTATCGCTGGTGGACACTTTCAAGGATGAAGCCGAGGAGAGCCTGCGGGTAGCCGAGGCACTGGGGAAAAGACTTCAGAGTGTGCGGCTGGACACGCCATCGGAACGCGGCGGCGTTACCGTGGAAATGGTTGGGGAGGTACGGGCCAGGCTGGACCTCGCTGGCTTCAAGCACGTGGGAATTTTCGTCAGCGGCAGCGTCACCCCGGAACGTATCACGCATTTCATCGAAAGGGGAGCCCCGGTGGACGGTTTCGGGGTGGGTAGCTATATCAGCGGCGCCAAACCCATTGACTTTACCGCCGACCTTCACGAAATAGAGGGGAAGCCTATTGCCAAGCGGGGCAGAATCCCCGGCATTACGCCTAACCCCAGACTGAAACGGGTGATGTAGATTACTAGCAAGCCTAACTACGTTTGAATTTCAGGCGGAGTACTTTCCTGGTGCTGTCGGTTATCTTGGCTCGTTCATCGATACGCCAGCCGACCACCCAGAGTATATGCTCCGGCGGGCATACTACAGGGATGCAATCGCGCCATGCCCGGGGAATCCTGGCGTCAATCATAAACTCATTCAGCTTCTTGGACTGACTCATACCCAGTGGTTGAAATCTGTCACCGCCCCTGCGGCGTCGCACCGTGATGCCGTTACCGGCTTTCTCCATGTCAAAAAAGGCGGTAAGTTCGTCGTGTTTCCCTTTTACGCTGGACGGGTCGGTGATAACGGCTCTGATATCCCATCCCGGTATGACCGTACGGCCCGGTATGTTGAGTTCGGTCTCGTTT
>CAZPQB010000262.1:0-2916 GCA_964588605.1 uncultured Dehalococcoidaceae bacterium | reverse complement strand
CCAAAGAGCATCGGTCTTTCAGTCCCTTGGTCCATCTACCTGTATCTTTAACCTACGGATGGTTTTGTCAATCCTCCAGTGAACCCTCAAACTATCCTCAAACTTTACCGAGCTAGCAAGTTGTATAATTAGGATTAGGATGTACACTTCGCTTAATGAGTAGTCCAGTCAAGTAAATTTAGAAGAGGGGCATCATGAAGAAGAGGTTTTTGCTCATTGCTATAGTGGCTGTGTTGATTGGAGTTGGAGTCTATCTTGCTATTACATTATCACAACCTTCCATTCCATACACTTATCAACCCCCTGAGAACATCAATGACGGCTTTGATGTCGGCACTTTGGATGAAGTGAGTATTGATTCAGAGTTGATTGAAAAAGCAGTGAATGACATAAACCGGGGTAAATATAGAGAAGTGCATTCAATACTTATTTTCAAGGATGACAAGCTGGTATTAGAAGAGTATTTTGAGGGGCACCAATACCAATGGGATGCTCCTTATTATCACGGTGAATTGGTGACCTGGAATAGGTCTATGCCACATTGTGTTCATTCCGTGACCAAAAGTATCACTTCAGCATGTATTGGAATCGCAATAGATAGGGGCTTCATTGAGAGTGTTCACCAATCCATATTTGAGTATTTGCCGGAATACCAGCACCTCAGTACAGACGGAAAAGACAAAATTACTATCGAGCATCTGTTAACCATGACCTCCGGATTAGAGTGGATGGAGTGGAATGCGCCGTACAGTAGTCGGGATAATCCTATCATTGAAATTTGGTTTCAAGAGGCGGAGCAGAATAAACATCCGTTCACTTTTGTTTTAGAAGGGTCACTGATAGATACACCCGGGACAAGTTTTAGGTATTATGGCGGAAATCAGATTGTTCTGGGTGGAATTATTGAAAGTGCTACACAAATGGATATTGATGAATTCTCCGCCGAATATTTATTTGGACCCCTGGAGATAGATTCCTTTGATTGGTGGTCACGATTTGAAAGTGGCGTGATTGAGGCAGCCAGTGGTTTGAAAATGACGCCGAGGGATATGGTGAAAATCGGTGTGACATATCTTAATAATGGGGTTTGGCACGGGGAACGAATTGTTTCTGAGGAATGGGTAGAAAAAAGTGCACTGGCATTTGCAGATAATAAAGGGATTGATGTCCCGGATACAGATCAAAGGAATGTTGATTATTCCTATTCGTGGTGGGCTAAAACATTTTCTGATTCAGGTAAGGAAATAAACATGTTTTATGCCTCGGGTTGGGGAGGACAGAATATTTTTGTCCTTCCTGACCTGAATATGGTGGTTGTTTTCACCGGCGGCACATATACTTCCACTGTCAAGACATTTACGCTTCTTGAAAGATATATCATACCTGCTTTGAGAGGGTCGTGAATAGATACAATAATCAAAGATTATAATTATTTGGCATATTCTAAAACCTATTCACGTCAATTACTCGATCTCAATTATATATACCCGACAGCCACCAATACTCCAACAACTATGACAATTGCTCCGACAATTTGGTGGAAACGATATGTGTTATCGCCCCATAGTATCTTTGAGCGAGCGACTATTAACCGATAGATAAAAAAGTCGCTTTTTAATCTACCGCAGACCAGCAAGAACAGGCCTGCTAGGACTATTAAGATACCCCATAGCAAGTGCATTTTTCCTCTCCTAACTAATTATGTGCAACAGTCTTTTTGCGGTTTATCATTATTCAAATAGCAATCCATTAAATGCTGATTTTGGGCATTTTAACCCAGTGGCTACGCAAAAAGACTAAACAAATAAACACGTGGCAGCGGGTGGATTTGAACCACCGACCAAAGGCTTATGAGTCCTCTGCTCTACCCCTGAGCTACGCTGCCCGAAAATAGTCTAGCATTGGCTAGGGGGGACGGTCAAATTAGGGGACGCAATGACAAGGAGAATTTAAGCAGTTATAATCTAATGCGACGATGTCGAGTTGTATGGGAGACGCCAATTGAAAGAGCCGTTTGCCAAATTCGTAGAAAGCGAACTGGGGGCTGATGTTTTGCTTATCACCTGCGGCTTGCCGGGCACATGGAAAACCGAGACGAGCGAAGAGATTTCTAGGATCAAGGGCTACCCCATACTGCGGTCCGACCTGATTAGATTAGAGGTGCTGAAAGACGAGAATATTTTCGATGAGAAGGTCGCCTCGAATATGAGCAAACGAACAATGGTCTATGATGAGACATTCCGGCGGGCAGACGAGGCCCTGGAGAAGGGCGATAGTGTAATACTGGATGCTACCTTCGTCACCCAATCGTTGAGAAGACAGGCTGCTGCGATAGCCGCCAAATATAATAAGACCTTCGTCATCCTTGAGACCCATTGCCCCCAGGAGGTAGCCATCGCCCGGATACTAAGACGTACCCAGGAAAACTACGAATCGAATGCCCTCACCGAGCAGGCCTACCTCAACAATAAAAAAAAGTTCGAAAAAGTGGACTTGGATGACTTGAAGCGATTCTATCCCAACCTTAATATCATCCACCTGACAGTCGATACCCAATACGACCCGCCCGAAGATTGGTATATCATCGGCGTGGAAAAAAGATAGTAATGAAGATAGATTTGCACATCCATACCAGGACCTGCTCGGACGGCAACCTCCCTATTGAAGAGGTTTTCCAGGAAGCCAAAAACAGAAACATCGATTTAATGTCGACGACCGACCACGATTCCGTAGATTGCCAGGAAAGAGCCATCGCCCTGGCGGGAAAGCATGGCATATCTTACATCACAGGGGTGGAATTAAACGTAACCTTCCATTATCCTGAGGGCAATAAAGATGTTTCCCTGGATTTCCTGGGATACGGGTATGACATCGGCAATCAAGAGCTAAAGAGCAAGCTTAAATTGATAAAAGAAC
>CAZPQB010000261.1:0-2926 GCA_964588605.1 uncultured Dehalococcoidaceae bacterium | reverse complement strand
TGGAAAAAGTCGTCATTGGGATGAATGTACGGCTGGCGCGCCGCCTGCCCGGATACCTCGAATGGGGGTTCGCCTGTATCTGCTTTTGGTTCCGGTCCGCCGAAGCTATTGGGGTAGTAGTTAGGGGCGTCGCCGCTGTTATCCCCGTAGGCCATGTGACCATCGCGCTGGTAGTAGTTGACGGCGTTCTTGGGGCGGTTAATGGGCAACAAATGATAGTTAGGCCCCAGCCGATGGAGATGGGTATCGTGGTATGAGAAGAGTCGGCCCTGAAGCAGCTTGTCCGGTGACGCCGCAATGCCCGGCACGAAGTTGGCCGGAGAGAATGCAGCCTGCTCTACTTCTGCGAAATAGTTCTTCGGATTCTGATTGAGAACCATTCGCCCGATAGTGAAGGGCTTAACGTCGGCGTGGAACCAGACCTTGGTGACATCGTACGGGTCAAAGCGATACTTTGCTGCTTCCTCGGGGGTCATTATCTGCATCTCCAGGCGCCAGGAAGGATATTCCCCGCGCTCGATAGCCTGAAAGAGGTCACGTGTAGCGTGGTCGGGGTCGTTCCCCTTCATCTCGGTCGCTTCGTCCCTGGTGAGGTTCCTGATACCCTGTTCCGTCTTGAAGTGGTACTTAACCCAGTAATACTCACCCTTTTCGTTATACCATTTGAACGTATGGCTGCTGTAGCCATTCATATTACGGAAGGTCCTCGGCGTTCCTCTATCTGAAAAAAGGATGGTAACCTGGTGAATTGATTCCGGAGTAAGTGAAAGGAAGTCCCAGAACATGTTAGCGTCTTTAAGATTATTGCCCGGATTCCTTTTCTGGGTATGAATGAAATCCGGGAACTTCAGCGGGTCACGAATGAAGAAGACAGGAGTGTTGTTACCGGTCATGTCGTAGTTGCCCTCTTCGGTATAGAACTTGAGGGCAAATCCGCGCGGGTCGCGCTCGGCATCCGCCGAGCCTCTCTCGCCTCCAACGGTTGAGAAGCGGGCGAATACCTCCGTTCGCTTGCCGGTTGCTGAGAGGAATTTCGCTTTCGTGTACTTGGTGACGTCGGCTGTCACCTCGAAGTAGCCGTGAGCACCGGCGCCCTTGGCATGGACGACACGCTCTGGGATACGCTCCCGGTCGAAATGCCCTAGCTTTTCCAGCAGGTGAGTGTCCTGCATAAGAATAGGGCCGGGATTACCCGCAGTCTTAGAATTCTGATCATTATCGACTGGGGCACCAAAACCAGTAGTGTAAATCTTTTTCTCTTCTGCCATGGTATCCCTCCTTTTGTTACTAAAAATGTTATATTAATTGAAATTTCTAATTATTCTTCTAATTATTCTTCTTGTTCCTTTTGGCAATCGGAGCATAACCCAATGAATTTCAGGTATTGTACTTTTGCTTTAAACCCGGTTTTTTGAAATATCTCGGCTTCCATATTACAGTCTACAGACTCATCCAGATCGAAGATACGGCCACACTTTTCACATAAGAAATGGTGGTGGTCGCTAGTACTGCCATCAAAACGGCTTGGAATACCTGGGATATTAATTTCCTTCACCTCCCCGGTCTTTACTAGTAACCGTAGATTGCGGTATATAGTCCCCAAACTTATGTTGGGAATCTCCTTTTTAACCTGCTCGTAAATCCAGTCAGCTCCGGGATGTGAATTGGTATTCTTTACTACTTTTAGAATCGTATCTCTCTGCGATGATTTCCTTGACATACTTCTTGAAACTCCTATAAAGTAATAATAGTAACAATTACTATTATTAAATATTTATAAGCTAATGTCAAGACGTATTTTTATAAAAACGAAAAGAAAGAAAAAATTAGTGTGATATTTAGGATTATTGTAGCGCTGGCTTCAATTCTAGTGATGTTGTTTGTATTTGGTTGTGAAAACGCATTGCCTCCTAGCGGTACTACACCGTCCATAAAATCAGAAGGAGAAGAAATGGCTGGGAAGGTTATTAAAAGCGACGAAGAATGGCGGCAAATTCTTACGCCTGCACAATACGAAATTACACGGAACAAGGGTACCGAACCACCTTTCAAAGGTAAATACTATGATTTCCATGAAGAGGGTGTGTACCATTGCATATGTTGTGATAATGAACTCTTCAGTTCAGACTCAAAATTTGATTCCGGGACTGGCTGGCCCAGTTTTTATGCCCCAGTTTCCGATAGCAGCGTTGAAACAGTAACAGATAGCAGCTATGGTATGATAAGAACCGAGGTAATGTGTCAGAGATGTGGCGCACATCTTGGACACGTGTTTGAAGATGGTCCATGGCCGACGGGTCTCCGCTATTGCATAAACTCCATTGCTTTGAAGTTCGTAAGCAGCCAAAATACATGAGCCCTGAGCAGTCCCCTAGCTTATACTGGTAATAGTAATCTAACCCACGTTTCGATGCAATTAAAGCCTCCCAATTTGGGAGGCTTTTTTACTGAACCCTAACATTCCCTCGGGAGGAGTGATAAACGTGCTAGGTCTTGAAATTTCACCTTATGACTGAATGTTGGATGGAATGTAATTAACGATAAGAGAGTATGCTAACACCCTTTCAGGCGAATAAATGGAACAAAACACCCATTTTGGGACATTAGCTTCAAGAACTTGGAAATAATCCAGCTGGACTTACACGTAATAATTTAAAATGTCCGAGTTAAAGCAATACTAATAATATATAGCTTTAAGTCGGACAATCCCGCTATTCGGAGAGCTGGACCGAGGTGCCAGGTGAGCTTGGAGAGCTTCTGTATGCCATCGCTGGATGAGTGGCTGGAACGGAGTCGCGGCGAAGGGGTGAGAGGACTAAGGCCAGGCTGGCGAGAGTTATGGCACAGGGTAAAAAGCGCGGGAGACCGCCGGGACTAAAGGATAAAAAGAAAAGAAAGAGAAGGACTGTCGTAGTACAGTGTTATA
>CAZPQB010000260.1:0-2992 GCA_964588605.1 uncultured Dehalococcoidaceae bacterium | reverse complement strand
TATCGGCGCTGCCCCGGTTGACTACCTTCGTGTCGCCGGTAACAATGCTCACTTCAGCCTCGTCAGCCGCTTTCTTGATGGAGGCCATTACCTTTTTAAGTTCGGCGACGGGGAAGCCTTCCTCAATGATAAAAGACAGGCTGAGGTAAAGCGGTCTGGCACCGCTCATGGACAGGTCGTTGACGGTTCCGCAGACGGCCAGTTTTCCGATATCGCCGCCGGGGAAGAAAATGGGATTGACCGTATAGCTGTCGGTGGTAAACGCCAGGCGGCCGCTTAACTCGAAGACGGCTGAGTCGTCCAGTTTATTCAGTATCGGATTAGCTAGGTCGGGCAGCAAGCCCTGTTCGATGAGGTCGTGACTGAGCTTGCCGCCGCTACCGTGAGCCAGCAGGATTTTATCTTCCATATACCTTCTCTGCCGCGGCGTTCAACCCTGCAAGCCGACCGAAAGTCCAGGCCCGGCTGTGAGTCAGGCCCGGTATCGTGGTTGGGTACTGGCTCCCGAAGAAAGACCCGGAGACATTCCCGGCCGCGTACAATCCTGGAATGGCTTTCTTCTGTGCATCAATTACCTGCAGCCTGGTGTTTATCTGCAAGCCCCCCAGAATCACCATGTATCGAGCCTGCATTTGTGATGCATAGAACGGCGGCTTCTCCAGGGTCGTTAACCGGTCAGGATACTTGCCGAAGTCCGGGTCCTTCCCTTTCCGCGCCAGTTCGTTATACTTCGCCACGGTGGCCTTGAAGTTCTTAACGGGTACCTCCATCTTCTGTGCCAGTTCGTCAAGAGTCTGTGCTGTCAGCACATTCCCTCTGCCGACTTCAAAATCAAGTTGCTTCGGGTCCCAGAGATATGTAGGTGGCCCCATGTTTTTGCAGCACTGGCTGTGCAACTGCACCACCTCTTTTTCCCACTTGGCGTCCCAGACCGACCAGGCGACACCGCCCGGCTGTTGCATAATCTGGGCGCATTCGTAACCCCAGGGCAGATCTTCATTCATGAATCTCTCCCCGTTTAGGTCCACGTAAAGCCACGGCTGACGGGCCAGGTTGAAGAGCTCGTTTTCATGGTTCCAGACCGAGAAATCGAAAAGATTCGTACAGTGAGGGGGTTCGTCTATAGCCGCACCAATCCACATCCCCATCTTGTGCCCGTCACCCGTATTGATAACTATGCCTTCCGGCACGGTGGCCAGATAAGCGCACCTCAGGCTGCTCACCGCCGGCCAGCAGTACTTCTCAACCATCTGGCGGTCACCTCCGTAATCCCCGGTGCAGAGCACCACCGCCCTACTGACATTGAACTGAATGTGTTCGCCCTGTTTGTTCCGAGCAATGACGGCATGTACCCGATTTTGTCCGTTCCGGAGTAACCGTACCGCCGGAGTCTCCCAGCGATACTCCGCTCCGTGCGCCCTGCCTTCATTCAGCAGCATCTCACCAAGAGACTCCTGCCACTTGGGCATAAAGACATGGATAACCGGATAGTTCGGGAAATACCAGGGCTTGGTAGTCGGGTCCAGGATTACTTCTACATTGGACTCTTTCGCCACGTCTATCAGCCAGTCCATGACCTTGTCGCAATTGTCCGCCCAGACTTTGACCACCTTCTGGTTAGCCCGGTAAGCTGACCACTCCATTATCGTGTAGATGACCTGGTCCTTGTCTACTTTAATCCCCGCCTTTTTCTGCAATCGGCTGGCGATGGCGGTATTATGCAGGCCACGATGGTGGAAGTAAACCCCCTTTTCCAGCAGGATGGTCTTGGCGCCTGCTTCCGCCGCCGAGGCTGCCGCCGTCAGCCCGGCTATTCCGGCACCCACGACCACAACATCCGTGTTTACCTTCCCTTTAATGTCATCAACTGAGATTGGTGGCGGGCAAACCTCAAAACCGTCCCCGTAATTCATCTACTCGGCTCCTTTCTTTTTTGCTGAATACAGTAGCTGGAAGCAAGGACGATTGCTCCATGCACCGGATTTCTCACCAATATATTATGGTTTTACGTGTTTGTCAACACGCCTGTTAGTCCGATTCTGAATAGTGGTAGTAGGTGGCGCAGGTTCCCTCGGCGGACACCATACAGGGGCCTACTGGTTGTTCCGGGGTGCATTTGGTGCCGAATAGCCGGCAGTCCCGGGGTGTGCTGACGCCCCGAAGGATACTGCCACAGATGCACCCTTTTGGTTCTTCGGCCGGGCCGACGTCAATCTCAAACTCCTTCTCGGCGTCATATTTTTCGTATTTCGGCCTGGGCCGGAGGCCGCTTGAAGGGACGACGCCGATACCGCGCCAGTCGGCGTCGGCTACCTCAAAGACCGTTTCCATCAGGTGGATGGCCTGTATATTGCCCTCCGGCTTTACCCCGCGCCGGTAGGCGATTTCCACTCTGGGCTGTTCTGTCTCAATCTGGTTGACCAGCATATCAACGGCGAGCAGCATGTCGAGCGGCTCAAATCCGGAGACGGCACAGGCGATGCCGTATTCATCGGCGATGAACTGATATGGATGAGAGCCAATGATGCTGCTGACATGGCCGGGGCAGATAATGCCGTTGAGCCTGACCTCGCCCAGGTCCAGGAGGGCTTTCATTATCGGCGGACATATCTTGTGGAGGGACAGGATGTAATAATTTTTAATTCCTTCCTCTTCCGCCTGCAACATGGAGGCGGCCACGGTGGGTGCTGTCGTCTCGAAGCCGATGCCGATGAAAATAATGTGTTTCTCCGGGTTCTCGCGGGCGGTGGCCAGGGCATCCTGTGCCGAATAGACAATCCTGACATCGGCGCCTTCGGCTTTGGCCTGCTGCAGGCTGGAACGACTCCCCGGCACCCTGACCATGTCCCCGAAGCTGGTAATGATAACATCGGGCAGCTGGGCCAGGGCAATAGCCTTGTCGAGGTCGGCAATGGACGTCACGCATACGGGACAACCTGGCCCGGAGAGCATCTCGATATTATCGGGCAGAAGCTGGCGGAGGCCGTGCTTG
>CAZPQB010000259.1:0-3022 GCA_964588605.1 uncultured Dehalococcoidaceae bacterium | reverse complement strand
GAAAACGATAACGTGATGGTACGCTCCTGGGGAGAGCCGAAGACCTTCAGCTTCAAGCCCCGCCCCCACTGGGAGCTGGGGGAAAAACTGGATATCATTGACTTCGAACGCGGTGTCAAGATATCCGGCAGCCGTTTTTACGTGCTCAAGGGACCCGGCGCCCGGTTGCAGCGCGCCCTTATTACCTTTATGCTCGACCTTCATGTAAACGAGCACGGCTACCACGAAATATACCCGCCGTACATGGTCAGGCGTGAATGCATGGTCGGTGCCGGCCAGCTGCCCAAGCTCGATGAAAATATCTACCGTGACGTTGAAGACGACCTCTGGTTCGTGGGCACCGCCGAGATACCGCTGACCAACCTCTACCGCGACGAGATAATCCCGCCGGGGATGCTGCCCTTCCACTACGTCGCTTACACCGCCTGCTTCCGCCGCGAGAAGATGTCGGCCGGCAAGGATACCAGAGGTATCAAGCGCGGGCACCAGTTCGACAAGGTGGAGATGTACAAGTTCACCGAACCGGAGACCTCCCCTGAGGAACTTGAGAAGATGCTGGTCGATGCCGAAGATGTCTGCCGGAAGCTGGGCCTTCCCTACCGGATAAAGGAACTCTGCACCGGCGATATCGGCTTCACGGCAACCAGGACCTACGACATTGAGGTCTGGGCTCCCGGCTGCGAAGAGTGGCTGGAGGTAAGCTCCTGCTCTAACTGCGGAGACTTCCAGGCGAGACGCGCCAATATCCGCTACCGCCCCACCCCCGACGCCAGGCCCCAGTTCGTCCATACCCTGAACGGCTCCGGCCTGGCCCTGCCCCGCGTGCTCATTGCCGTCATGGAGAACTACCAGCAGCCTGACGGCACCATCGCTGTGCCTGAGGTGTTACAAGAGTATGTTGGGACGAAAGTGATAAGGTAATAATTCATTTAGTAGATTTATGATTCACCAAATCCAAATTCATCCCAAATATTTGGCCATTCCGATTTCAGTTTGTTTCGACCTTCTGCATTAACAATTGTGAACTCCAAGCCATCCTCAAAGTATTTATAGTTATGTTCACCAATCCTATAATAACACAACGAATCTTTCAAATCACAACATACCCAAAAAGGAAGATTCATAAAAAACTTA
This sequence comes from uncultured Dehalococcoidaceae bacterium, assembly GCA_964588605.1. Lineage (GTDB taxonomy): Bacteria > Chloroflexota > Dehalococcoidia > Dehalococcoidales > RBG-16-60-22 > CAZLEY01. The sequence goes on along the minus strand of CAZPQB010000259.1, from coordinate 1,888 downwards.
AATTTCGCATCAAGAGTATCAAACTCAGTTTCAGGCATGTGTTCACTGTATGGTTCTACTTCAGTTGACTTAGACCTACCTAAAGAATCTACAGCTAGATACCAAAGAAGAACTGCTAACGCCGCATTTTCTTGTGTATATCCCCTCTTCTCAATTAAAAATCTCCTTTTTTCTATCGAATGTGCAAAATAATAGGCTGCTAGCTCAGTCAATTTGGGATCAGGTGCGTCTTTGGATAATAAATTTGAAGGTGTATTTGTGTTTAGCCAATAAGTTTCAGGTTTAACAATCTGGTACATTTTCAAAATTAGCCCGTGCTTCGCTTTATAACCAAATTCTTGACTAAAAGCATCATAATAAGCCTTACGAGGATGTAAATTATCATACACAGTGCTACTTACCAATATTTGACTTCCATCAGCTAAGTCCATGATTCGTCTTGTATTATTTATTCCAGCACCTGTAACATTCTTCCGACCATTAATATCCGTCACGATATTATCATCACCTTGATTAATGCCTATTCTAACTTCAAATTTCCGCCATTTCTCTTTTACTCTGGAATTATTCGCATGTATTCTGCGAAGTACTTCTTTTGCTATACTCACATGTATGTCATATATTGAGACGTTTAGCAGGGCTATACACATCCCGTCTCCTGTGGGAATAAGTACCACAGAGTCATCACTCATGTGATATCTATTAATAGCACCACTAACAATCCTATTAAGTGCTGTAGTAATATAGCACTGGGCCTCTACTGTACGTTTGGTATAAGCTACTACATCAATAAATATATATTTCACTGGTATTATGCTACTTTTAGTCATACCGGTAACACATACTTCAAATTATCTGTCATAGGTTATATCCATTTAATATCATGTGTCAACACTTTTAGATATAAATTCCACTATCTTATCGACACAACACTCAAACGCTACCCTAATTTAGTAGTTTCTGTTTTCATTTAATTTACATGCGTACTTCCCCCCACCCCCCTCTAATATCTTTTCCCACCCGCCGCCCTCACATCATTCTCAGCTTATCCCGCAGTTTTCTCGCCACCACCACACAGAGAGTCCAAGAAAGGCTTAGCCTTTCTTTAAAAAAATCTTCCCCCTCTCCAAACATATTAAATTAAGCTGTTCATACTATCTCCAGTTTGGAGAGGGGGACAAAGGGGTTGAGGTCTGATGTAACATAAGTCTAAACAGAGTCAATAAAAAAGTTAATACAGCACCAACAAAAAAGAACTAAAAATAATGCCACAGCACTTGACACATCAAGTATTATGTTATATTATACCTAGAAATTCTATATACATAGATAATGGAGGTATAATCAGATGCGTGCAATTGGAATCATTGTCCTGATTCTGGGCGTGGCCGGTCTTGCCTTCGGCGTACTGTTTATCCCACAGTCATACTCGGCCGAAGACGAAATCGCCGAGAGTATTGCCCCCCTACCGCTAGACCAGGTAGACTCCCAGTACGATGCAGTTAAAGCCAAATATACCCAGATGAAAGAGTCAGGAGCTCCACCAAGCGTAGAATATAATTACCTGACCGTACAGAAAACAGGGCTCGGACTGACCCGCTCGCAAATCGGGCTGGCTTCATTAACGAGGACCATCGGCATGATAAACATCATTCTGGGTGTGGGCCTGGTTCTGGCTGGTATAGGACTGATGCGAAAAGGCCAGAGCTCAGCCTAGAATGACCGACTGAGGGCTTCCATATAAGCTTGATACATCCCCGAACACTACACAGAAGGGGGCAAAGGCAATTATGCTTTAGTCTCCCTTTCGGCGTATGACGCCCATGAGCTTTACCTACGCAGTACTGCTTCAGGCTATAACCGTACCTCATTGTCTCAAGATAGAAAT
>CAZPQB010000258.1:0-3023 GCA_964588605.1 uncultured Dehalococcoidaceae bacterium | reverse complement strand
TGATTGACTATATTGAGATAATCGGGGCCGTTCTGGGGATGCTGCTCGGCTATCTAACTATTTCTAGAGAGAAAAATACAAGAACGCTCAAACTCATCTTGACCAGGCCCGTTAGGAGGATAGAGATAGTTGCTGGCAAGTTCCTGGGTAACGGGATATTCATTGCCCTGACTCTGTTGAGCGTGGGAATCTTCTCCTATCTGGGGTTACTACTTGTTGGTGGAGTGACTTTAAACCCGATTGAGTTGCTCAAACTAGGATTGGTGCTCATTCTTTCATTTGCTTATGTCATGATATTTTTCTCTCTCACCTTTTTCCTCTCGCTGTCCATGAAGACAGTATCCCATGCACTGATGATTTCGTTTGTTATCTGGTTGTTGGTTGTACTAATCTTGCCCCAGATCGGTGACACCATGGACCCCGACAATCAGGTGCCCGGGGGATTCTTTAGCAGCATGCATTTGACCAAGACCCAGGAAAAACAGGTCATGGCCAATTTCAGCAGTTACGAGACGATAAGAAACTCAATAGAGCAGTTATCAATCACAAAACACTATGAAAGGGCCAGTTTTGCCTTACTGGGAATCAAGCCAGAATTTAATGCAATGCCGCTAGCGGGCATTCTGTCCAGCCAATGGGCCAGCCTCTTGTCTGTTTTCGGCTTATTTACGGTCGGATTGTATGCCTGCGGAATGCTTATGTCCCATAGACGTAAAGGCTATGCCTTTGATTTGGGTACATGAGTACATACAGTGACAGAGCGTGGAAATAGCATGGCTTGTTTGGGAATGCAAGATATGTTTATTGCGGAGAGAATTACTTATAGCTAAGGAGGAAGCATATGGCACGAAAGCTAAAGAATAAACAGACAAAACGAATCAATGTGAGTTTTCTTAAAACCAGGATACTCAACTGGAAGTTTAGCTTAACCATGGCCATTCTGGTAGCGGTGGTGGCCGGTTTGGTTTTCTGGTTACCGTTGACGCGGGAAAACCCTCTGGCTGGGTTTACCGGTGGCAACCAGGCATTTAGGGATGCGGCAGTACAGTTTGTTAGGTCGGTTGCAGATAGCTACTTTGATGGGCGACCGACGTCACCCCCTGATGAACTGGAAATCAGTGGTGACTGGAAAGTACACATAGATATATACCACCAAGGTAAGATAAAGGGTGAAGGCGAGGCGAAAGAAGGCGATACAATGCTCTCTCTGGTACTGGCAGAGGCAACGCGCAATGCGCTTGAGGATGGGGCTCAGGATTTAACCGCAACCACTATTGCCGAAGACAGATTCTTGGTCTCTCTCCCCGATTGGTCAATTTCTTTCATTGAATATAACGGAGAGGGGAAGGAGCTTCTCGGGAATCTCGTGATAACCCGGAGTCTGGATAAGGAATTACTCCTTCAGAATATCGAGCAGGGTAAGGAATTTCTGCTCCGTGCATTAAACAAGGACGAGAACGGGTTTTACAAGAAATACGATACCCTGAATGATGATTTCGGGGACAGGGTATATACGGCATATTCGGCTTCAATTATCTATACGCTGCTGAAGGTTTACGATTTTGATGGGGATGAGCGGATTCAATCCAGTATAGCAGATTGGGCGGACTTTCTCCTTTCTATGCAAAGTAAGGACAAAAAGACTTATGGTGCCTTTCATTACTCGTATTATTTCGAGAGTGGAGAGAAAGAGATGCGGTTTGTTACCGGCACCACCGCGCTCAGTATATTTACCCTGCTGGACTTATATCAGCGTACTGGTGAAGATAAATACTTGACCGCAGCAAAGTTAGGCGGCGACTGGCTGACCACCATGCAGTGGGATGATGGTTGGATGAAGCCGTATGAGAGATATAATAAAGACGGTAAATGGGTCCACGGTGTTAAGAAATCGCTGCTATATAACGGCCAGGTGCTGGCGGCTCTCTCTCGTCTTTATGGTGTTACCGGGGAACATAAATACTATGACACTGCGGAGAGGATTGCCCAGAACTTTACGGAAAGAGTAGAAAAAGAAGGCAGTTACCTGGGGGATGACTACCGCTCTAAAAATCCTATCTCTAGCGCCTGGGTAATAATGTCGCTCATGGATTTTTATAAAGTGAACCCGGATGATTATTACCGGGATATGATTTTGCAGTGCAGTAGCGATATTGTATCCAGACAGCAACTGAATACGGATAAGCTTCTTTATTATGGAACTTGGCAAGATGCCTATTCGACCAGTGGTAACGGCTGGTTGGATGAAGTAATGATGGCAGTTTATAAGTTTCATCAGGAACAGGGCATGACGGGAGCTGACACATATAAGGAGGCTGCGGTAAAAGCAACCTGGTGGATTATTCAGAATACTTACTCTGCGGAGAATACCTTCTTCCTCAAAGAACCGCAGAAGGCGATTGGTGGCAGCTTCTGGAACTATGAGAACCTGTATGTCAGGACCGATTCCCCTTGCCATGCGTTGAACGCCTATATTGCTCTCTTAAATGAGGTGGCAGATGGCGAGCTGCTTTCCATTCCCGAGCAGCCATTTTAGGTGCTCTTACTTACGTAAAAAGAATGCTATATTATGTGGTTATACGTGGGTTGAATCTGCGTTTGACAACGGGAATGACGTACTGAATTACAGCTTGGAGTTAGAGGTATCCAAGTTATAAAATGAGAGCCAGCTTAATCAAAGGGCCAAATGATGGATAGAGCGAGATTTGAGTGGCTTGTGGAAAAGGCAGTTCAAGCTTTACCTGAGGAGTTTGCCGTCAGACTGGATAATATTACCGTGGTCGTGGAGGATCAGCCAACCTCTCGTCAATTGGTCAAGGCTAGGCTAAAGCGTGGCCAGACCCTGTTTGGCCTCTACGAGGGGGTACCTCAGACTAAGCGTGGAGCTCACTACGGGCTGGTAGTTCCGGATAAAATAACTATATTCCAGGAGCCTATCGAGTACGCATGTCGAGATGATGACAGGATTACGGCTGAAATACAGAAAGTGGTACAGCACGAAATAGCTCATCATTTTGGTATTG
>CAZPQB010000257.1:0-3039 GCA_964588605.1 uncultured Dehalococcoidaceae bacterium | reverse complement strand
TGATTAATGTGGATGAAAACCAGCGCACAGCAACGAAATATCAGATTATGAGTATCCCCATGCAGATGTTCTTCAGTGATGGAGAGAAGGTAGATGAAATCCTCGGCGCGGTTCCGGAGGACACAATTCGGACAATGGTTGAAGATATTCTTAAGAGGTTCCCGACTGATGAAACGGGAAGACTTCAAGTGCTTTTAACCTCTTGGGTTGAGGATAACAAAAAGCACGCTGAGAAATTTAACAAATGGGTGGAGAAAGCCAAAAACCTGGAGGGCAATCCAATCTATAATAGCGCTTTACAGGCAGCGCAAGAGGCGGAGAAAGCCAACGAACATCTGTCCCAGATATTAAGGCAACTCCCCAGCACTGATTGAACTACAAGAAACAAGATAAAAGGCAGCCAGGCGCGGTTGAGTAAATCCGGCTAGATGAGGAGGTGTAATGGTTATGTCAGTCTCGGATTGGAAAACGAATGTGGAAAAAGAGAGGGAAACGAAGGACGCCTTCTTTGCCCAACAATGGCAATCACCAATACCGCCGCAAGATAAGCCCCGGTTTAAAGGTCTGGAATACTATCCTCCTGATCCAAGCTATAAATTTGAGCTTGAACTTCATGAGCATCGTGAAAAGCAGGCAGTAAGGATGGCTTACACCAAAGGCAATGAGCATGATTTTATTCGGTGGGGTGAATTTCGATTCAAGGTAGGTGAAAAGGAGCAAGCCCTCCAGGCTTACAAGAGCCGCCGTGAAGAAGAGATGTTGTTTGTTCCTTTTAAGGATACGACCTCCGGCAAAGAAACCTATGGAGCAGGTCGTTACCTCGACCTTGAGCCAGAGAGAGACCGCACTGCGGGCGGGAAATGGGTTCTGGATTTCAATCAGGCCTATAACCCCTGGTGTGCCTACAGCGAGGATTATACCTGTCCTTTCGTGCCTGCGGAGAACTGGCTCGAAGTTCCAATTCTGGCCGGTGAGAGAAATTACCCATTAAGGGAGGGACATTAAAAGTATGGAAAATCATGCTTCTTTTCGAGAATATACAATTGTTGCCTGCGGCACCCTGAATATGGAGCTAAACCACTTGAAAGACAGCGGCTTGCTAGATGCTAAAAAAATCCTGTATACCAAGCCGGGGCGCCATGAGGTGCCACAGGAACTCGAAAGCCAACTGATAAGACAGATAGGCACCGCTAAGAAATACGCCAGTAAAATTATCGTGGTGTATGGTGGTAAGTTCTGCTATGTCAATGCTGATAACCCGTACCGCAAGATAGACACCATTATTCAGGAGCAAGAGGAATCTGGGGTCAGTATTTCCAGAATAAAAGCTACCCATTGCATGGATATGCTGGACAGCGAGGAAGAAAGAGAGAAAATAAGCCAGGGAAAAGATATTTACTGGCTTACCCCGGGATGGATGGAATACCGCCATTATGTGTATCAGGGTTGGGATAAAGGTCTGGCAAATGAAAATTTCCCCAAGCACACCGGCGGAGCCATCATGCTGGATGCGATAGGTTATTATGACAAGGTCATGGAAAATGAGCCTGAGAAGATTCTGGAATTCTCTGACTGGATGGGCATTCCGATAGAACCATATAGGATTACTCTAGACCGGCTTAGGAACTTGCTTTTAGATGAAGCCAAACCTTAAAAATGGCCGGGAGCGAAAACAGGAGACAAAGTGACTGTCGCCATTAAGTTATCAGCGTAGTCGGCGGAATTGCTCACTCCTTTACTGGTAAAAAGGAGGCGGTGAGAGCAACAGACACGGATAATTTCACGGAAATAGATGAGGTGTGAAAGGTACCCGGGTTGAGTGAAACCGCGACACTTTTTGATTATAGAAATGAAGGAGGATTCTGTAATGGACGTTCTACAAGCAATCAAGGAAAGAAGAAGTATCAGGCAGTACAGCCAGGAGCCCGTCTCTGAAAATCAACTGAACCAGATACTCGAAGCTGGAAGATGGGCACCGTCAAGGGGTAACAGCCAACCCTGGAAGTTCATACTGCTAAATGATGACCAGACAAGGAAGGAATTAGCTGAGGCAATTCCTACCGGTAAGTTTCTTGCTCAGGCAGCACAAGGGATTGCGGTCGTGGTCAATCCAGAAGTCTCAAAACATCCTGAGCAAGAAGGGGCAGCCGCTACCCAGAACATGTTACTGGCAGCATATGCATTAGGGCTAGGCACATGTTGGATTAGTGTCTGGGGTACTGAGTGGGCAGAAACAGCGGCACATGTACTGGGAATACCTGACGAGGAATGGCTTATAGCGGTTGTTTCTATCGGTCACCCTGCAGAAACACCAGAAAAGGGAAGGAAAGGGCTGGACGAAATTACCTTCACCAATACATATGGCCTTCATTAGGCCATTCGGGGAAGCTAAAAATAGCAATTATGCTGACGAATATCTGGCGATGCTACGCTAGGCACTTGCATACAAGAGTCAATCAATGAGTAACCTGGAAAAGGCTTTAGACGAGTTGCTTAAGGGCGCTGAGCTTACAAGCCGTTTGGCTTCAGTCTTGGCCCAAGCCTCCAAAGAGGCAGCATATCCTATCGTGAGGTAGACAAAATAGTTCATGACAATGCTGAGGATGTTCTACTCCTGGGTAACGAATGGAGACTGCTTCTTCCGGTGAGAACGGTTAAGAGCGCTGCCTGGGAGGATCGGCTGCTTCTCTGTAAGCCGGGAGAATCGTACGAAGTACCCAATATTGCTAGATATTTGGTGGGAGAGGCCACTAAGACAGGGCGCTGGGACCCGGAGCGTGCTATAACCAAGATTTTCAAGGAGATGGGTGAACCAGCCTGGGAGAGAATGCCCAAATTGGTTGAGCGGCTAGAGGAGCAGGCGAGGGACTACAGGGTTACTGCCAGTCAGATAAAGAAAATATGCAGCGATTTAGACTTAGGGGATAGGGTTGATGCCCTGATAGCTGGGCTCAAGGCGAGTGGGGTGATGAGTCCAAAGCTGAGCTCGATTGCTGAAGTGTCTAGAGAAGGAACCCCCATTTATGAGCTTAATCCATC
>CAZPQB010000256.1:0-3055 GCA_964588605.1 uncultured Dehalococcoidaceae bacterium | reverse complement strand
CTGGGTTTCGGATCAGCCCGTCTCCCCAAGATTTGTGAGAAAAGCAGACTAGGCTTCCCCGAACTGCTCCTCCTCGCGAAATAAGTCGTGTAACTATTCTATTTGGGGATGCTCTAACCCACACAGCGCCCGGAGTTCCAGGTACCGGAACGTGATGCGCCGCTCCAGTTCCTGCAGATCCAGGATGCAATCAACGGCGCCGCGATCTGGGCGTTGTTTGCTGCAACGGGTGGGACAGCCTGTTAGCTGCTGCGAACTCCACGCTATACTATCCAAGGAAGGATTGCTCCTGTCAGCCCAACACGTGTCATCCCATCGGCTACTTGCTGCCTGAGAAAGGGCCATAGCGTTCTCATTATTTGCTTTTCGTGAAAGGCTTTCCTTACTTCCTCTGAATCCCAGGAATCATTAAAAACGCTTCGATCCGTGATTTCGAACAAGATGGAAAATATTGTTCGGTGCCTGTACAAGGCTTGTTCCTCCTGAGCAATCAGCAAATCGTACTTGGGGTGGAAAAAAATATGGTTTGGTTCGTCGATCAAGGGATCATCTTTGCGGAATGACTGGCTCCAGGAGATCTTCAATTCTTTTCCGTCGGTGATCGTTTCTGTCTTCACGCCTATGCGATCCATGTGGATCTGCAATGTCTCTATGCCGACTAGCCGGAGGACTGTCAGAAGTGCCTGAAATTTGCTCTTTGTCTCTTCCATGATTTCCGTCATGCCGCGAGATCTCCTTGGTAGTTCTTCAGACTCAACGGTTCTCGCGAAACAGGAAGGCCCGTTTTGTGTCGCCCTCTGGTCCAATCTGACGTCTTCTTGCACCGGGCCGGCGCATCCTGGGGACCCGCAGCTTCTGTCACTCCTGCCGAGCCTGCGGGAAGCCTGCTTTCGATGGTGTCCCGAAGACAGGCCTGCAGATAGTCCTTCACCGACTTGCCTTCAGCCTGCGACAACAAACGCACAGCGTCGTGCAGGTCATAGGGCACGCTCAAGCACATACTTCCGAGTGGACTCAAATAGAGCTCGTCACCCAAGACTTCACTAATCCGTTGCAGGAAATCGTAAGAGGGCGGATTCTTCATCGCTTCAAATCGCGATATTGCGCTTTGGGTTGTCTTCATTCTCCGGGCTATTTCGACCTGTGTGAGATTTTGCGATCCTTTGCTGAAGTCGTAGTCCGTCAAGAAATCGGAAAGCGGACCGAACGCCAACTTGTAGTCAGCGTATTTTCGATCTTCTTGTTCCTCGTCTTTTGACCTGAAAGACCTGTCTCTATTCTTTTTCATCGTCACCAACCTTTTGCTAAAGATATCTTACCATTCGCTTACGGGCTGCATCATGCCGAGACGCTGCTTTCTCATGCTTGAGTTCTGCGTCCAAAAGCATCATTCTCAACGAGTCATTGGGGCACTCACAGTAATAGATTCGAACAACCCCGCCATGGGCTACGGGCGGGATGCGCATCTCGTATAGTCCGTCACCCAAAGACGCCAACTGCCCAGAACGAAACAGGGGCCCCAGATCTTTCATGGTCTCAAGCTTCGCAAAGAAGCTCTCCACTCTCGAGCGCAGATCTCGCCGCTTCTTCAAGTCCTTTCGAAGAAACTCCTTTACGTATCCCTCGCAATTCGGTTCCGCATCTTCAGGATAGTACTCAAGTCTCAAGCTGCTACCTTTAAAGTATAGCACACATGCTATATCCGTCAACGACTTTTTTCAAGCGGCAAACAGCTGTAATCGTAGAAAACTACGGCGCTCTTGTCCGCAGAAACAACTTTCAAAATCGCCTGCTGCTACATGTTGCTGATCTCATTCATAGACTAGGTTTCAACTACCGAATCCAAATATAGGCCATCGATCTCGAGTACGCAAATATTAGCTATTGATACGATGCTAACTTTTGTGATCTTGCTATATCGATATCCCGGTTTATACTTATTGGTGAAAATAGTTCTGTTCTGATAACTCGGTTCAGCACTCGTATCTTAGAAAGGCTCACCATGGGACATTTTTTCAAATTGATTATAGGAATTGCTATTATACCAGCACTCGCTTCGTGCATGGGTTTTATAGATGAACTGACAACAGGTACTCAAACTCCCGTTGGTAGACAAGCAGGGCAAGAAGTCGTTACCACCGTTGCCGAAGATGAAGTCCAGTCGGAGCAAGAATTGGCTGTTCCCGTATCCGCAAAAACGGTAATAGCAATACTTCCGGCACAAATAATCGGCTATGACACCGATTGGTCCCGTGGTATAGAATCCGCATTTTCGGCAGAGTTAGTCAATCGCGGTCACCAGATAGTAAATCTAAGCGATCTAGATGACATATTGCGGATTCAGGAGCTCACCCTTTCAGGAATTGTGAATGATGATGAACAGCGGCTCGAGATCGGCCAAATATTGGAGGCAGAACAAGTATTGGCTGTATCTTCAATCTGGAATAGTCAGTACCACCTTTTTGACATCCGGTTGACAGATGTACAAACTGCACAAGTTGTGTTCCAGCGGATATATACTACTAGTTCATCAACTAGGGATATTCTTGAACGGGGTCTTCGAGCTATTGTTGCGCATATACACGGAGAAGAGGCCAGATCCGCTATTTGGGAATCGACTGTTACCTATCAGCGTGATTCAATTGGTCAAGCCATCGTCGAGCGCTCGCGATCTCTCAGTGCATTTAAAATTTGCTTAGTTTATGCCGGTATTAGTGGATTTTATTTGGATAAAGATATATCGGCATCAAATACTACCCTACGGAAACTACAGACTTATACCCATAGAGTTCAAGCCGATGTTCTGAGAACGTTCGAACAGCTGTACTCTTCGGGTGAATACATTTCAGTTTACCATCTTGGATCATATTCTACGGATTATAAGGATGATGTCAGACGCGATGTTAGCTTAGGTATCGACTTTTCTGTTATCCACGGCTTATTGAAACAACCAACCACCTACGTTGCCTTCTTCGGAAATTCCGAAGAAATGGGAAACGCCATGAACTACGTGTCACTCACAAACAAGGAACGGTTTTACTGGGCTAAGAGATAT
>CAZPQB010000255.1:0-3062 GCA_964588605.1 uncultured Dehalococcoidaceae bacterium | reverse complement strand
ACTGGCGGGAGCGCATGGGAGTCGAACCCACCGAAGACAGCCTTACTGCCCCCCAACGGATTTGAAGTCCGCGAAGCCCACCGGGACTCATCCGCTCCCAGGGTCTACATAAGTATATATCATTGAAAAAAACCGCTGCAATAACCAGACGCCGCCGGTCGGCATGTCCTTGCAGATATCAGGATTCGGCCAGGGGTTCTTTAGCCACTTCATCCTTTTTCCGGTATACCAGTTTCGCCAGCCAGATGCTCATTTCGTAAAGGACAACCAGCGGTACGGCCACCAGACTCTGGTTTATCGGGTCGAAGGTGGGGGTGATGATGGCGGCGACCACGAAGGCCATGATAATGGCTATTTTGCGTTTGGAGGCGAGCCACTCCGGCTTGACGATGCCGATCCTGGCCAGGAAAGTGGTCACCACGGGCATCTCAAAGACCAGCCCGATGGCTAACAGTAGCCGGGTGATAATGGCGATATAGTTCCCGATTTTTATCTGCGGGGTAGCGATATCGGCGCCGAAGGTAAGCAGGAATCCGGTGGCTGGCGGAATGAGGATGAAGTAGCCGAAGACAACGCCTCCCAGGAACATTACCGCTATCCAGGGGAGTATCAGGTACACATACCTTCTTTCTTTCCGGGTAAGCGCCGGGCGGATAAACAGGATTGCCTGCACCGTGATGTACGGCATGGCGATGATAATCCCGCTGGCGAGGCACACCCTCATGATGGTGCCAATCATCTCTGTCATTTCGATGAAGACGAGGTTGATGCCCTGTGCCGGCAGTATCAGGATGTAAAGCAGCCACTCCCAGAATATGAAGGAGATAATGGTGGTGATGACGACAACGATGATGCTCCTGATAAGCCGTTTGCGTAGTTCTTGGAAATGGCCGAGGAGGGTGAGCTTTCTTTCGCCGTCAGTCATTTTGCCGGGGGTGCCCCTCCCGCATTGGTGGGCTGGTCATCGTGGCTTCCGGTCTTTGCCGAGCTTACAGCTGATGGTGCTTCACCGGTCTTCTCTTCTTTTGGTGGAGATGGCGGCGGTTCGTTCCGGGTTGCGTCCATCTCCCTGGCGACGGCTGTGGTCAGGTCAGCGCTGGCTTTTTTTATGGCGCGTACTGTCTTCCCCAGTGTCCTGGCAAATTCCGTCAGCTTGCCAGGCCCCAGTATTATCAACGCTAAAATGATAATTAGCAGTATCTCCCAAGAACCTATACCGAGAAATCCCATCACTCACCTTTTTCACGCTATCTTCACCTGCAGTGACGGGCAGAGATAGCTGTTCTTTGACTCTGTTCTGGCGATGTAATGCCCATCCTAGCTCTTGGCAGCTTTCTTGGGGGCAGCTTTTTTAGGCTTGGGACTCTCTGCCTCCTCTTCCTCTTCTTCACCGGCTTGCCCCTTCTTGAAAGCTCGCAGTCCCTTGCCGATAGCACCACCGACCTGCGGGAGTTTCCCAACGCCGAAGACGATGAGGATAATTACCAGAATAAGAATAATCTCCCAAATTCCAAAGCCGCGAAACATGGCACATCCTCCTCCCTTTTGATTGACTTCCCTGTAGACGCCAGTTTAATTATACTAGGCGTCTGCCCCTCTTGTCCATTTGGGAGTTCGGCTTAATGACGCTGATAGCTCTGGCTGTGCTCTGACATATCAGCCCCCGGCGCCTTTATTCCAGGCCTATTTCCTTCAAGATGACGCTGACTATTTCCGGCAATTTTCGCTTGAGCTTAGCCGAGAGCTCTGTTCCAAAGCCTATTTCCTGTGGCTCGATACCGATGATAACGATTTCCGCCGGTTCGTTTCCCATCAGGGACATGAGCTTCAGGTTTTGTTCTACGCCCAGTTCGTGAGCCGAGATTAAAGTACCGCTTTCTTCGGCCAAATCCCGGGGTAAAAAGCGGTATATTGTCCCCGGTTCCCCTCCTGCTTTAGCGGCATCGATGATAACCAGTTTGTCTCCGGCCTCGGTATAGGCGACTAAGTCCGGCGCCGTCCCGCCGTCTATTATCCTCACGTTTTCGGGTAGTTCGACCTTCTGCAGCGACTCCACGGCATGGATGCCGATTCCTTCATCCTTGAGTAGCAGGTTGCCGACGCCTATTACCACCACCCGTGGTGGCCTTTTTCCGGTATCGCTTTCGATTTGCTCTCCGGTCATCATATTCTCGGCTAGCATATTCTGGGCAGCAGCTCTCCGACCGGCATATCGACGATACGGGATGCTCCCAGAGTGGTTTTCATGGCCACCTTTCCGGGGTGTTCGGCCACCACTTCGCCGATAACGGCCGCCTTTCCGCCGTATTTATTCCGCTTCATCTTTTTCAGAATAAGGTCGGCGTCATCCGGAGCCACAACCGCCACCAGTTTGCCCTCGTTGGCGATATAGAGTGGGTCGAACCCGAGTAGTTCGCAGGCAGCCAGCACGGCCTTGTCCACCGGGATTTTATCCTCTTCTATCCTGATGCCAGTATTTGATTGCTCGGCGAAGTCATTGAGGGTGGTGGCTAGCCCGCCGCGGGTGGGGTCGCGCAGGCAATGAATATTGTGGGATGTTTCCAGCATCTCCGCCACCAGCTTGTTCAGGGGGGCACAGTCACTCGGTACGGGTACCTGGAACTTGAGTCCTTCACGCTGACTTAGTACGGCGATACCGTGGTCGCCTATGTTACCGTTAATGATAACAATGTCTCCCACTCTGGCGTTGGCTGCCGAGATATCGACGCCTTCCGGCACGACGCCGATACCGGCGGTATTGATGAAAAGCTTATCGGCGCTGCCCCGGTTGACTACCTTGGTGTCGCCGGTAACGATGCTCACTTCCGCCTCGTCGGCCGCTTTCTTGATGGAAGCCATTACCTTTTTTAGTTCGGCGACCGCAAAGCCTTCCTCAATGATAAAAGACAGGCTGAGATAGAGCGGTCTGGCGCCGCTCATGGACAGGTCGTTGACGGTCCCGCATACCGCCAGCTTTCCGATGTCGCCGCCGGGGAAGAAGATGGGGTTGACCGTATAGCTGTCGGTGGTAAACGCCAGGCGGCCGCTTAACTCGAAGACGG
>CAZPQB010000254.1:0-3075 GCA_964588605.1 uncultured Dehalococcoidaceae bacterium | reverse complement strand
GCGGCTTTATTGACTCCAGATTGCCCCCCGCCGCCAAATGGGCCAGCCGGGTCGGCTCCGGCAAGCGGTAGCCCCGGCAACATGCCAGCACCCAGTGAATCGCCGCTGTTAAATCTATTTTGTGACCGATAGATATATAAACCGGCTTGACCCCTCCCCTGGTACGCAGCACCGCCCCGATTACCTCGCCATTATCTATCAAGTCGGCATAGCTGCCGGGTTCAGACCCCGACTCCCGGTGCTGACCACATAGTCGCGACTTGGCACAGCCGACGGACGGTATCTCCAGGAAAAGCCCAAGGTGAGAGGCCAGTCCCATGCGCCTCGGGTGGGCTATACCCTGACCATCCACCATGACGAGGTCGGGCGTTACGGCAAGCTTTTCACAGGCGGCCAGTATCAGCGGCGCCTCCCGGAAAGAAAGCAGCCCCGGGACATACGGGAAATTGAGGCTATCGGTAACTACCTTCACTTCAACCGGCTCAAGGCCGGGGTAGCTTAAAACCACCACCGCCGCCGTGCCTGTCCCGGCCACTCTATCCAACGATATATCAACGCCGGCAATCAGGTGTGGGTTGATGACCTCGCTATCTCTGGACACCTGCCCGGCCAGCTTTATCTGGAGTTCTATAGCCTGGCCAGGGCTCATCTGCCAGCCATGCAGTCTGGCTACCTTCATACTCTGATTATAGACGCAGGAGCAGACTCTTAGCAACCTGAATTCAGAAACCACGAATCATCAGAGCTCGAGCGGTATGTCGGTGGGATTGCGTTCCTGGAGGACATCTTCCACCCGCGCCCGTATCAGCGGTCTGTAAGGGTCTGCGTTCGGGAGTATGTAAAATTTCTTCTCTCTGATGGCACTGAAAACAATATCAGCTACCTGCTGCGGCGGCATTCCCTTTTTAAAAATCTCCCTGTAGGTCTGCAACATTTCCAGTACTTTCGGGTCTGACATGTCTCCCGGTTCCTCGCCGGGGGCATTCTTCAGCTCTGGAGGGCGGTTACGCTCAGCCTCAAGTATATTCGTATTGATAATCCCCGGGCACAGCACGGAGATTCCGACTTCATGTCCTTCCTGTTCAAGTTCACGATAAAGCACCTCGGAAAGAGCTACCACACCGTGTTTGCTAACGAGATAAGCATCGGCGCCGGTGCTGGCAACTAATCCGGCTACAGAAGCCGTATTTACTATGTGACATTCGGTATTCTGCTTAATCATGATGGGTACGAAGAAATGAATGCCATAGATAACCCCCCAGAGGTTTACGCCCAGTACCCATTTCCAATCAAGCAGCGTAGTTTGCCATGCCGTAGAAGGGCCACCGGCAACGCCGGCGTTGTTGCACAGCAGGTGCACTGCTCCGAAGGCATCCAGCGTCTTCTTAGCCAGAGCTTCAACATCATTTGCCTTAGAGACATCGGTTTTTACGGCCAGTGTATTTACCCCCATCGCCTTTATTTCCTTTTCCGCTTTCTCCATAGCGCCTTCTTCGACATCCGCCAAGACTACCTTCATACCCTCCTGCGCGCAGCGTTCCGCCAGACCGAAGCCAATTCCGCTGGCGGCGCCCGTTATTACCGCAACCTTGTCTTTAAACTCTTTCATCACCCACCTCCTTTAATCAGTAAGGAAATTATATAAACAGCCATGATAATTGTCAAAATACATAAAAATATGAAATGACTGATAGCTTTACCCCAACCCCTTTCCATGTTATCTTTTCCCACCCACCGCCCTCGCGGCATTGGCGGCTTGTCCGTAAATAGCCCCCCACCCCAAAAATCAGGGGGTCGTAACCTTTATGGTTTAAGCCGCAGGCGATACGAGGGTGGGCTTGGGTGGGAAAATACAACAGGCGACTGGGGCAGCGGGGAGATTGAGGGACGCTAGCCCCGCTTTCTATATCTTACCCCTCCTCTGCCAAACCTCGCCGGGAGAAGGGGAGACAGGGGGTGAGGTAGATAAATAACATCCATTAACATTTTTCCCATATTCCCATTGACAGGCTATTATTTATGTTGCATAATAGGGAACGTATATCATTTTGTAGAAAAAGGTAAGGTGTAAATGCTTAAAATTAGATTGCGGCGCGTTGGAGCTAAGAAAAAACCCAGTTACCGACTTGTGGTCGCTGACGTTCGGTCACCCCGCGACGGGGCGTTTGTTGATATTGTGGGACACTACGATCCCCTGACAGACCCGGAGACGATAGTGATTAAAGAGGAAAAGGCACTGCACTGGCTAAAACAGGGGGCAAAACCAACGGATACCACTGCCAGACTGCTAGGCAAAGCAGGTATTCTGGAAAAGTTCAAACTTGCCAAGGAGAAATCATGAAAGACCTAGTGGAGTACATCGCCAAGTCAATCGTCAATGAACCCAATGCAGTGAACGTTGATGAGGAAACCAATGAGGAGGGTATTACGCTGAAGCTGACCGTTGCCGATGACGACAAAGGACGAATTATCGGCAAGCAAGGACAGATTGCCCAGGCCATGCGCACCTTGCTCAGGGTAAAAGCAGCCAAAGCCGCCACCAGAGTCAGACTCGAGATTATGTAAAATAACCCCCCGCAAAAGCAGGCCGCCTCTTTAAAGACGCGGAGACATAGCTTCACACCATTTTCTAGCTTGTGCTTCTCAACTGTGAGATGTTCAGAAGTTGTGAGCCTTTCTGTGGAAATTGAATCCAACCATAATCACCCCCTGCCCGAGGGGCAATACTACCATCATCAGATTATCGGGTTGCAGGTCAGGACAACCCTTGGAGAACTAATAGGCACCATTACCGACATACTTACCGGGAAAAGCAATGATAACTATATCGTCCAGAGCCCCAAAGGTGAAATCCTCATCCCGGCCATTGAGGATGTCGTCCAGTCCATTGACCTTGACCGTGGATACATTACTATCGACCCCATTGAGGGACTTCTAGACCTAAATAAAAAGAAGCCGCCGAAATAATTATCCGCTCCTGAGGCTTTGGACAATTTCCCCCATTTTTGGCCTTTTCCCGTACATGAGCAGGTAAGTCCTGAAAACCTTTATGGATAACCATAAAACCCCGATGAT
>CAZPQB010000253.1:0-3093 GCA_964588605.1 uncultured Dehalococcoidaceae bacterium | reverse complement strand
CTGGGCGCAGATTGATGTCCAGCTGAAGAGGCGCTACGACCTTATCCCCAACCTTGTGGAAGCTGTCAGAGGGTACATGAAGCACGAGCGGGAAACGCTAGAGGCCGTAACTCAAGCTCGGAACCTTGCCCAGCAGGCGGCATCCTCTGGAGCAGGCGCGCGCGCTCAGGCTCAGGCTGAGGGTGAGCTAAGCTCAGCTCTATCTCGGCTTCTGGCGGTTGCCGAAAGCTATCCTGACCTTAAGGCTAATCAGAACTTCTTGGCTCTTCAGGAGGAACTCACCTCGACTGAAAATAAGATAGGCTTTTCCCGCCAGTACTACAACGATTCAGTCCTGAGGTACAACAACCAGACCCAGGTGTTTCCCTCCAATTTGGTAGCCAACATGACCGGTTTCAAGGGTGGTGAGTTCTTTGAAGTTACGCTGGCGGCGGAGAGAGAGGCGCCGAAGGTCAGCTTCACCTAGTCGGTGACTGAATAGTATATGTGGGAACAGATCAGGGCTAACCAGATACGCTCGGCAATACTGGTAGCTGGAATGGGAGTGTTGTTGCTCCTAATTGGCTACTTCTTGGGCCTATACTTCTTTGGCAATGCCATCGGGGGCCTTATTATCGCTTTAGCGGTATGGGCGGTGATGAATCTGATTGCCTTCTTCCAGGGAGACAATATCCTGCTTGGACTATCGCGGGCAAAGAAGATCAGCCGTGATGACCACCCGCGCCTTTACAACGTAGTTGAGGAGATGAAGATTGCCTCCGGACTGGAGAAGATGCCCGACATCTATATCATCGACGACCCGGCGCTCAACGCATTTGCTACGGGCCGAGACCCCAGCCGGGCATCTGTGGCTATAACCTCGGGACTACTGCAAAAACTCAACCGCGATGAACTGCAGGGGGTAATTGGCCATGAGATATCTCACATCAAGAACCGGGATGTGCTGCTCATGGCTATGTGCAGTGTCCTTCTGGGCACCATTGTCATCTTGGCCTGGTACGGGTCACGTTTTCTAATTTTCGGTAGCATGACCGGGTCAAGAAGAAGCTCCTCGTCAGGAGGTGGCGGCCAGGCTCAAATAATAATTCTGGTCGTGGCCCTCGTCTTTATGATACTGGCCCCTATTATGGCGTATTTAATTTACTTTGCTATCTCCCGGAAAAGGGAATATCTGGCCGATGCATCTGCAGCCCTGTACACCAGGTATCCCGAAGGACTGGCCTCAGCACTGGAGAAACTGGGTGCCTCAACCGGTCAGCTAAAATCGGCCAACCAGGCCACAGCGCCTATGTATATCGTCAATCCTTTCCGCAAGAAAGGGTTGAAAGCCAGCGATTTATCCAGTACCCACCCGCCCATTTCGGAGAGGATACGCATCCTCCGCGCCATGGCCGGTAATTCTTTCAGTGATTATAACCAGGCTTACCGTCAGATTCATCAAGGTGGTAAGGGGATTATGCCGGCCACGGCCGAAATTGCTGTCGGGGTGGTTCCATTGGCAGCAACGAAGCCAGAGGCGAAAGTAGAGGAACCAGATGAAATGCAGCGGGCTCGTGAAAACTCAGATTTGATGTGGCGGCTGAATAACTACAAGACCATCACCTGTGACTGCGGTACTAGGCTGCGAGTGCCGCCTGGGTTTAAAGAGCCAAAAATCACGTGCCCGCACTGTGGTAGAGAACATTCGGTTTGAGAAGAAGAAATTACTAACCTTTCAGAGCGCATGGAGGACCTGCTTACTGCAGATACCTTCGGTTGTTTTAGGTACCTGCCTTCTGAAAAAGCCCTTATACCGTTCTTGAATACTGCCAAATCGTTTCGCGGTTATACCATGGAGCTACCCGGCAAAATTATCGGCGTACATTACTCATGCCTGAAGTTTCTTCCGTTTCCTGAAAAAATACTATATAATTATTAAACTTGACCAATAACCATACTGATGTTTCCACTGAGAGATGATGGTCTCTTGATGACTGACATGAAATAACTTTAATCGTCAATTCAGGCTAGAGTGAAAGATTGAGTAAGTCATAAAGGAGGTTGAGAAATTGGCTACATGGCATGATTATCTAAAAGAACAAGGTCACGTACCAGACTGGCCGTATCCTATCCGCTACGACCAGGAGCAAGAAATCGATGCTGATGTCCTGGTTATCGGCGGCGGTATCGCCGGTTGCTGGGCGGCCATCAGTGCTGCCAGGCAAGGACTAAATGTGGTTCTGGTGGAAAAGGGTGATACTATCAGGAGCGGCGCCGGAGGTCCGGGATGCGACCACTGGTGTAATGCTCCCGCGAACCCTTTATCCAATGTGGATCCTGATGAGTGGGCGGAGCACATGGCCGACCGTCCGTACTGCAACGGGATCGGCATTCAGATCCAGTGCCGAGAGAACTATGATACTCTACTTGAACTGGAACAAATGGGTGGCAAAGTTAGGGACACCGATGATGAATACCTGGGCGCTGAAGGCCGGGATGACAAGACCAAATTCATGATTTCCCCGCGCTATACCAAAGTTCACAGCTATGTCCCCGATATGGTAAAACCGGTAACTCTCAAAAGTAATCCGGACAAGAAACTGAACAACGTGGTGATACGGGTCTGGGGAAGCACTTTTAAACCCGCCTTGAAAAAGGAATGCAAACGCTTGGGGGTTAAAATCTTTGATCGCGTGATGGTGACCAGTCTGCTGACCGAGAACGGGGCCCAGGGCGGCCGGATAGTCGGGGCCACCGGTGTCAACAACCGTACCGGTGAGTTTATGATTTTTAAATCTAAAGTGACTATCCTCGCCACTGCCGGAGCCGGGTCGATATGGCTGATAAGCACCGAACTGGGCGGCTATTCCAACATGATGTCACGCACTATTACCGGCGACGGCACCGTCATGGCCTGGAAAGCCGGGGCTGAACTGACCACGATGGAAGCCGCTGGAGTCCTGCGCATTGCTACCGGCCTCAAGCACAAGTGGTATACCGGCGCCGGCGACGCCAGCTACGAAAATGTCCCCCTCGTCGATGCCAACGGTAAAAGGCTGCCCCTGCCGATACAGGGCTGGGTAGTTGCCGGCGCTATGGTCGCTACCCCAGAAT
>CAZPQB010000252.1:0-3094 GCA_964588605.1 uncultured Dehalococcoidaceae bacterium | reverse complement strand
ACATTTTGGCTTTTAGTTTAGTACGCGAGCGAAAAGGCATATCTTAGCGAGAGGGAAACAAGGTTCGTAAGCTTGAAGAGGAATTTAGAGACTTGACTAAAAAGGGTTAATGTCCTCTGGCTTAAAACCGGCTAATCTACCTATAATCTGTTCAAGACTCCAGTCAGGGTCAATGAAAGTCATTTCGGGGAATAAAGAATTTGTGACCTCATCATAGTCTCGCTCAGGGCAGATTACAATGAACTTCATGCTAAGAGGGAAATCACCTGTATACCGCCATTCACGTTCCCACCAATATTCTTTGAAATAATCTAGCCCTGTCCCCATTTGCTCGATGAAAGGTGTCAGCTTTGCTATATCACTTTTCGCGAATGTCTTGTTGCATATCTCAGCATCAATTATGTTTTGAAGAAATTGGGTCAACCAACCATGTCCGGGTGTGATATCTAAATACCAAACAGGATTGATACCCCATATTCGGGCAGTTCGTTTTGTAATGGCAATACCGTAAGGTCCGAATTTGAACCTCCTCCCCTCTATCTCCTCCGTCAATAAACGGACATGCTCTAATGGTGTCTCCGTAAAACAAACTACTTTCTGTGTATCAAGATTGGCTGACGTATCTGCTTTCAATTTACTCAAACGGCTAATCGCAGACCCATAGGGGTTTCTGGCTTCAATAACCCTGCCATTTAGTATAGATTTCAAGTTATCTTTTGCAGGCGTTCCGTCAGGGTATTCCCTTGTAAGGTGCACAAGGAAGGTACCGAGGTCGCCTCTTCGCGCAAGCAATTCTTGAATGTCCATATAGTATATTTTAGCAGGCGTGTCACGATATGTAACTGTTTGTCTAACGGATTACACAACTTGACGAAATGTTCGGTCTAAGGACGGCCGAAGCGGTTGAAATCCCCCAAGTGAAGTTGAGTATCAATAGGTAGAACTTCTCCGAGAAACCTCAGGCCAAATGAATGACATACTTACTGATACAGTCTGCTATAATCTCAGAAAATGGCGCTACGCCTTAGCAACACGAGGAAACTACTGTGAACTAGAGTGATACCATAAAACTTTAGAGACTATCGACCCAACCAAAGCTGAATAATGTGGTATATCTAAGAGGAATGGGACAGTGTACATACCTTTAGGTACAAAATTACAGAAACTGCATGATGAAGAAGAAAGAAGGCTAGAGGACCTAGACAGAAAATATCCTAAAGCGGCCACCGATGATTTACAGAAACGTTGCATGCTGTGGGAATTGTTGTATGGAGGAAAGTCGCTTTGGGTTGTTGATTGTCCCAACCGAGACGTCCAAAAAGACATGGATACGTTTGGAGGCATGTTCAGTATTTTTTCAGGTTTAGAAGCGGGTATATCAATACGAGCCGTTGCTGATCAACCTGATGGCTCTCCGACAGGTTTTCAGATAACATGCCGTGAAAATGCAAAAGATAGCGTTAGAGCCAAGTTATCTTCGATGGGAATACCAGATTCTGACATGCACTGGGTACCTGAATCCGAATTGAGGGCGCAATTCGAAGCGTGGAGAAAAAAACAAAAGCTGCATCAGAGGTCCAAAGCGAGGATTAAGAAAAGAACGAGTGCTAAACAACTAAGAAATGAAGTATCCGGCTCACCTAGGCAGGACCTTTTCCGGTTAATTGTTGATGAAGCTAAAGCTCACAAGGAGTTCATTGCCCTAAGAGATCTAGACGGTTACTCTGGCGCTCGTGAACTCATGAATGAATTGTATTCAAGCATGAGCGATCCAGACGGGAATTTTTTGAGTAACTTTCAGTCGTATGGTTTCCATTCCCGGCTATTCGAACTTGCTTGTTATGCGTATCTACAATCACAGGGATTTTCCATAAACAGAGACTTTCCAAGACCTGATTTTATTGCCTCACTTGGAAAAGATAAGATAGCTATTGAGTCTGTCACCGCAAGTCCTTCAATAGGCCTTGCTCCGGATATCTCAATGGATATCGGCTATCCCAAGTTATCCTTTGAGGATTTGTATGACAAGAGCACCAACGAATTCCCGATTCGGATGGGAAGAGCGCTTCTCAAGAAGCTGCAAAACAAATATTGGTTGCTACCCCATTGCCAGGGCATACCATTTGTCCTTATTATCGGTCCCTTTTATGAACCCGGGTCGATTTTTTATATTGACGATAGTTTAGCCAGATACCTCTATGGGGGCTGGGATGTTTTCCCAGATTGGGTTAATTACAAAGGGATATTTACTCGCGTAGCACCAATCATTTCTCATGAATACGAAGGGAAGACATTAACGACACATTTTTTCTCACAACACCTGAGTGAGTATGTAAGTGCCGTAATTTACAGCAATTCGTTTACCACTTGTAAATTCGTTAGAATGGCCATTCAAATGGGCTTAGAGCCCAACTTTCAAGCCATAAGGATAGGAACTTGTCTATTGCCAGACGAGAGCGGAGATGTTTCAGTTCAGGAATTTAGATATCGCGTTGCAGACCAAATGGCACCTGTTGAGACTTGGTTTCAGGGATTAACGATCTTTCATAACCCCAAGGCCGCCATTCCACTTCGCGAGAATGTTCTCAAATCTACAAACACATACCAACTTCAGAATGGTAGGTTAATGCGAGACGTGAATAGTTTTCATCCTCTAGTATCGTTCACTGTGACAAGCCCAGTTGAGGATAAGTAACAATATGCACTAACTGCACCATGCCTCCGAGACATCACAGTACCAATGAAGCATGACATTCCGACGTCTTGCTATGCTCGTGATGAGAGCCAATCCCTCCGTCATAAGTTGCTCAACCGTCCGATGAAGGTTCAGGCTATCCTCAAGCTTCACTAAGGGAGCAATCCACAGCTTCTTCTCCATGAGGTTTGGCTGGTGGTATAATTGCATTGAGAGCCCGTCAATGAAAATAGCTATTCTAATTTGTTGTAGTCTTGCTTTGGCCTTATTAGCCTTGCTAGGCTTATCATACACTCCAGGGACTTCATTAGAGGTTTCCGTAACTGAAGTGGAAAATGGGGTCATAATTCAGAATGTGGGCAACGTTGCTTGCCTCGTTTTTGTCAGTTCACCTGAGGG
>CAZPQB010000251.1:0-3123 GCA_964588605.1 uncultured Dehalococcoidaceae bacterium | reverse complement strand
GGTAAAAAGAACTGGCAGCGGCGGGATTTGAACCTGCGACCAAGGGCTTATGAGTGCCACCTGCGAGGAATATTAAACTAGTCCCAAATAGATAACCCCTTTGATTACACCTCCGTTAAAAGTAAAGGGGAGCATCTTTAGGGTAGTCAATTCCTGCTTTATTCTTTGGAGTTGTACTTGCCATTTTTTGTTTTCATGTTCAATGGGAAATACTATAAAAATAACAGCTTTCTTTTGCATATTCATCTGACGGAGCTTATTGATATCATTAATGACGCCTTGAGTGTTCTTAGTTATGGGGCGTGACTTAATTTGTACTCCTTCATACCTAATATTCGTGTTAACAGTTTTTAGTTCAATTCCCCATTCATCAGCGACTACATCCACTCTTTGCTTTTCAGGTATAACTTGAGCACAGTGCTTTGCTAATAAACCGCATACTTCCACCTTCAGCCAGGATTCAAATTTAGCCCTTTCTTTAGCGAAAACAGCCAGACCAACACTATTTTCAAGAATAGGTTTGATTCCCGACAAATAACTTGCTAATTCATTGAAATCCATTATCATACCCTAGTAATCTACTATATACTATATTATACAATTGCTCCAGCAATTTTTCAGGAGTAAAATGGATTCATTGCGCGATACGGTATGTCGTCAACGGGAGGTCCTAATGAGAAGATTTTTAACAATAGTTGCGTTTAGCATTCTGATACTGTTACCCGTTGTTGGCTGCCAATCTAGCTCACCATCAACTATCGATGAGGGTACTGTACGAGCTTATGCTGATCCGGCGACAGAGATGACTTTACAGGGTCTGAGTGAAAACAACCTGGCGAAATACACCCAGTATGGTAACCCCGAATTCAAGACTGCGGTGACCCAAGAAATACTCGATGAGGCTGCTACCCAGATAAGCGGCCAGCTTGGTGCTTACGAATCTAAAGAGTTCCTAAGAATTGAGGAGCAGGGCGGTTATATCCTAGTTCACTATAAAGCGAAATACGAAAAAGGCGAAGTAGATATCAGGATGGTTTTTGACCAGGACCATCTCGTTGCTGGCCAGTGGTTTGAGTGACATTGAAAGAATCCTGATCCTCTTTGTGTTGAATAAGAGCTAGCATCGGTGAACCATCCACGTGTAGGCCTCTTACCCAATAGACTGCCTTGCATCGCTTACATTTGAGCTTTTGTTTGTCGGGTGTATATTCATTCTGGTATCCGCAGTTGCACGTCCAGGTCATTTTGTCCTCCTTCAAGTACTTTGTCTCTAGTGCGACGATAATCAAATTGAGGACAAGGTCAAGCGTTTTATTATTACGAGATCAAGGTGCTGCTTAGAGATATTACCTCCTATCTAGGGCTTTGGACTTGACAAGTCGTCATGTTGTGGTATAATGGTGGTGATGGTGATGGTGATGGTGATGGTGATAAAAAATGCCAATAAAGGAGGTATAGGATGCCTACGAAGAGGAATGACTATCGACCATGCTCAGATTTAGACATTAGGGCTGCTGCCCTACGAGCAACCCATGAGAGGCTTCGCGAGATGGATGAGCAAGGGAAGCCCACAGTAGGGATGTTCGGCGAGGTGGAGAGAGAAGAGAAAGCTAAGCTACGGGCATTCGGGGAATATATGGCAAAGAAAGGCACTAACCCGGTGATGACGTGGGATGAGCTAAAAGAAGCAGTTAAAAAATTCACTGAAAAGAAGAAGCCCCAGAATACTAAATAGAACCGTTGAGTTTCTGAAATGAAAGAGACCACAGAACCAATTCGAAAAAAATTACGTAACACCGAGGAGTTGTTCGGAAAATACTTTGAGATCAAAGATTGGCAAGGATTCCGGATTATCCTCGGGGTTGCTGCTGCTCACTACCTGAAAGGAGAAATGTTATGGGTCAGGGTTATCGGCGCTAGCGGTTCTGGAAAGACAGAGTTGCTAAGAGCGCTCATAAGTAGCCCAGGCTCAACAACCATGGAAGCTATAACACCGGCTTCAATAAGAGGTGGATTAATTGGTGGAGAGAGATTATTAGAAAGGATTAATCGTAAAAGGGTCATAATGAAAGACTTAGCGGCCTTGATGGTTAGCCGCAGAGACGTTCGGCTTGAGGTTTTCGGATTACTCCGTAATGTTGCTGACGGTTTCCTTGATTCCGATTTTGGGACTCGGGAAGGTCGAGTTCATCAAAAAGCACGTTTTGATTGGATGTTGGCTACTACCCCGATTGCTGAGTCCCAGAGGCAAATCGAGGGCATGTTAGGAGAAAGGTTCATCGACCTAAGATGGATTTCAGGTGACCGTAAGAAAATGACGATTCATGCGCTGCGTAATAATCCTCGCTTGCCCAGGATTAGAGCAGAATTGAGGGAGAAAGTTAGATCACTAATGACCAACGCAGCAGAGACTGCAAAAACCGACCAAATTAAGCTGGACAGGGCGGAGCGTAGAATAATTGCAGAATGGGCTAATACAGTGGCCCTTTGCCGATCTCCAGTGCACATCAATGCTCAGACTAAGAATCTCGAGTCTATGCCGACACCGGAAGTAGGGACACGTTTAGCCCAGGGATTCAGCCGTATTGCACGAGGTTTAATGCTGCTGGGGATTAAAAAATGGCAGCCATATGTTCAGCGTCTAGCGTTTAACTGCATTCCATCGACGCGTGCAGCGATTCTAGTGGCGCTAATTGATAAACCTCTTACAGCTAAGGCTATTTCAGAAAACACGAGGATACCATTAAAAACTGTATATAATTACCTAGGTCAGTTGGAGTTGTTGGACGTTATAGGACGCATAGGCAAAAAGTCTAGTAAAGTGAGCGTTAGTAAGTCAGGTACAATTAAGGTTGCAGGGGACATAGATAACAGTGGACAGGTCTATCGTTTGAAGATTGAGCTACCATTTTCTTCTAAAAGTTAACCTAGCTATGATCATGACTCTGGTAAATTGCTAATTTAAACATATGAATGAACTTTTAGAAGAAACGTCTAAAGGGCCTGAGTTCCACGGGCTTGCCCGTGGGTGCATGGAAGGATAATAAATAAAATGGAAAATCAACGACTGGGGCACACTACATACCGGACAGAATACCATATAACATGGTTAACTAAATATCG
>CAZPQB010000250.1:0-3129 GCA_964588605.1 uncultured Dehalococcoidaceae bacterium | reverse complement strand
AATCTACCCTGAAAACCGATAACTTCGGCGACTTCTGGTTCGAAAGACAGGAGCCGGGTACCTACTCCCTCCTCATCGAGAAAGCCGGCTATCTCCCCCGTAAAATCGATAAAATCGATGCCAGTAAAGATGTCAACGTAGGCGATATCGAGCTGTATAAATCAGCAGGCTAGTTTAAATATCAGGGAGGTTTTACCTAAAAGGACGATGATACCACCCGGTATGAGTAGTATCAGAATCCTCATACCGATAATCAGTGGCTAGAATTATCGGGGTGACAAATAGAGACGGCTTTGGCAGGTCAGTCATAATTTAAACATACGACCCTGGATTGACTGAAGCTAACCCTGTATAAAGCCAGGGTGAGTAAATTCAGCAAGCTCAATCAAAAGGCCGCTATATTGAAGTGTTATCTTTAAAAGAAATTGGTTACATAAAGCGCTCACGTTAGATAGAAATCGGGGGTAATGTGCGTGGTACAGCACAATAATGCCCCCGATATATTTAGTCCACTTATATCGGTTGGGAAGGTAAATGGGTATTTTATAAGAAATCACGTGATTACAGGCTCAGACACCTGTGTCTATAGATAAAACTGATGCGAAGAAAGGAGCGTATATGGCAAACAGAGAGAAAACCGTAGTAAAAGGATTAAGTTTTTGTGGAATTGCACAAGACTCCAATTCTGTCCAGGTTGATTTAAAAAACGGTAAAATAGTACGCATCAGACCCCTTCATTTCGACTGGAAATATGACCATAAGCACCTGAGGCCCTGGAAAATCGAGGCACGGGGGCAAGTTTTCAGACCTACCATGAAAAGCATGATTCCGCCTATTACTCTATCTTATAAAAACCGGGTTTATTCACCCAACCGTATTTTATTTCCGCTTAAACGCGTGGACTGGGACCCCAAGGGTGAAAGAAACCCGCAGAACCGGGGTAAGAGTAAATACAAGAGGATATCATGGGACGAGGCCCTGGATATCATCGCCAGCGAGATAAAGCGGATGTACAAAGAATACGGCCCCGGTGCCATACTCGCCCAGGCGGACGGGCACGGAGAGACCAAAGTAATCCATGGCCCTCACGGGTGCCAGTTAAAATTGCTCCAGATGCTCGGAGGTTTTACCCTGCAAAACAGAAACCCTGATAGCTGGGAAGGCTCGTACTGGGGTGCCAAGCATGTCTGGGGTGGCGAACCAGTTGGCAAGCAGCGTCCTCAGGACAACGTTATCGGAGATATTGCCAGAAACAGCGAAATGCTTCTATTCTGGGGCTGCGACCCTGAGACCACCACCTGGGGGTGGGGAGGCCAGACTGTCAGCCGTTTATGTTACTGGTTTACCGACCTGGGTATCAAATCAATCTACATTTGCCCTGACGTGAACTATGGCACGGCGGTGCACGCCGATAAATGGATTCCCATAATGCCCAGCACGGACTCAGCGTTACAGCTGGCCATCGCCTATATCTGGATAACAGAGGACCTCTACGACAAAGAATATATCGCCATTCATAGCGTGGGCTTTGATAAATTCAAAGACTACGTCCTGGGTAAGGAAGACGGCATTCCCAAGACGCCAAAGTGGGCTTCCGAGATAACCACAGTTCCCACCCGGATTATCAAAGCCCTGGCCCGCATGTGGGCTTCCAAGAGGACATCCCTGGTGCACGCCAACGCAGGTCCCATGAACAGGGGGCCGTTTTCCTCGGAAATAGCCAGACTGGAGGTTTGCCTGCTGGGGATGCAGGGGCTGGGAAGACCCGGGTGTAACCAGTTCAGCACGATTGAGTGGGGTCTGTTCGGGAGCGGGCCCGCCCCGGGCTGGGAGTCTTCACAACAACCGGCAGCGAAACCGGAAATGTTCCCTGATGTGCATACCAAGATAAACATGGGGCATGGAAAGCCAGCCGCGAAAATAGCTACCCAGAGTATCCCCAAGCTGCTTATCCATGACGCCATCCTGGAACCGCCCCTAAGCTGGTACGGAACGACATGGTGTTCTGAGCCAGTGGAAAATCAGTTTGAGAAATACACCTACCCGGTGGAGGGTTGCCCGGAACTGCACATGATATGGACCGATTCACCCTCCTGGACAACCTGCTGGAACGATGGCAACCGGATGGCGAATGCTTTCCGAAGCCCCAAGATAGAATTTATCCTGGCCCAGCACCCCTGGCTGGAAAACGATTGTGAGTTTGCTGATATCATCTTACCTTCATGTACCAAATTTGAGGTAGATGATATCGGAGAGGACTTCTTCACGGTTGAATTCAGGTCACTCTTCCTGGACCAGAAATGCGTCGAACCGGTAGGCGAATCCATGAGCGATTACGAAGTCGTATGTGCCGTCGCCGACAGGCTGGGCGTATTGAAAGAATATACCGGAGGCAAAACCGTTCAGCAATGGATACGCTACGGCTTTAACCATTCCGGTATCCAGGACAGGATTAGCTGGAAGGAATTCAAGGAAAACGGGTATTACGCCGTACCCACTGACCCAGACTGGGATAAGGTTGAACCCGGCTTACTTAAATTCTACAAAGACCCGGAGAACAATCCCTTAAGTACACCCTCCGGGAAACTGGAGTACTATTCTGAGAGACTGGCTAAACACTTCCCCGATGATAAGGAAAGACCCCCGGTGCCTCACTGGGTTGAAAAGGGCGCCGGTCATGATGAGAGACTTACCAGTAAAAGGGCTAAAAAGTATCCCCTGCTGATAACTTCCTGCCACCCGAGATGGAGGGTCCATTCCCAGTGTGATGACATGAAATGGTGCCGGGAAATTGAGACCTGCAAAATCAAGGGGCCGGATGGCTATGGTTACCAGACGATGTGGATAAATCCCGTAGATGCGGCCAAACGGGATATAAGACACCGCGATATAGCCAAGATATATAACGAGAGGGGCACACTTCTTGTCGGTGCCTACGTCACCGAGAGAATCATGCCCGGGGCGGTGTACGTTGACCATGGCGCCAGGTTAGACCCCATCGTGCCGGGTGAGCTCGATAGAGGCGGCGATATTAACACCATCACCCCCGGCAAGCGGATGTCCAAGAACGCCGCCGGCATGGTCGTCAGCGGCTTCCTCGTCGAGGTGGAACGCGCCAACCTGGACGAA
>CAZPQB010000249.1:0-3195 GCA_964588605.1 uncultured Dehalococcoidaceae bacterium | reverse complement strand
CTGGAGAAAAATTCCCTCTTCACCGAGCGTTTTATTTCAGCGCCGGACGCCAGACGGGAGCCTATGGCGATATCGTACCCGTCTTCTTCTATAGCCCTGACGAGCTCCGAGAAAGCCTCCAGACCGGTGGCGAGGTCGACATCCATATAGGTCAGAATATCGGCGTCGCTCTCCAGCCATGCCCGGCGTAGAGCGCGACCGCGCCCTTTCTCGTCAAGGTGAATGAAACTGACATCTCCATAACGCTCGGAGAGGCTGCGGGCTATGGCCAGGGTCTTATCATTTGACGCATTATCAGCAATGACGATGCGCCACGTTTGTCCCAGATTATCCACCATGAATTCCCTGAGGGTACTGATGTTTTTCTCCAGGATATCCTCTTCGTTGTATACCGGGATGGCAATATCAACTCTAGTCATTTGTTATCAAACAGTCTCCGGGTAGTCGGCTACAGAGCGGCTCTTGGCTATCTGGGCAATGGATAGATTCTCCACCCACATGAAAATGAGGCCGAGAAGAATCAGCGGAATCAACAGCGAGATATGGAGAACAATGGCGTAGGCATTAGCCACGGCGGTGGCAACGCCGAAGAAGGCTATCGACCGGGCGCAAAAGTATTCAAAGTTGCCAATGCCGCCAGGCAACGAAGGGATAAGCAGTGCCAGGTTTGCCGCCGCCGCTGCCATAAGAAATACATATAATGGCTGGCCCAGTTCGAAGG
Source organism: uncultured Dehalococcoidaceae bacterium (assembly GCA_964588605.1). Taxonomy (GTDB): domain Bacteria; phylum Chloroflexota; class Dehalococcoidia; order Dehalococcoidales; family RBG-16-60-22; genus CAZLEY01. The sequence continues at coordinate 2,474 of CAZPQB010000249.1, read as the reverse complement.
CCAAGCCGATAATATAATATGTTATACCCTCGGCAACCCATATAATCAGCGAAAGAAGGAAAGCCACGGTTAACCTGCCCGGATTCCTCAGGCACTCAAGACCGGTGATAAATAACTTCAACCAGTCATTCAGTTTAGTCCTCCAGCCTGAGCTGAGTGGCTTCAACAGAATAGTGATTACCGTCTGTGTACGGCTTGGGGATGATATTACGGCTATCAGCAGAATAATGACAAACAGGAACAGACCGGAAGCAATATATATAACTGGTCTTAGCCATTCCGCCAGGGGGAGGAAAAAGGAAAGCGCCAGTACAAAAAAGATGAGCGAAATACCATCAAGGGTGCGGGCCGCAACCACCGTTGCCAGCACGGCTATCTTGCTCACGTTCTCCTTTTCCCCAAGCAGGTAGGCGCGTACCAGTTCCCCCAGGCGAAGCGGCAGTACGGCGTTAGCCATATGCCCTATCACCTCGACGGGATAGATACGGGTCAGGGCTATGCCGCGAATGTGCTTCATCAGCAGCTGCCAGCGGATGGTTTTAAGACCCATAATAATCATCAGCATAACTACCGCTGGTATGATAAATATATAGTTGGCCCGGACAAACGCTCTACCCAGCTCACCGAAATCAACCCCGTAGAAAAAAGGGAAAAGCAGCACAAGGCTGATAACAATTCCAATCCAGAAACGGCGGCTCTTCAGTAATGTATTAAAACCCATTCTTTGAGCAGACATCTGATTACCAGTCATCATAGCTTAACCCAGAGCCGGGGATTGGTCAACAAGTCGGCTTCCCCAATCGATAATATCTCTTATTTTATCCCAGTATTCCGTACCCATAGGCGTACCTGATATTATCGGGAAAAAGAAGGCAAAGGCGATAATCGCTAAAACCACGTAAGGTATGGTTATCCACAGTTTATGCAAACGGTTAAGGCAATAGGTAATACCCAGTATAATAAAAAGAACGGCCGGATAGTAATGATAGATGAACAGCAAACGCGGTATGGGTGCATAGAGCAGCCAGAGGGCCAAAAAGGCTACCGCAATAAAGGCGGCTGTAGTTTCGCGGCGTCTGCCGGCGCTCCAGACCACGTAAAGCATCCCGGCGGTGCCCAGCCACCATATTACAGGGTTCCCCAAGGCCACAATCATGGAAAGCTGGCCGTCTATTTCACCGGAATACAACAACAGGGGGTGCAGCATAAGCGGCCAACTCCACCACGGTGAGCTGTAGTGGTGTGTTGCCTCCAGTCCGGAATGATAGCCGAACATCGAGAACTGGAGTTCAATCATATCGCCAAGGCCATGGCCGGTAAGAATATACGGGATATAGGTGGCGACATAAAACGCCGCGGCCGCAATTATCCCTGCCAGAAGGCCGGTGAGCTCTCCCCTTCTTAACCCATGGCGCCATTTAAACAGCACTAAGAGGACACATATCGCGATGAAGCCATATATTGCCGTCCATTTTACCGAGAAAGCCATACCGAAGAATAATAGACTCAAAAAAAGGTCTCGCCCCCCTGATTCGGCAGGAGGAGTTTGCATGTATCGCAGGAAGAAGAAGAACATCAGCATAAGGAAGCAGAAGAGAAATGTTTCCCCCGTCGCTATTCTTGCCTGGGTATAGTGCATGAAGTCAACAGCCAGCAATATTGAGGCGGTTACCCCGTACCACCTGTTTTTGAAGAGTCGACATGCCATTAAATACATTAGAGGTATCATGGCGGTGGCAAAGAGCACACCGGTAATGCGCCAGGCAAACGGGTTGCTGCCGAGGGCTAATATGCCAGAAGCTATTATCAGCTTCCCTAAAGGCGGGTGGCTCCACTCGTATGGTTCTTCCAGGTGTATGTGCTCCTCGGCAGTTTGCACAAAATATATCTCATCGAAATACGTCCCGTTTTCGTATGTAGGGATATGCTTAACCGAATCCTGCTCATCTATTAATTCCGGTGCTACATCCTCGTCCCACCTGTTGACAATACGCTCTATATTCAAACGATGGCCGCCGGCGAATACCGCTATCTCCCCGATAGTGATTTTTTCCCGAAAGAGCAGGCGTATATAACGTGTATCATCACTTATCTGGAGACTTATCCACTGTCGGTATTTTCCTTTATCATCTATACTGCTATTGAGTATCCAACTCTCCGGATAACCGCTGTATGATTCCACCCTGACCGTGTCGCGGCTCTGTATGAGGATATAAACTTCCTCCACGTAACCAGTCTCACCCAGGTCCAGTCTTATATCTTCGTTATATCCCGCCTGCCAGTCTGACGAGGGAAAGTCAAGGGTGCCGAGATGCAGTACAGCAACTATAAAGAAAACAACAGTCACGCAGATTACAGTCAGCCATTCTATACCGGGATAATATTTCCGATACTTGCTCAAATTCATCGTCCGCTGATTAGCGTATTCTCCAGTACCAACATCAAGTCCTGTTACACACGGGCAAGGCCAGATA
>CAZPQB010000248.1:0-3228 GCA_964588605.1 uncultured Dehalococcoidaceae bacterium | reverse complement strand
GGGCATAAAGACGGCGATAAGGTGAGCCATTACCTGCCCCCCAACCCTGCCCGCATCCACGCCTTCGTCTATGTCTGCGACCCCGAGGAAGTACGTAAATTCAGTCAGTCCTTCGGCTTTCTCAATATCCTGATTAACACCAGCCTGCCCGTACCCGCCGACGAGCTTATCGGTGCCGCCCTACGCCGCATGAGCCAAGCACATGATGACAGCCGCGCTTTCCTGGTGGCGGCGGGCAAAGAGTTGGCCGCCCTGCTCAGCGGTCAGTACGACCGTCTTAAATCCATTCTGGGGAGGCTCCAATGACCGACCGACTTGGCATCGTTACCTCGGCCTCGCTGGAACAGGGCGTAGAGGTCAGGCTGGACAGTCCCATCTCGGTGGAGGACATGGTAGTGGGACGCTACGTCACCATTGAAGGGCAGAAGAGGCGCTTCTTCGGCATGATAACGGATGTCAGCCTGGGCGTAATCGACGAAAGACTCAAAAGCTCGCCACCCGATATCGCCGACCCCTTCATTAAAGATGTCTTAACCGGCACGAGCACCTTCGGGACGATACACATCACACCTATGCTCACCATCGGCGGCGACGCCGAGAGCATACTGGAAGGCCCCCAGCCGGTTAAGACCATACCCACCCATTTCTCGGCGGTCAACCTGGCTACAGAGTCGGACATGGAGCTTGTCTTTGGCAAAGAGGACAAAGAAAGGTTCCACATCGGCAACCCCCTGGACATGGAGACCCGGCTCTGTCTCAACCTGGAGGAGTTCGTCAAACGCTCCAACGGCATTTTCGGCAAGAGCGGCACCGGTAAGACCTTTCTCACCCGCATCCTGCTCATCGGTATGCTGCAAAAAAGCAAAGCTGTCAACCTCATCTTTGATATGCACAGCGAGTACGGCTGGGCGGGGACACACGAAGGCGGCCCGCCGGTCAAAGGACTGAAACAGCTCTTCGCCGATAGGGTAGCCGTGTTTACCCTGGACGAGGAAAGCTCGCGGCGGCGCAAGGTCAGCACTGACTTCACCGTACACATCGGCTATGACGAGATTACTCCTGAAGATATCTCTATCCTCCGCTCCACCCTGAACCTGACCGAGCTCGCTGTCGAGGCGGCCTACCAGTTGCGCAAAAGCCTCGGCAAGAGCTGGCTGCGGCAGGTATTGGAACTCAGCGACGAAGAAATCGAAAGCCAGTTAAAAGAGGCCAGTATCCACGAAAGCACCTACCAGAGCCTGAAACGCGGACTTGGCACCATCGGGCGGCTCGGCTTCGTTGTGCCACAGGCCCCGGAAGATACGGTAAAGCGCATCCTTGATTATCTTGCCCGGGGTATTAACGTTGTCCTTGAGTTCGGGCGCTACCGCGAAATCAGCGCCTACCTGCTCGTGGCCAATATGCTCTCCCGCCGCATCTATGCCCGCTACCAGCAGCAGATGGAGGATGCGGTAGCCGCCGACAACGAGGCAATGAAACCCAGGCCGCTGGTAATAACCATCGAGGAAGCCCATAAGTTCCTCAACCCGGAGGTATCGGGTAAGACTATCTTCGGCACTATTGCCCGAGAGATGCGCAAGTACAACGTCTCGCTGCTGGTGATTGACCAGCGCCCCAGCGGTATTGACGAGGAGGTGTTGTCTCAGATGGGCACCAAGATAACCTGCCTCCTTGACAACGAGAGGGATATCGACAGCGTTCTCGCCGGCGTCTCCGGCAAGAGCGAGCTTAAGACCGTACTGGCCCGGCTGGCACCGAAACAGCAGGCCCTTATCTTCGGCCACGCCGTGCCCATGCCGGTGGCCTTCCAGCCCCGTGAATACGGTTCCGCCCAGTCCTACAAAGACTTTATCTCGGCAGGTCAGTCTTCAACAGCCGAACAGATAGAAAAAGACATTAAGGAACTTTGGGAATAGATATGGACTCCACCGATTCACCAAGAAAGAAAATCGGCCTGGCCCTGAGCGGCGGCGCCGCACGCGGACTGGCTCATGTTGGCGTGATTGACGTACTGCATAAAGAGGGTATTCACATTGATATGATTGTCGGCACCAGCGCCGGCGCCATCATGGGCGCTATCTATGCCTGGAACCAAGACACCGATAAAATGAAGGAATACGCCCTGGATACCAGGTGGAAAAAACTGGCACCCATGATAGACCCCTCATTCCCCAGGACAGGCTTCATCAAAGGCAGGAAAATCAAAAACCTGCTGTCTACCTTCATCGGCGGCAATATCAAGTTCAGCGACCTTAAAATACCGTTTGCCTGTGTCGCCACGGACATAGACACCGGTGAAGAGGTAGTGATTGACAGCGGTTCAGTGCCGGAAGCTCTCCGCGCCAGCATCTCTATCCCCGGTATATTTACCCTGGTTAAACATGAAGGGAGGTATCTGGTTGACGGCGGCCTGACGACACCAGTACCTGTCGAACTGGTAAGGCAAATGGGGGCTGATTTCGTCATCGCGGTGAACGTCAATCCGGATGTGGTCGACCGCATGAGCAATACAAGCCTAAGGCGGGTGGAGGCCCGCAAAGAACCCAATATTTTCCAGGTAATGATGCAGTCGATATATATCACCACTTACTCGCTGGCGCGAAACAGCCTGGAAAACGCCGATATCGTCATCGAACCCAGCGTAGCGCATATCGGCGCCGGTGACTTTCAAAAAGCCCGCGAGCTTATCGACCTGGGCACTCAGGCGGCGAAAAGTGCCATCCCCGAAATTAAGGAAAAGATAGCCAATCTCTAACTCCCGACAGAATACCTCCTTTTCTTATCTTCCCCCGGCCACACGCCCATAGTTTGTTTTAACCTTTACGCCAAGATATAATTGACATATAAATATATTCAAATTCAGAGAACGGCAATGCACTGGGTCTATTATTTCGGCAGGTTTTTGATACGAATCCTGGTATTTCTCATAGCAAGCTGGCGTATCAGGGGACGGGAAAACATCCCCGAGCGCGGCCCACTGCTTATCGTATGCAATCACCTGCACTTGGCTGACCCGCCTATTGTTGCCGCCAGTATCCCTCTAAAATGCGTCTTCATGGCCAAAGAGGACCTGTGGCAAAGCAAATGGTCGCGCTTCTGGGTGGAGAACTTCGGCGCTTTTCCGGTGCGGCGGGGCGGGGTAGACAGAGAAGCAATACGCCAGGCTGAATACTGGACAAAGCGAGGCGTATCCATAATCATGTTCCCTGAAGGAACAAGAAGTAAAAA
>CAZPQB010000247.1:0-3244 GCA_964588605.1 uncultured Dehalococcoidaceae bacterium | reverse complement strand
TAATTGAGTCCGCTTTAAAAAAGGAGGGTATTCCTGTTTTATTACTGGAATGGGAGAACTTCGACCCTCGTGTTTATAACCATGAGGAATACAAGCGGAGATTGGAAGTATTCAAGACGATGATGGTAAAAAAATAGACAAGTAAAGAGGTGATTCACATCTATTTTACCGGGATTGACCTTGATTCCACCATGACCAAGGCTGTAATTATAGACAGGGATGAGAAAATCTGCGCCAGTGGCAGCGGGTGCTTTGTCGAAGTAATTGCTAACGTACTCCAGGTGAAACTTGAAGATATCGGCCCCTTTTCCCTTTATGCTAAAAATCCTGTTACCTTTACGACAGGGTGTGCCGTTTTTGGGGAATCGGAGGCCATCTCCAGAGTTGCCGAGGGCGTACCCAAGGAAGATATCCTAGCCGGGGTGCATCATATAGCTCAAGGAGTAAAGAACCTAGAAATAATGAAATCATTTTATAAAGATATACTCGGATTCAATATCCTCGAACCTCCGGCTGCCCCGCATGACATTATGTCCGGCATAATGCGAGGCGTCACCCCTGAATTTACGGTTTGCATGCTCTCCCTCAAATTGCGACATTCTTACCCAGCTTTACAAGGTACTGAACTAGTCACCAATTTTAGTCACCAACCAGAAGTATAGTATTCAAAAAAATATATGTATTACTATTGGGGGCAGGTCAATTAAATGTAAGCATAACATCGTTTTAAAGAGTTATATTCAGCTAATGGGAGTTTATGTGTGGATATGAAGCCTTTTCTGGAGGGTTTAAATAGATTTTGCCCGTTATCTTGTTTATTTGAAGTTTTTACAATTTGCAATTTGACAAATAAGCATATACCATAACAAGGTAGAGAAAGACCTGCTATGAAAAGTCAAGAAGGCTGGATAGCCAATGAATAAACCAACGTCAACGGACTTCATAGGGGCGGTTTTCCTGGAGAACGATATAGATGCGACCGAGGAGCTTACGGCAGAGCGCGCCCATAGCGACGCCGTAGGGTTTACCTTCCCTTATCTTCTTGCTGAAGAAAGCGTCCATGTCGGGGTTCCAGCGCCGGGCCCCGGTGGCAGCCATCCAGAGGGCTTTTCGCAGATAGGGCGAGCCTCGTTTGGAGATATGGCGTTTTGTGCCCTCGAATTCTCCGGAGGAGAAGATGGTAGGGTCGATACCGGCATAAGCCACCAGGCTCTCCAAAGTGGAGAAGCGGTGGATATCCCCAATCTCGGCATAAATAGTTGCTGCCGAGATAGTCCCGATTCCCTTGATAGAAGTGAGGTACTGAGTCACCTGGGAAAAAAGTCGCTCGATGGCAGTTTCGATAGCCTCCACCTGGACTTGCAGGAACTCTACCTGAGCGATGAGGCAGCGCAGCTCGGCTGTAGCGGCGTCTCGAAGATAGGGCAATCCCAACGATGTCCGGGCTGCTTGCTGGAGACGCTCAGCCCGCTCTATTCCCAGACGACCATTCGAAGCCTTTTTGACGACCTGGGCAATCTCTTTCAGGTCCAGAGCAGCGAATTCTTCAGCAGTAGCCGCCCGCTTCAGGAGTTCTCTGGAGGTGACGATGAACACGCTGGAGAAGAGGCTCTCGTACTCTGGGAAGACCTTATCCAGCACACCCAGGATTCTTCGCTTGGCGTCACCCACTTGGTCAACAAGCTCCATACGGAAGCGTGCCAGGTCTCGCAAAGGCTGAATATCAGGACCGGGAACGTAACCTGGCCGGACTCTGCCAATACGCAGCAGGTCGGCTATAATCCAGGCGTCCCGACGGTCGTTCTTGACCTTACGGATGGTGGAGCGCCGGTAAGCATGGCTCTGGAGAGGATTGACCGTCACCACGGTAAAGCCATCCTGCAGGAGGTGGTGGTAAAGTGCCAGCCAGTAATGTCCGGTAGCTTCCAGAGCGATGATACAAGGCTCCGACTGCCGGCGGAGAAGCTCCACCAGACTAGTCATGCCTTGTCGGGAGTGCTGGAATCTGAAAAAACGGCCAATCTGCTGGCCGTCGGCGTCCAGCAGGCAGACCTCGTGGGAACGCTTGCCCACATCGATGCCAACCGAAATCATGAAGCACCTCCATTTGCTGATTTGTGTGGCAGGGCAGTCCCCGACTCAATGCGAGCCTACAGCCTTGTGCGTGATGCGTGGCCGAACCACAACCTGCTTATCTGTAGCCCCTCGCAAGAGCGGGGCAGCATTCTTTCGCGCGAGGCCTATCCCTCAAGGAGGTTGATCGCTGCCCCCGCCTCTCACGATACGGAGTTTACCCCAGGGTCGATGGGGTTTCAAGAATAAATACATCATACAAGGAGGTGAATAGCTTAACGGGTCTATCTAGGTTGGTATAATGTATTATTTCCAAATATATCAGCCAGAGAGATCTAGTAGAATTAATGACGAACAAGTAGAATTATGTTATTGGATAAATGAAAATAAGCAAAAAGGGGGTATCAAAAATGAAAAGAATTGCTACTTTAATTTCTGCCATGGTTATCTTCGTGTTGCTGTTCGGTGTGTTAATATCCTGTACTACGACCACACCGGCTCCGACGCCCCAGCCATCTCCAACACCCCAGCCTACAAAACCGAAAGAGCCGATCACTCTAAGGTTAATCCAGCCAGCTCCTCCCGGTGACCAGCTAGTTGTCAAAGATGAAGCTTTAGCCGAAAGGTTCAATAAACGGGCTGGAGGCGAATATGAAATCAAGGTCTTCCCCAGTGAAACACTGGCAAAGGTTCCTGAATATTTCGACGCAGTGAGGACGGGCGCTGCAGAAATAGCCGCAATTGGATGGCCTATTTTTACTTTTGAAGAGCCCCAGCTCGGCCTCCTGGCGCTGCCATTTTTATTCGATTCAGTAGAGGGTTTTGCGGATATTCAAGATGAAATAGTGGTATTGTATGATCCGGTATTCAAGGAAACGTTTAACGCGAAAGCTTTAGGTGCCTTTGTTACGGGTGGTATGGATTATATCGGAAACAAACCTGTGAAAGTACTGGATGACTGGAAAGGTCTGCTGGTAGGAGCCATAGATGCGCCGCTGGCGTATATGGTGGACCAGTGGGGCGCCGGCTCTCAGGTAATCATGTGGATAGAATTATACGGTGCGCTGGAAAAAAATGTAGTCGACGGTGCAATGAACGGACTTCATGGAACCATAAATATGAAAATGACCGACGTAATCCAGTACGTTACCGTACTTTACAGTGAGAGCGG
>CAZPQB010000246.1:0-3261 GCA_964588605.1 uncultured Dehalococcoidaceae bacterium | reverse complement strand
TAAGATATAGCAGGTAAAGCTTTAGTTGTTTTTATTTTTAATAGCGTACTTTTGCTAATATCAGGTGACGCCGGTATTTCCCTAAGGGAAGCCAGTTTATGGCCCACTGCCTCGAACTGCGTCAGGGTTGCCCTGCAATCGGCGCAGCCGGACAGGTGCTCCTCGATAAACTCCCGCTGCGTTCGGGAAAGTTCACCGTCGGCATAAGCGGACAGCAGTTCCTCAAAGTCTTTACAATTCACTCCCCTCCTCCTTCCCGGTCGTACAGGCCGATGAACAGCTTTCTACCTCTGGCCACACGCTTACGGACAGCCTCCTCGGAGCAACCCAGGGTCTCCGCGATCTCCCGGTATTTGAACCCCTCGATGAAATGAAGTACCAGGCAGGTCCGTTGTTCCTCGGGTATCTTTAACAAAGCCTCATTGATGGCGAGTCTCTCCCCCGGATAGTCAATCTGGTTACCTGATTTGGGGATTTCCTCTTCTTTTAAGGTAAAGGGGATGAAAGACAGCAGCCTTTTACGGCGTCTGTGCTGCCGGGCATTGTTGGTGGCGATGCGGTAAAGCCAGGCTTTGAAAGAAAGATCGGCGTCGGTCTTTAGAATCCCTTTGTAAGCTTGTATGAATGTATCCTGTGCCAGGTCTTTGGCCATTTCATAATCCCCTGTCAGCCGGTAAAGATAGCGGATAATGGAAGCCTGATAATGGTCGATGATTTCTGTAAAAGCATCAACCTCACCGGAGCGAACCAGGGCTATGATTCTCGCCTCTTCCAATAACCAAAGCTCCTTTTATCCCTCTAATAGTAATAATGCATAAAGAGGCAAAAACCGGACAGGATACAAATGGGAAAGTGATATCTATTTAACCGATTACATTGCCACTTTATGGCAACAACGAGATGGTGTCAAACGCGTCCCCTCGCTTAGGTTCAGGGTGTCGTAATTCAGGAATCCATCCTGATAGGAATCTTAAGGCAGGAATCGGCTGCGACTTTAACTAAAGAGCTTACCTAAACCAGCGAGAAGATAGGTTTTGAAGTCTTCGTCGGTCAAATCTATCCCCAGCTTATTAAAAAGGCTTCTGACCATCCCCCAATTAACGAGTAGTCTTGCTACATTGTCATTTGTAGACTTGGACAATCCGTTGCTGGCTCTCCACATCATAAGATTTTTTTGCTTGGACGAAATGAACCTCATATCGATCTCTTTAGTAGATTGTTTAGCATTGGTTACGGGTTCATAATAAGCGTGGTGTTTAAACTGTATATGTCCGGAGAGTCCCTGCCTAGTTCTGAACGTCTCCCCGCAATAATCACACTTAAACCTTTTTTCCAGAGTTTTTTCAGATAGTCTTGGCATATTAACCACCTCCTTTGACACAGGGGCACTGGCTACAGGATATTATAACATAAAAGGATGCTAGCATCCTTTTGATTTATCCTGTGGCGTGTGTCAAGATCTCGTCCAAACATTGAATCTGACGATTAATGAGTTTTGGTATGAGACCAGGCAAAGAAGTTGATTCTGGTGCTCACGATGCGAGTTGGAGCCAGATGTAGACAAGCGTTAAGAGTTAATTGTTCTGTGGGAGCGATAAAAGGAGAGCCAGAAAGCCGTATATTATAAATGTTAGCCGAATCGTTTAAAACCCGTTAGCTGGCACTTCCCGGGGATGATTCCTCAAACGTGAACAATTCTCTGGCTGGTAGTCCCATTGCCTGAGCCAGCCTCTTGACATTACGTATCGAAGGATTACGCAGACCCCTTTCGACTCCGCTTAGATAAGTGACGTGTATACCGGCCCGATCGGCAAGTTCCTCCTGAGACAGCCCAGCCCTCGTTCTCAAAGAACGGAGATGGTTTCCAAATCCTGATAGAAAAGAGTCTCCAGCAGTTCGTCGCACCATAGTACTTGAAATTATGTTATAGGGGACTTAGAATATAAGTCCATAGACTATGAGTAAACTAGACGTCATTAGAATCTTATAATGGTGAAAAACTTGGGAAGACTAAGATAACGACATGAATATATCAATTTGGGAGTAAGCGATGAGTGATTTTGAGAATGGTAAAGAAAAAAACACCATGGATACCATATTGGAACTCGAAGAGAAGAAAGATATTGATGGGCTTATCCAGCTGATTAAAGCAGGTGTTAAAAAGAATCAGTTCAAACACGCTATACAGGCTCTAAGCAGGCTAAAGGCTGAGCAAGCTGTAGACCTCCTACGGGATTTAGCTTCTGGAAGCGGTTTCATTTCTATCCAAGCTGCCGCGATTCGTGCTTTAGGAGAGATAGGCAATAAAGAAGCGATAGAGTCGTTAGGGCGTATTATTCAGAGCGGCAGCCGAGAGCTGCGCCACGAGGTCGTCTTTCTCCTTGGTAAGATTGGCAGTTCCGAAGCCGTCGGCATTTTGGTAAACCTGTTGAAAGACTGGAGTGAAGATGTTGATCTCAGAGGTGATGCGGCCGAAGCCCTGGGGATAGTAGGTGATAATACGGCCACCTCAGTTCTTATTAAAGTAATCCAAGAAGATGAGGAATATGTTCTCAGGTGCCGGTCTGTTAGTGCCCTTGGGAATATGGGTGACTTGAAGGCCGGGGCGGCGCTGGCGGGTATTGTTCAGAATAAGGAAGATCCTTTGAGAATAAGGGGACTTGCGGCAGAAGCCTTGGGTAAGCTTGGTGATCAGGGGCCAGTGGACCTCCTAATGACCGTGCTTAAAGATGAACGAGAAGAATGGTGGTTGAAAAGTAACGCTGTCTGGGCTCTTGGTGAATTGAGATGTCAGGAAGCGGTGCCAGTAATAATGAAATATGTTCGGGACCGCCGGAAGGCCAATGATGCGGAGGGCATGGGTAAGGGCGTTGAAGCTCTGGATAAATTAGGATTTCTCGACGTTAATTGAGTCGCACTGCCATGGGGCTTCCAAAAACCCGGAAATTTCCTATTTTAACTAATGAAACAACTAGCCGATAATTCTACACAATATATGCTGTCACAGGGGCACTAGATACAGGGTTGAGGTTACAGGAGAAGGCCAGGGACATGCCTGTAGACGTCGTATAACTCCTGTGGCACCCTGTGACCACTGTACCCTGTATGACCTATTTTCGATAGTTTTTAACGAAGCCAGGAGGGCTATCGTGGACAATGCCTTTCTGGATTTGGCCTTAAGAATTCTGGGAAACGCAGATGTACTATGGATGGGACTGTTGCCGAAGTGTCAGTTGGTTGTTAGCGAGGCGAGAATGCAGG
>CAZPQB010000245.1:0-3277 GCA_964588605.1 uncultured Dehalococcoidaceae bacterium | reverse complement strand
ACCGGTCAAGGTGAAGAAAGCGGGGCGGTGTGCATTTGTGCAAAAGCCACCATTGGGGTATAATCAGGGCGAGTCACCATCCACGGCAGCACCGATGAAGAGCCCAGTGTGGGAAAACCCTTGGGTTGAGCTTGTCGAAACCGCAGGCCGGGATACTTCGACAAGCTCAGCACAGGTCTGTGCGGGGGCGGTTGGGTAACTGGCCGTCCTACCGCGATTGCCGTTCGCCATTGCATCAAGAGTAGAGGATACAGGCGGTGAGTGACATTCTGATCCGAATCAAGCGCGCGGTTCTGGCAGGACACTATGCCTTTAGTGAAAAAGCGCGGCTAGAGATGGAGGCGGATGGACTTACAGAGCTGGATGTCGCTGAGTCCATCCTCAATGCCGTGGCGATTTATAAGCGGCTGCGCTCCCGCAGTCCTTTTCGCAAACAGCGGGAGTATCTGTACGTCATTCAGAGCACGAACTTTGAGGGTATGGTCATCTACACCAAAGGCAAGCTGGTATCCGAGGCTGAAACCGAGACGTATTATTTTCTTGTTTCCTCCAAGAGAGCGTTATAGTGGAGGCGAGGCCATGTTACGAATAAGCATTTGCCCATCTTGTGGCAGTGATAGAATCAATCCGGTGTGCCGGGACTGGACTGGCAAGTTCCGTGGTCAGAGCTACACCGTGCCCGAACTGGAATTCTACGAATGCCCGGATTGCGGTGAGAAAGTCTATGATCGGCAGGCCATGCGGCGGATAGAAGCCCGTTCGCCGGCCTTTGCCCGGAGCCGTGTAGACCAAGAGGTTTACGTAGCAGCAGAGGCTTGAGTGTGCAAAGTAGGAGGAGCGGCATAACACCTGCTGGTGTGTCCTGAAGCTGTCAACCAATTCTGTGCGGGGGCGGTTGGGTAACTGGCCGTCCTACCGCGATGACATACAAGGGAGATAGATGACAACGTTTGGCAGAATCCAACTGGATCAAAATAAACTGAATGTGTCCACCAAAACACGGGCAAACATCTTCAACTGGCGTGGTCAGTTCACTCCTGAATTCGTCGAGTATATTTTGGACACGTTCGGATGGGCTACCTGCACTACGTTTGACCCTTTTTGTGGAAGTGGCACTGTATTGCTGGAATCTGCTCGGCGCGAGCTTTCATCCACAGGTTTTGAAATCAATCCCGCAGCTTACGCAATGGCCAGATTCATCTCGCTGGCTACTCTGTCCAGTCAGGAGAAAAAGAACCTCTGCCGCGCACTTAAAGGGCGTATCGAATCTCTCGTAGGGACCTACCATGACCTGCCTTTGTTTTCATCAAAATCAACCTTTCGGAAGAGTTATAGCAACCTGATCCACTTTGCTGGCGACCTTCTTTCGAAGATCGAAGGCAAGAACGAGATGGTTGTTGCACTGATTTGTCTATTTCACGCTGAAAACGGTGGAAATAATGACCTTGTTCCAACGGTCCATCGCGCCTTTAACATTGTCGAAAACAAGTTGCACGACCTCCCACAAGCCAGGAAGCCACTAACAGCAGATCTGTGCGACGCCCGCCTTGCGCACGAACGTCTTCACGATTCAGTGGACTTGATAATAACCAGTCCTCCGTACATTAACGTGTTCAATTACCATCAGAACTATCGAGCCATCATGGAGGTCCTTGGATTTGACATTCTTAAGGTTGCAGATAGTGAAATCGGCTCCAACAGGAAGAATCGGGGCAACAGATTCAAAACGGTCGTTCAGTATGCGCTAGATATGGAGGAAGCTTTGGCAAGTTTTGCCCGTTGTCTTACTAGAAATGGCCTTCTGGTCTTGGTCGTTGGTCGTGAGTCAAGGGTCAGGGGAGTGCCTTTTTCCAACTCACTTATCCTGATTGAACTGGCCCAGAGCTTGTTGTCGTATGAGCAAGTCACTGCTTCCGAACGAGTTTTTACCAACCGCTTCGGCAAGCGCATCAAAGAGGACATTCTTGTCCTAAGGAAGGCCAATCACTCACCAGTGATTGGGAATGCTAAACACGTGGCTACTGGCCACCTGGAAAAGGCTCTCCGCATGGCAAAGGGTGATGTTGCCGAAGATGTGCAAGACGCCTTGGCTCAAATGAATGCCATTCCTCCTTCTCCTTTGTTCAGCAAGAAAGGAATTATCTGATGATGCAAACCCCTCACAAAGACAAACTTCTGGCTGCAATGAACAATCCCAAATGTAGCGACAGGGATAAAGCAATCCTTATCGAAGCGCAGAGAGCCTACGAATCCTGGGTTGCGCAGATGAACAAAGTGACCAGTACCGGCAAAGACCGCGTTGTTGAGTTGACGAAACTCCTCAACCAATACAAAGACCAACTTGAGGTTGAGTTAATAATCCGGTCTGGCTCTCCTTTCCTTATCAGACAGAAAGGGCAACTCAAGATTGACAACTCTGTCATTGAGGAGTTCTTAATACGGCTTGTGGACCCCAGGGTTCTTGATGGGTTGCCTGACTTCGAGCTCTGTGTCGGGCCACAGCGGGCTTTTATGTCGCTTGCCTTCACCCCGGCAAGTATCCAGGAGTTGTGCGAGAGGCCACGTGTTGAGATCAAGGAAAAGGATGCCGACTTCACTCTCGGGAAGTCCATCTTTTACAAATTCTCAACGGATCCGGGCTTTGCGGATCGCCACACTCAGAGCGGCACTTTGACCCTGGCAGTTCTAGCCGCTGAGTGCAAGGTCAATCTGGACAAGACAATGTTTCAAGAGGCGGCTGGAACCGCTGCTAGGTTGAAACAAGGTTGCCCGATGTCTCGCTACTATTTGCTGGTCGAATATCTCGACATGGAGCCAGAGGACTGTCGCCTTACCGCAATAGACAATGTCTTCCTTATTCGACACGCAAAGCGGCTTCCGTTCGGAAAGCGTACCGACTATTCAGAAGTAAGACGACAACACCGCGAATGCCCTATTGATGCTGAGGTTATCTGGAAGTTCACGTCTGAATTGCAGAATTTCGTAAAGTCAGTCTGGTATGATCCCGACAAAGCACTCGAAAGAGGATCATTTATCTGAAGACCTTGTTCAACAAAGGAATCCATCCGACAAGGCAAGGCGCGCGGCGCCTCACCCTTGTGGCTGATTCTGGTCGTTAGTGCGCAATTAGCCCGTTCTGAGATTTATAGTTAGGTGCAGCGTCGCACCTTTGATATAAGGGCCATGAAGCCCTTAGGCGGGAATCCTTACCAAATTCTTGTCCAGGGGCTTCTTTTGTTTTGGAGGTAGTACAGGCTATGATTGGCAAATACCACAT
>CAZPQB010000244.1:0-3293 GCA_964588605.1 uncultured Dehalococcoidaceae bacterium | reverse complement strand
CAACTCGGAAGTTAGAGGTACATTGGAGATAGGTAACATTTTGGCTTTTTGTGCAACTCAAGCTCTCGCACCGACATGTTTATCCCGACGTTCGTTCAATGGTGACCAAATTCTTCGTGTCAGGGGTCGAGATGAACTCGCTTCGCTCGCCCTTGACAGGCGAGGAACCCCCCGCTGCTACTCCATTACTGTGCCCAAAAACGCCAGCTATGCCGTGTCGTCAGATTATTTGCGGGGTATTCCATTTTCTTGAGTGGCATTTAGGGCATTGCCTAGGTGTTGGAACCTTTGCAAACCACTGATAACCACAGAGTTTACACGTTAATCGCCTTCTGGCACGTTGTTGTCTTCGATCAGTTATCGAGACAACAACAAAGGCGAGAAGGAAAGAAAGAGACAAGACAACAGTTATGGGAATCCACCAAATGGGTTGGGTTGGCTTTGGATATTGTACGACAAGAGCAAAGTATGAGAGGTGGTTCACTCCGACTGAAATAGTCTTTTGCCGCAAGTCTATCGTGGTAGGGTCGAGGATGCTCCACTCTTGGCTGTCGGAATCCCATATTGCAACCGCCAAGTCTTCTTCATGAAAACCATAAGGAATATCGTCGGGGTTATAGGGGAAAGTGAATATGGCTCGATTGTCGAAGGTAGCTCCATCCGGGGAAATGTCATAACAACAAATAACCCTATAAGGGTAACCAGGTGAGATTGGCGGATCTGCCATCGCGACTATTACTGTCTCAAGTGGTTTACCTTCTTTGGTTGTTCCTGTGATTAAATTTGCTATTCCAACGGAAAGGATATCTCCTGTCACAGTCACAAGTGGTAGCTCCCAAACTTCTTTTGACAATTCACGGAGTACTTCATCCACATATTGATGGCCGAGGCGAACACATCTTTCAGCGTCAATCAATCTATACTCAAATAGTGCTTTGTCAGTCTCTTGTCTCCAATATTTTGCTTGCTCTATAGCTTGCTCTAGTTCTATAGTAGTGGCCTCGGGGATCTGAGACTGAGTAATCAATTGTTCAGCTTGTTCGATTTTCTTGTCTAGGCTAGCTAGGTCTGAAGAAATTCGCTGATACACTAAAGCTGGGTCTTCAATTCCGAAGTACTGACTGACTGTAATCTCCTGGATGCGCTGTGCTAATTCAAGTTGGACGCCGCTGTCGTGTATCGAGATTGCGGCCAATACTATTGCTACGAGTGGTAGGGCGAAGCGAACCCAACATTCCCACGTCTTCTTAATGGTCCTCAAGTGGAACCACCCTTGTAGTCTCTTTACAATCTTTTTCAAGAAAAACTCACAAGTAATGACAAAGCTCCTGAGTATTCTCATATGACCGAGCCCTAAGACACCATTGTATCAGGAGTGAACAAATGATGGATAGAACACAGAACAGGAGCTAGTGTCAATCTCCGTAGGCTACTTAGAGGACGCAGGAAAACAGTTTGATTGAATAATCTCTTGACTAAGTTCTTTGTATATTTTCATGTCAGGTGTGATAAGGGGCGCTAGGGTATAGCGCATGAATGACTCTGTTTCGTTACCACACTTAGTTAGATTCAGCAGTTTTTTGAGACCCGCGTATATTTCACCAGATGCAGATTTAATATCATCACTAGGATTCCCTCTGGATACTGAATTCAGTATCGCCTTTGATTTTATCTCCAATGCCTCTTTGATCTTCCCTTGCTCTTGAGTCGTGCTTTCTACCAGTCTTGTTATTAACTCGTCATCAAACAAATACGACTCTAGGTGTCGTCTTTTCAATACTATTAGTCCTTTACTTGATAGCTCCGCTACCTGCTGCTCCGATCTATCATCTCTATCAATCAATCTACAAATCCTTGAGGACTTCAACAATTCTTTAAGAAGTAGATACTCTCTATTGTCATCTCGTTCTAAATCAGCACATGAGCCTCCAGGAATGAAAGAAATGCCAGGATTTGTACTACCTAGGATGGTGTTGTAGATATCAGCATCGAATTTCTTCCGCCTTGTACCTTCCAAACTACCTTCGCATAGGACAATTACCTCTGGGGCAATTCGTAATGAATAATCATCGAGCGCTATTTCTAGAAACTTTTCCCAAACTACTCGGTCAATTTTTACAGGTCTTATAGTACACTCCATATCAAAATCATAGCCAGTAAAATCGAGGATTGTGACGCTACCCGGATTACGACGCTCAATATCTTTAGCAGCACGTATAACTCCCAATGAGTGCGTGGTTAACCATAGCTGAGAGTTATCTGGAATAATGTTATAGATCTCTTCGGTAAGTTTTCCTTGAAGGGAGGTATGCATATGCGAATCTATTTCATCGATAAAAAACACAGTGTCATCATAGTATTCAAGCTTGATAATCAAATCCAACAGTAGGTCAAATGCAGACTTTTCGCCACCAGACAGATTTTTGTAATGGAAAGACTTACTGGTTCCTTTTTCGAAAAGGAAGGTCCCATCACCGAGAGGATCCTCAATGTTATTGACAACCAAGTCATCAAAAACAGCTTTCATTGATGCTCTTAGCCTACCAATGAGCTCTTCCCTAAGATCTTTAACGGTCTTTTCATTGTTTTGTTCAGAATATACACTTGATAGAGTGTTGTATACCAATCTTTGGTAATTCAAGGACACTGTTTTGTCATCATCTATGAATCTTTGAACTCTGATATTTTCCTGAGGTGCACGAGCTTTCGAAAAACTTGAAATCTTGAAATCTGGGTCATTTCGATAAGCCGTCCTAAAGTACATAGATTTCTTATCTTTAATTGCAATCTCGTCCGCATTGTGAAAGATGACATTCACACTTCGACGGGGGTCGAATCCTTCTGATTTCTCCTTCACGTAGTAGGATTCATCGGGAGAGTAACCAAAACCTGTATTGCCCTTATACCAATGATAGAAAGCATCAAATAGCGAAGTTTTGCCACTGCCATTAGGGCCAACGATGATAACAATTTTAGATACGCTCGGTAAGTCAGTGATATGGGTATCTTTGAATCTCTTGAAGTTCTTTATGTGTATTTCTGATATTTTCATTTCATACCCCGATGCATGATATGTCTAACAAAGTACAGAAGCAATTATATGACTATGGTGGGTGTTTGGCAAAATACTGACGACCTCTTTGTCTGTAAAACTACCATAGCGCAATAGAATCGAGCAAGCCCATGTTGATCCAGTGATAGGTAAAGCTAATTCCAACGAGTGTGACAGAGCGAAAACGGAAGCGGAAATCAAAGAAGAGACGGGCAGCGGATCGTCGAGACACAATCTGACG
>CAZPQB010000243.1:0-3302 GCA_964588605.1 uncultured Dehalococcoidaceae bacterium | reverse complement strand
CAAGGGCTTATGAGTCCCCTGCTCTACCACTGAGCTACGCTGCCAGCAAAGAAAAATATATCACTAATTAAATCAGGCTGTCAATGCCGCCTGATAATATAATGTTGATAGCTTCATAGATAAAAAGTCAGGAGAAATATCTACGCCAGTCCGGGAAAGAACATGCCACGGCTGTAAACGCAACCGCGCAACGGTATAATTTGCGTAATTTTGAATATCCCAGTTTTGACGGCAAGGTTGACCTTCTGTTAAAATTGATACCAGCATTCTACTTGATGAAAACCCCCAATAAATAATCTCCAGTTTACAGAGAAGCAAGCATGAATATGGAAATAAAGAAGGTCGGTGTGGTCGGCTGTGGGCAGATGGGTAGCGGTATTGCTCAGGTATGCGCTCAGGCCGGCTACGCAGTAGTAGTCTCCGAAATCAGTGATGAACTTCTACAGAAGGGACTGGCGGCGATTGATGCCTATCAGACCAGGAGTGTACAGAAAGAAAGAATTACACAACATGACAAAGATAACACCCTGAGTCTTATTAAGGGAACAACCGATACCGGTGACTTCGGTGACTGCGACTTCTTAATAGAAGCGGCGGTAGAGAACCTGGATTTGAAGAAGAAGATATTCCGCGAGATAGATAAAATCTGTCCCGAACATGCCATACTGGCGACCAATACGTCCTGCCTCTCAATCATTAGCATGGCGGCCGCCACCAAACGACCGGACAACGTACTGGGAATGCACTTCTTCAATCCGGTACCGGTTATGAAACTTCTGGAGGTAGTCAGAACCACCGCCACCAGTAAGGAGACACTTGACATTGCCAAGGAGTTCGGCCAGTCCCTGGGCAAGACGATTATCATCGCTCAGGATTCCCCCGGTTTCATTGTAAACCGTCTTATGGCACCACAAATCCTCAACGCCATCCGGATGCTCGAGTCCGGTATTGCCACTAAAGAGGATATTGATACCGGAATGACCCTGGGTTTGAATTACCCGATGGGACCGCTGGCTCTGGCCGACCTTGTCGGACTGGATACACTCCTTTTTATCGTAAATAGTATCCATAAGGAGCTCCGCGACGCACAATACGTCGCCCCGACTATGCTGAAAGAGATGGTTGCGGCCGGCTTACTGGGGCGAAAGACAGGTAAGGGGTTTTACGAATATCAATAAGCACATTAGGTTATTGTCATCACGGTCTGAAGCGGGTATCAATCCATATTTGTCACGGCTACGTTAGTATGAAATGATAAAGGAGAACAGCTATGAGCATTGAAGGTAAAGTAGCTATGGTTACGGGCGGCTCCGGGGGACTGGGAAGGGTACATTGCCTGTCGCTGGCCAGGGCTGGCTGTAACGTAGCCGTTATCGGCCATAGCCACTTGGAGAAAGCGGAAGATGTGGTCAGAGAAATCCAGGCCATGGGGAGGAAGGCTACAGCCGTTAAGATGGAACTCGCAGACTTGGATGAGGTCCAGGCAGGCGTGGAAAAAGTGGAGAATGAACTGGGCCCGGTTGATATACTGGTTAATAATGCCGCTTTCGGCATCGTACGCGCCGTAACAATAGCGAAGATGAACAAGGAAGACTGGGACCGTGACCTTGCCGTTAATCTCACCGGGGCTTTCAATACCATCAAGTGCTGTATGCCGGGGATGCTTGAGCGGGGATGGGGACGCATTATCAATATTTCCTCTATTGCCGGTACCATGGGCGGGGCCGGACAGTGCAGTTACGCGACGACCAAGTCCGGCCTTATCGGACTTACCAAGACGGCCGCCCTGGAAGGAGCTCGCAAGGGCGTGACCTGTAACACTATCGTCCTCGGGGTCTTCGACGGCGGTAGCTGGCACGAGGTAGCTCCGGAATTCCAGGAACGTATCGTCAAACGTATGGCCATGCGCCGCACGGGTACTCCACAGGAACTCAGCAATGTACTCGTATTCCTGGCCTCTGAGGAATCAAGCTACGTTACCGGCGAAGCCATTGAAGTAAGCGGTGGTGCCAGCCTGTTTACCTTCTAGTGAATAAAATAAAAGTACGTTTATGTAGCTATTGAACATAGGATACCATAAAATGGAATGAAAGGAGATAAATTATCATGAAAGAGGCTGTAATTGTCAGTGGTGTCAGAACAGCTATAGGTAATTATGGCGGGGCTCTGCAGGACGTCCCGGCGGTCAAACTTGGCAGTATCGTCATTAAAGAAGCACTGAAGAGGGCGGGCCTGAAACCGAAGGGAGACGCCAGTTACGCGCCTGATGCTCTTAAGGACGAGGGAGTAATTGAGCTGGAGAAAAAATACGCCGACTGGGATGATTCCCTGCAGGAAGTCTATATTGACGAAGTTATCATGGGGAACGTCATTCAGGGGGGTCAGGGACAGAATCCGGGGCGGCAGGCATCAATATACGCCGGCGTCCCCAAGGAGGTAAACGCCTACACGGTGAACAAGGTATGTGCCTCCGGCATGAAGGCCATCGCCCTGGCAACCCAGTCTATTAAGGCCGGTGACGCCGATATCATCGTTGCCGGCGGTATAGAAAATATGAGCGCCGTTCCTTACTACTTCCCCAAAGCCAGATGGGGAGTAAGAATGTTTAACACTGAACTGGTCGACGGCATGGTTCACGATGGGCTCTGGGAGATATTTTACAACTACCATATGGGTGTAACCTCGGAGAACATCGCTGACAAATATGGCATTACCAGGGAAGAGCAGGACAAGTTCGCCCTGGAGAGCAACAACAGGGCCATGGCAGCCATAAAGGACGGCATATTCCAGCAGGAGATAGTGCCAGTTGAAGTAAAGGTTAAACGAGAGACAAAGATGTTCGATACCGATGAACACCCCAGGGAGACCTCGATGGAGCTCCTGGGCAAGCTGCCTACCGTATTCAAGGCGGACGGCGCTGTTACCGCGGGCAATGCCTCGGCAATTACCGATGCCGGTGCCGCCCTGGTGGTAATGTCAGCGGAAAAGGCGAAGGAACTCGGCCTCAAGCCGATGGCGACCATCCGCTCCTATGCTTCCGGGGGCGTCGACCCTGCCTACATGGGACTTGGTGCTGTGCCGGCTACCAAGAAAGCCCTTAAGGTGGCCGGCCTCAGCCTGAATGATATTGACTACATCGAGTTGAACGAAGCCTTTGCTTCTCAATCAATCGGAGTAATCAGAGAGCTTGGCATAGATATGGGCAAGACCAACCTTCACGGCGGGGGTATATCACTGGGGCACCCCATCGGCTGTACCGGGGCCAGGATTCTTGTGACGCTCGCCTATGAGATGATGCGGCG
>CAZPQB010000242.1:0-3375 GCA_964588605.1 uncultured Dehalococcoidaceae bacterium | reverse complement strand
TAAGGCGGATGCCTTTTATAATTAAGAGCAATTATGGTATGCCATTAATGAAAGAAATGTGCTAAAATTGCAGAACAAGAGGAACCAGCACGAATGAGTACACCAGGAGATTAAGCTTTGACTTACTCCGTACGGCGGATAGTTAAAGAGGACCTTGCGCAGGTAACTCAGATAGACCGCGAAGTGTTCCCTACGCAGTGGCCGCCGACCAACTACCGCCAGGAGCTAGAGAACAAGCTGGCACACTACATCGTCGTCTGTGACGATACCAAGACGGCAGAGGAAAGCCAGCCAGTACCGCCGAATGGTCTGTCCAAGCTGATATCCACGATAATGCCCTGGTTCAATCGAAACCGTCTACCCGACAGCCATTTACCCACGGTAAAAAGACAATACATAATCGGCTTTTCCGGAATCTGGGTACTGGCCGATGAAGCCCACATCACCAATATCGCCGTACGCGAGCAGTACCAGCGCCAGGGCATCGGCGAGCTGCTGCTGATATCCACCATAGACCTTGCCAGAGAACGCAAAGCCAGCACCATGACTCTGGAGGTACGTGCCTCGAACTATGCCGCTCAGAAACTCTACAGCAAGTACGGCTTCACACAGGTGGGCCTGCGCCGCGGCTACTACCTGGACAACCGGGAAGACGCCGTGCTAATGTCCACAGAGAGCATTACCTCCCCCTCATTTCAGGCAAAGCTCGAGCAGTTAAGGGAAGCGCTCGCGCGAAAGTGGGGCAACCTGCCGGTGGGCGAAGGGACCCCATCCACCGCTAAACCCGAAAAAACGTAAAAACGGCCCCCTTAGCATTTGTGTGAATAAAAATTCCGGAATCGGAAGAAATACACAATCTGGCAGATACTTTAACGCTGGAACAGGCTTCTCTTTTTGGGGAGATAAGCCGGATTGTTCATATTCTCGTAGACCCACTCCTTGAGCTGTTCCTCACAGGTGGCCAGCGGCCCCTTCAGTTTGGAAATATCAATGGCTGCCATATAGCTGTCAGTTTTGAACTTCATGGCAGAATCTATATTAACGTTCATATCTGCCACGATATCAAATACCTCAGACAGGTTGTCAAGCAACTCTTCAGGCAGAAACCCCACCTTTTCCCCGTGTTTCTCCCAAGCCTGCGACCTAAATCTGCCGATGCTGTGATGGTAGCTGAAATTTTCACACAGCTTGGCATTATATCTAACGCTGGACAGTATGCTGATAACCTTTCCCAGCGGCGCCCGCCTGGTACGGAGCATCTGCAAGCCGACACTGAGCACCAGCAAGAAAACCATGGCGACGCCGATAAGTATGCTCGAAGTTAAACTACTCAACGCCAAGAATCCTCCACAAGCGTTTTCCCAGCCCTAACAATCATTAGCCGATTATAGCTCCATAAGATTATAGTAAAACTCATGCATAAAAAACAAGCTGGCTCCAGACTCCGAAATCGGGCACTCCCCACAACAATGAGAAAGTAAGGCGGCGTAAGAACCCCTTTGAAAGTTCTTTGACCGCGGGATAACGAAGTGATAGAATTATCAGACAGATATATCAGGGGCTAAGGAGGTCAAGACAATGTCCGGGCATTCTAAATGGGCCTCAATCAAACACCAGAAGGGGGTTGCGGATGCCAGGCGGGGTCAGCTATTTACCAAACTGACCCGTGAGATTATCGTAGCGACGCGTGAAGGCGGCAGTAACCCTGAGGCTAATTTCCGGCTGCGCCTGGCAATACAGAAAGCCCGCGATAATAACATGCCGCTGGAGAACATAGAAAGAGCTATCAAGCGCGGCAGCGGCGAGCTTGAGGGCGCCAGCCTGGTAGAGGTAATCCTGGAAGGCTATGGCCCCAGCGGCACGGCGATACTGGTTAACGCGCTGACCGACAACCGCAACCGGACCATTCAGGAAGTAAGAAGTATATTCACTCGCCACGGTGGCAGCCTGGGAGAAAGCGGCTGTGTATCCTGGATTTTCGATTCCAAGGGAGTTATTACGATAAAGGCCGATAACGTGGACGCCGATGAACTGGCCCTTACCGCCATCGACGCCGGTGCCGAGGATGTCAAGGTGGAAAATGATTATGTGGAGGTCTATACCAAGCCGGAGGAACTGGAAACAGTCCGGACAGCACTGGAGCAACAAGACGTACCCATAAACACCAGTGAGCTATCCAAGGTGCCCACGAGTTTGATCCGGCTTGATGAAAAAGCCGCGACACAGACGCTGAAGCTTCTGGACAAGCTGGAGGATATCGACGACATACAAAATGTGTTCAGCAACGCCGACATACCCGACGCTATTATGGAGAGCTATCAGTCAGCATAAGGGCATAGATTTTAAGGGGATTCACTCTCCCGACCCTGGCTATAAAGAAAAAATGAAGATATTAGGTATCGACCCGGGCACACTTGTTATGGGCTATGGCATCATAGAAAGTGAGGATGATGAGATAGCCCTTATTGATTTCGGCGCCGTTACCGGGCCGGAACGCCTTCAAATCGCCGAGCGCCTGAACCATTTATATCATAAGATTCTGGAAGTCATCGAGCGCCACCAGCCCGATGCGGTCGCCGTAGAACAGCCCTTTATCTCCAAGAATGTAAGGTCGGCCATGGCTATCGGCCGGGCTCAGGCGATAGCCCTCCTGGCCGCCACCAGTCAAGGCATACCAACCTACGAATATACCCCGGCCCAGATAAAACAGAGGGTTGCCAACTACGGAGCCAGCAGCAAGGAGCAGATTCAGGAGATGGTCAGGCTTCAGCTGGGCCTTTCCGAAGTACCTCAGCCGAACGATGCCGCCGATGCCCTGGCGGTCGCCATCTGCCACCTGCGCGAGATTCACCTGAGTAACCTCCTGGCCAGTCAATAGAGGGGAGCAAGTGATAGCCAGCCTTCACGGTAAACTGGAGTCTTTAAGCAGCGACCAGGCGATTATTAACGTCGGCGGCATCGGCTTTCAGGTATATATGCCGACCACCCTCCTGAGCACGCTGGGGGCTCCCGGCGATGAGGTCAAGCTCTATACACACCTCCACTTACGTGAAGACAACGTCGCCCTTTACGGCTTTGCTTCGGCCGAGGAGTTATGGCTCTTCGAGACCCTTATCAGCGTTTCCGGACTGGGTCCCCGGCTGGCCCTGTCCATGTTATCGGCCCTGAGCACCGAGCAGATTACCATGGCAATCGCCACGGCCAGTATTGACATGCTGACCATGATTCCCGGCATCGGCAAGAAGGTGGCCAACCGCATCATCCTGGAGCTCAAGGATAAAATCGGCGCCGCCTGGATAGCCACCCCGGCCACGCAGGTAGTCCAACAAAACACAGAGGTCCTGAC
Organism: uncultured Dehalococcoidaceae bacterium; assembly: GCA_964588605.1. GTDB lineage: Bacteria > Chloroflexota > Dehalococcoidia > Dehalococcoidales > RBG-16-60-22 > CAZLEY01. Next base: position 29 of record CAZPQB010000242.1, on the reverse strand, counting down.
AGCGCTGACCTCCCTCGGCTATTCCGCCG
>CAZPQB010000241.1:0-3399 GCA_964588605.1 uncultured Dehalococcoidaceae bacterium | reverse complement strand
CAGCAAGTTCCGCGGCGAGTTCGAGGAAAGGCTTAAAGCGGTCATGGACGAGGTCAGGCAGTCAGAGGGCGAAGTGATACTGTTTATCGACGAGATTCATACCGTAGTCGGTGCGGGAGCCGCCGAAGGCTCCATCGACGCCAGCAACATGCTCAAGCCGGCACTGGCTCACGGTGAACTACAGTGCGTGGGCGCTACCACCCTGGACGAATACCGCAAATTTATCGAGAAAGATAAGGCACTGGAACGGCGCCTGCAACCGGTGTTCATCAGCGAGCCCAGTATCGAGGCAACCATAGAAATACTGCACGGTCTGCGGCCCCGGTATGAAGCGCACCATAAAATCAAGATTACCGACGAAGCCCTCGAAGCCGCCGCCAAGCTCAGTCAGCGTTACATCTCCGACCGCCATCTGCCGGACAAGGCCATCGACCTTATTGACGAAGCCGCCAGTAAGTCGCGTATTGACACCGAGAGCGCACCTCCCGAGGTGAAGTCCCTGGAACAGCGCCTCAAACAGATGACCAATGAGGAGGAGGCCGCCTCACAGCGGCAGGAGTACCAGCAGGCAGCCGAACTCAGGTCAGAGAGGCTGAAGCTGGAACAGGAGTACAATAAAGCAAAAAACGACTGGCTCCAGCAGGAGAAGATTGATGAGCAGGTTACCGCCGAGCACATCGCCAAGCTAATCTCCACCTGGACCGGTATTCCGGTATCGCAGATGCTGGAGGGAGAAGCCGAGAAGCTGCTGCATATGGAAGAACGCATCCACGAGAGATTGATAAACCAGGAAGAGGCGGTAGCTGCCATCTCGGAGGCAATCAGGAGGAGCCGGGCCGGCCTGAAAGACCCCAGGCGACCCATCGGCAGCTTCATGTTCCTGGGGCCGACGGGAGTCGGCAAGACCGAGCTGGTACGTACGCTGGCCTGGTTCCTGTTCGACGACGAGAATGCCATGGTACGCCTCGACATGTCGGAATACCAGGAAAAGCATACCGTATCCCGCCTCATAGGGGCACCACCGGGCTATGTCGGCTACGACGAGGGCGGACAGCTTACCGAGGCGGTAAGGCGGCGTCCGTTCCGCGTCATCCTTCTGGATGAAATCGAGAAGGCGCACCCCGAGGTATTCAATACCCTGCTACAGATTCTGGATGACGGGCGATTGACCGATGGCCACGGGCGGACGGTGGACTTCAAGAACACGGTGGTGATTATGACTAGTAACGCCGGCGTGGAGCTCATCAAGCGCGAAGGACAAATCGGCTTCACCACGCGTCAGGACGAGGCCAAGACTCAGAAACAGAGCTACGAGGCGATGAAGGGGAAGGTGATGACGGAGGTACAGAAGCTTTTCCGGCCTGAATTCCTTAACCGGCTTGATGAGATAATAGTCTTCCACGAACTTACCGAAGAGCAACTCAGGAATATCGTTGACCTTATGGTTAAGGACCTGCAGAGTCGCCTGACGGAACGCAAGCTGGATATCGAGCTAACGGCGAAGGCGAAATCGTGGCTGGCCAAGGAGGGCTACGACCCGATATATGGAGCCCGCCCACTGAGACGGGTTATCGAACGCTACGTGGAGAATCCCCTGTCCAGCCAACTGCTCAGGGGCGAACTTAAAGAAGGCGATACCATCAAAGTAGACCTCGGCAAGGACGGGCTTACGTTTAAGACAAAGGCGGCGGCTGAAGTCGCCGCCTAGTCCCTCTCCACTGCCAGTCAAGCTTAATATAGGCTCGATTTTCCGCATATTAGTACAGGGCTTGCCTATATGTGTATAATATAACGAAGTTATGGAACAGCAAGCACCTGCTAATAAGCCTGCCAGCGAAGCCAACGGCATCGGTTCGATAAAAATCCCGGAGAAGAAGTCAGCCAAGTGGGCGTATTTACTTGGCATAATTGGGGTTATTCTTACGATACTCATGGCGGTAGCCGTGATTTACTATGGTGGAGAATTACGTGCGCTTCAGCACTACGGCTATGTGGGGGCTTTTATCATCAGTATCCTGGGCGGTGCCACCATCATCATCCCCGTACCCATGCTGGCGGTGGTCTTTGCCCTGGGTGGTGTCATGGAATATACCTGGCTTGTCGGCATATCGGCAGCGCTGGGCGAACTTATAGGCGCTCTGACCATCTACATGACGGGGCACGGGGCGGGCAGGGTACTGGTTGATAGCAAGCACGGCAAAGTGCAGTCCGCCTACGAGCGGATGCTGGGCCTAATGGAAAAGAGGGGGCACCTAGTATTATTTATTGTGGCGTCCGTGGTTAATCCCTTCTTTTATCCGGCGGCACTGGCGGCGGGGGCATTACGAATTGGCCTGAGGAGATACATCGCTATCGTACTTGCCGGTAAGCTCATCAAGTGTATGACGGTAGTGTACGCCGGCTACTGGGGCATAAAAGGTATATTCCGGGCGATAGGCATAGACCTCTAGTCTCAGCTCTCTTCTATAGTCACCCGAATTATCTTATCACCCTCAAACTGGGGGTTTTGGCTGGGGTCGCGGGGGGTAATACTCTCCAGGACATCCATGCCCTCTACCAGCTGGCCGAAGACAGTGTGTTTGCCGTCAAGTCCATGCTGCGGCGTGTAGCATATAAAGAACTGAGAGCCGTTGGTATTGGCGCCGGCGTTCGCCATCGATAGGGCACCGGCATCATGACCATGTGAGGTAAATTCATCCTCGAATTTATAGCCAGGATTACCTGTACCCGTTCCCGTCGGGTCGCCACCCTGCACCATAAAACCGGGGATGACACGATGAAAAGTAGAGCCGTCGTAATATCCTTCTCTGGCAAGAAAGACGAAGTTGTTGACTGTTTTGGGGACATCCTTGGCGAAAAGCTCCAGGACCAGAGTCCCTTTCTCCGTTTCCATGATAGCCGTGTATTTCTTGCTGGTGTCTATAATCATCTGTGGCGGTGAATCCCACTTCATGAGCTTAACCTCCGGTGCTGATTCTGGTGCTGGTTCAGGTGATGGCTGTGGGGATGGCGACGGTGATGGCTCTGGTTCCGACTCACCACATGCCATGGCCATAAGGCCGGTAGAAATCAGCACAGTAACGATAAATAATCTGAATAATAACCTCACTGCCATGAGCTTGCTCCCTTCTGCAATCATCGATTACTCTCAGATTTTAGCCTATCTACCGGCAATAAGCAATGATTATTCTAGAAAGAGAGAAGGGACCTGGTGAATCCTCAAGGGAGGAAATCTTGAGGACTGGCCAAGCCCCTTCATCTACTGGGTCGTTTCCAAGCTGGGGAACAACTTGAGAAACTATCGATTTCTAACGTTCTGATGTGATTATAACACCAGGACCGTAAATAGGGCATAAATATCCTGCTAATGAATATAAAAATCCCGTATAAATAAACAGC
>CAZPQB010000240.1:0-3424 GCA_964588605.1 uncultured Dehalococcoidaceae bacterium | reverse complement strand
ACTCCCACAGTTTCCCCGAAGGCATCAATGAAACTGAGCGCATTAGGCGGAAGCTCGCCCATGCCCTTTTCCCTTAAAAGACCCATGACCTCAGTGGGCCCGTGCTCCGTGGTCACGAATACGACTGGTTTGTCCATGGCCAGGCCGTTTAGCACCACTTGATGACAGAAGGTGGATTTCCCGGCTCCCGGGGTCCCTGTCAGCAGGACCAGGCTCTCCCTCGGCACCTCCTGTATCTCAGCTAACGACAATCCTCTTTTCTCTATGTTGTCACCTCCTACCACTGCTACTGACTATCTGATCTCCCACTCACAGTAGGGGTCCCCAGCGGCGACACACTTTATTTCTCTGACATGCTGGTTCTTGACCGCTGAGAAGAGGCCGTTCAGGAAGCCGGTGGTGAAGTAGCACGATGGTTCATCGGTAGTCATAAAGAGCCAGGTTGAGAAGTTCTCACAGTTCTCTCTTATTCTTATCGTTTCATCCATGGTAACCTTTCCCACCTTACAATGTTCCAAGAAACTTACGACGTGCCTCACCGCTTCGTCCTCGTTTAGTCCGGATTCCATCAGACGCTCACCCACTTTCTTTCCTGCCCTGGCGCCCCCCATCCGTAATGCCATGCGGTATCTCTCCCCGCCCAGGGTCAGATAGGGGAAACCAAAGCCGTGTATGACCAGGTGGAGGTGAACATCGCTGCCAAAGCCGGGCCTGTCAACAAGGGGTTTCTCATTGAGCAGAAATCCTATAAGGCGTTCCATCAGCCGTTCGTGTATCCTTTCCACAACCGAGGCATCTTTCTCAAGAGAGGACCTAAGCTCGCTGATTTCACCGGGCACCAGCTTAAATTCGCAGTAGGGATCACCCAGCCCGATACATTTCGTCTCTACAGCATTCCATTCAATCCCTTCCATCCCAAATCCTTCAAGCTGGCCTGCCATGTGAGGGGGGAGATGAGAAGCCATTGCTGCTCCTACGTTTTCAAATCCCCAGCAGTCGGCATTCTCATATACTCTAAAGTAGTGTTCGTCACTCTTGGAGATGTCTTCAAGGTACTCGATTCTGCCGCTTCGCTCCCACCGGGCTATTTTTTGCCATGGCCCTCCCCCGGCTATTCTTGAATATTTTTTCATATCTTCTAACTTGCTGAAGTTCTTGGGAAATAATCCCAGAGCTTGCAAGGCAAGGACGAGCTTTATGAGAAGTGCCAAACGCCAGGGAGAAAACTTGAGCATTTCTCTTGCCGCTGCGAAGGCAGCATCCTCCTTATTGAGCTCGTATATCATCGTCGGGAATCCCTTAGGGTCCCAGAGCATAGTACTCCAGTGGGCAAAGCTCGGCCAGAACAGGTTGACGAAGTCCCCTGTTTCCCTCCTTAGCACTGCCTGTCCAGACATGCTTCGTGTCCACTTTCTCATTCGCTCCGGTTCTAAAAGTACTATCGATTTGAATAAATCGAAAGCCGAATTTATTGTCGGCTTGGCTTTTATGGGGACCTCAATTCTTGTCGGCTCCACCTTTGGGTGCTTCACCACATTGACAATCCTTGAGTTCTCTTTTATCTCCATCCTGATGATACCGTCGGCAACGCTCATCATGGCTACCAGGTCTTCCTCCTTGCCGCAGCCCTCATCCATTAAAGCTAATATCGAGTTTCCTTCAGAAGCAAACTTAGATAGAAAGAGCCTCATGAACTTTACTACCTCCACGCCGCTAAAGAGGTAGGGAGAGGTGAGTGAATCGAAGACAAGAAGAGCGCCTTTTGGGCCAGTTCTCGCCTGCATTTTGGTGATGGCGATGCTCAGGCTATTCAGGTCGGCACAGTTAGCGCATATCGTGTCCGAACGCGGCGCGCACGTCAGCCCCACTGTCTCGGTGAAGGCGTCAACAAAGCTTAGTGCCACCGCTCCTCCCATGCCCCTTTCACTTAATAGCTCTACTACCTCAGCGGGGCTTCGCTCACTGGTGACGAAGATGACTGGTCTTTCCGCAGCTATGCTTTTGACGACTACCTGGTGGCAGAAGGTGGATTTCCCCGCTCCTGGAGCACCAGCCAGCAAGATCAGGCATTTATCTGGCGGTTCTTGTATCTTGGCTAAGGACATCTACACCTCCTTACTTGAAGACAGTCAGGGTAGGATATACCTCTATCCCGCTATGGGTTATATTATACGGGCGTGGCTGATTGTCAACCTCCAGTCCACGCATTTTCTCTACCTGAAACATTCGCGTTAATCTGTCGTCCTTCATAACTGTGCGCAGCAGGATAACCCCTTGAGCCAGATACTCTTCAAATTGATGCTCCCTTTCCAGTCCTGTACCTCTTAACTCAGAGATCAACAGGTTAGTGCAGCCAGTTTTTCTGAAGTCAGCTATCAAGTCTCTCATAGCATATATGCGCTCAACTTCGTCGGGGTATTGGAGGGTGAAGATAGTAATGGGGTCAATGACCACCCTCTTAGCTTGAACCTCTTCTATGCCTGCCCTGATCGCTTCCAGCAGCTTGATCAATTTGAACTCCTTCATTCCTAGCTGGATGAGGCCAGCCTTCTCAGAGGGTGCCACGCGAACCGGCGAGACATTAATAAAGGCAAGCTTCTTCTCCTTCTCAAGTTCGTCCAGATCCCACCCGAATTTCGACATGTTCTTCTTCACATCCTCAGGGTCTTCGTCCAATGATATATAGATGCCTGGCTCGCCGTGCTCTGTAGCTCCCTTATAGAGAAACTGGATGGCAAAGGTGGTCTTGCCACTGCCGGGCCCCCCGGCAATTAAGATGCTGTGACCTCTGGGTATGCCTTTCTCTCCGAGAATTTTTTCCACGCCAGGGATACCTGTGGGAACATATTCAAGCATAATGTTAACCTCCCAAGGGCATTCAGATGGTGGTATGAATTTGTTCAGATCAATCCACCATGCCCAAGAATATCAGTCAAAACTCCTTCGCTAATCATATCCTATCCCTCGATGTGCCTTTAGTCAATGCCTCCAGATGTTATCGTCCTGCTTACTATGGCCTCGTTTATGAGTTTTCTATAGGAGGCTATCAATTTTCTGGTTAGCTGGCCGGGTTTACCTGTGCCGATGGGCTTACCCTCAAACCAGGTCAAGGGCATAAGTTCCAGTATAGAATTGGTGATAAAGGCTTCTTCAGCCTCAGTTAGCTCTTTTAATTCCACCTGTCTTTCCCGGGTTTGGATATTTGCAGCCCGAGCTATTTCCAGAACTGCCTCTCTGGTGATTCCAGGCAGTACGCCACTTTCCAAAGAGGGAGTGATGAGCTCTCCATTACTCGCCAGAAAGATATTAGTCGTGCTGCCTTCGGCCAGGTAGCCCTGTTCATTGAGCAAGATAGCTTCATCGCATCCCGCAGCTCTGGCTGCCATCCGGGCGAGGATATTTTCCATATAGCAGGTAGACTTTA
>CAZPQB010000239.1:0-3458 GCA_964588605.1 uncultured Dehalococcoidaceae bacterium | reverse complement strand
GTAGGTACAATGCCGATGGCAAAGTGGTTGTTCATAAGGACCAGCCTATGGAGACTGCCTACCGTCAGGCTGAGTGGCATTGGCAGGAATGGCGAGGTCGCTACGACACCGAAGAGCAATCCCAAATCGTTGATGTCCCATATAAGCGCTACCCCAGGACGTTTGTCCCACCACCATCGGTTGAATTAACTATAGGGAAGACCGCCTCGGGCAAGCACGCAGTGTTATCGCCGCCAATCGAATTGAACACTTCTAGCAAGAACTCTGTTATTCATATAATCAACCTTTTCCTAGAAATTTTCGGCCGTTGCGAAGTCTTCACTGACTCTCTCGAGGAGATGGTATCTTCTCCTCTGCGACGGCTTAATTGGCGCATACTTCCGCCTGGAAAGTATCCTTGGCCAAGACTCAAGAGCCAAATTGATCGATTGCTACAGTACGTCACCGCTGGCAACCGCAAGGTCATTGAATATAGACTAGAAGTGATAAACAGCTACGGGCCAGCGTTTTACGCCGTCGGGCAGGCTGGATTCCGCGGCTACATTGTGCTTGGGTTTACGGACAGGAACCTCTTCGTCTTGGAGAGCATGTACTTTGGCAACGCCACCTACGTCTTTGCGGAAAACTGGGAAAACCTCTCAAAAAAGACGAAGGCCGAAATACTGAGCCAAGAACTTCAGGTGGACCGAATCATCCACCGACAAGGTTGGCAACAACGAGTCCATCAATTGCTGGCTGGCTCAAAGAAAGGTCCGCTCGCTACCAATGTATAAGGAACACCCATCATTTATTCCCCCAAATGACGCTAACGTGAAGATATGGCGTTATATGGATTTCACGAAGTTCGTGGCTCTCTTAGACTCTAAGTCTCTCTGGTTTACCAGAGCGGACAGATTCGAAGACCCCTTCGAGGGTTCTTATCCGAAAATGAATATCATTGCAAGAGCGAATATCCCACGCGTTTCTGACAAAGATAAGCCTATTATCACAAGACTGCTTAAAGGCTCGTCAGAGGTTAGGCGCAATTGGTCTCATTATGTCGCGATTAATTGCTGGCATATAAGTGAGCATGAATCGGCGGCGATGTGGAGTCTATATCTTAAGAGTAACGAAGGTATCGCCATACAGTCCACATACCAGAGATTGAGAGATTCCTTCGCACAAGCCGAGGCCGATGTTTACATAGGGAAAGTCACTTATATCAATTACGACCATGAAGTAATTGAGAATGCTGACATCCTTAGTCCGTTCTTGCATAAGAGGGCTAGTTATGAGCACGAAAAGGAACTTCGAGCTATCACAGTCAGGCTCCCGGAACCTGGTCCTAGAGGTCTTGATTTCTCGCAGGAAACCATAGATACGGGTGTTCTGCTACCCGTAAATTTGCCTTTATTGGTTCAGACTGTGTACGTTGCTCCAAACGCACCAAGCTGGCTGACCGATCTCATTCGGTCTGTGGTATATACATACAAGTTTGAATTCCCATTAGTGCCCTCGCCGCTTCTCAATGCCAAGCCGGAGTATTAACTAAAAGTTGACGGCATTGCGTTGCCACGTACTATTTTACCCAGATGATGAGTACAACCGTCACTTTTTAGTACTTTATGACGCACCGGTTGAACCTTTTATCGGTTTGTGTGCCCCGAAGCCTGTTAATTCGGAAACACTAATATGGGGTACTGCCATCATTGCTAGCTGACTGGAACTATATTACAATTTAGCCGAGGCTTAGTCTTCTCAGTCTAAATCGGCTGTTGCTTTATGTTGACATGAGCCTAATCTTAGAGAAGCAGTAAGGAAGGGGGGGGTAGGATGAGTTTTTGGCAAGTTGCAGCTGGAGAGAGTTCTCGGGACTATTCCTCTGTATTTACCGATTTTGGCGTTATGCTGGTCGGAGCTGGCGATCCGGGACCCTTTTCCGAGCGAAAGAGCTATTACAGAGGACATCGCGATTGGCGAAACCAAATCGTGCGTTTTGCGGAAAGAGTTAACTTGGAAGATATAGTAGTTCTAAAAAAGCCACATGGGACACAGTGGGAAATAGTAGCCGTGGGGGTTGTTAAAGGGGAGTACGAGTACTTAGATTTGTTCGAAGACGTCGAAGGTTGGGATCTTCAACACTGCAGAAAGGTGGCATGGGTCAAGCCGCCTTCGCAGATCTATGTGAAAGGACTTTCGAGAGGCACCTTCATTGAAGTGCATAACCCGACAATTCAAAAAAAGGCGCGTGAACTTCTGAAAATAGGCGAACCAATCAAAGCTAAGCATCTACCGGATCTCCCAGAAGAGGTGTCTGAGGAAGAACTGGTGGATGGTTTGGTGGATGGTGGATTAAGAGCGGTAGATGCTGAAAGACTTGTGCAGACAATAGGCTATGTTCGTAGACTTGCCAGGTGGTATAAGGATCATGGCTCTGATATAAGTGAACACGAGACACGTACCTTTCTGATTGTACCGGTCTTACTTGCACTCGGATGGTCAGAGCAGAAAATGAAGATTGAATGGAACAACTTGGATATTGCGTTTTTCACCCGAGCTTACGATAAGAAGGCTACGAAGGAAGACTGCATTATGATCTTAGAATCGAAGCGGATGTGGGAAGGGTTATCATATGCAGAGCGGCAGGTTAAAAACTATCAGTTAAAGTTCCCTAATTGCTCGCGGCTGATTGTATCAGACGGGGTGTCTTATCGCCTATACCACAGGAAAAATGACCTATGGGAATGGGAGGCATATCTCAATCTCTTGAAGTTGAAAGACCGACATGCATATTATGTGAAAATAAGAGGGGCCTTAGATGTCTTCTTAAACCTCATGCCTGCGTAAGGGCCTGTGAGAGACACAGGATAAATGCTGGTTTCTGAACATTAGGGCGGATTGTTTAGCCATGACTGATGTGGGATTCTGGCGGGTTTTCGAGTGCCTCTCCTTGATAGGTCACGAGCCACCATTCCCAGTTTTATAGTCGTTGTAGTAGGTGCTATAATTCCACCTGTGGCAACGGCTTAGGCGAAACCGGGATTTGCTTATACCGCGATTAAATGTGATACCCGAGCCCATCCACATAAGAATTGCAATAGGAGATATGAATATGGCATTTAAAGTAGTCTTCCTTGCCCATGCCCCTGATGCGGAGCCAGAGAAGCACCGGTGCGTGATTGAAACACCCAAGTACAAACTCTTTGTAAGGGTGGTCAAGGATCAAGGTCAAGCAGTTGAAGTGTGCCAAAATCTTGTTAAAGAGGAAGGCATCCATTCCATTCTCCTCTGCCCAGGATTTACACATGGAAATATCGCAGAGATAGCGCAAGCGGTTGGGAAGGACGTTGGTGTTTATGTAGCTAGGGGAGATGGCCCGAGCAACAGGACTTCGATGAATGTGATGGAAAAGGAGGGCTGGTTTTCCCAACGATAGCCCGGCTTATGCAACTCAGATAACAATTGCTTAGAATGTTGCC
>CAZPQB010000238.1:0-3459 GCA_964588605.1 uncultured Dehalococcoidaceae bacterium | reverse complement strand
TTGGTGAGGAGCAGGTCTTGATATGGCGACGAAGCTATGATGTCCAGCCACCGGCTGTGGATAGGACAGACGAGAGGTATCCCGGAAATGACCCCAAATATCACGACCTTGATGCAAAAGACCTACCTCTAACTGAGAGTTTGAAGGACACGTCAAACCGAGTCTTACCTTACTGGCATGAAGTAATAGCGCCAGTGATAGAGGAAGGGAAGCGAGTATTAATATCAGCCCATGGCAATAGCCTGAGGGCACTGGTCAAATACCTCGATAGTATAGGCGACCAAGACATACTAAGTCTTAACATCCCCACCGGAATTCCCTTGGTGTACGAGCTAGGCGAGAATTTGAAACCCAAGCAGAGCTACTACCTCGGCGATCCTGAAGAGGTCAAAGAGGCAATGGAAGCAGTAGCCAGACAGGGAAAGGCACGGTAGCAGTTGGCAGAACACCAAAGGCAGATGCCCTAACCTGAAGCCATTGGAGGCAATATGAAAGTTGGTGTCTTGGAGGTCATTGAGAGCCTGAGGTAAAGGAAGTGTCTGACCCTCAGTTGTTGGAGCCGGGATCTGTAGTCCTTAAGGTGAAGGTTTGCTCCATTTGCGGAACTGGCCTCCGAACCTACCATTATGGTAACGCCAGAATAAAGCTGCCTCACATCTTGGGGCGTGAGATAGATGGCAATAGAGAAGCTCTTGATATGTTAGCCAGAGGACTACTGAGAATTGATGACCTTGTCTCGCGCAGATTCCCACTTGATTCAATCAGAGAGGCGTTTCTCTTTGCTGAAAGCAAGAATGGAATCCACACGGCAATACTTCCTAATGATGATCAGGAAAGATGTGTTGAAAACTCCGTCTCAGCCTATGGGGGGCATAGCCTATGGATGCACTAATCTGGATAGGTATTGGATTTTGTATTACTCAGTCTGCAATGTTTTCCGGCCTCAATTTGGCGCTGTTCAGCGTTAGCAGACTTCGGTTAGAGGTGGAAGCATCAAGAAAGAATCCGCACGCAGTGAAAACCCTAGCTTTGAGGAAGGACTCAAATCTTCTTCTAACGACAGTTCTCTGGGGAAACGTAGGTATCAATGTGCTCCTGACCCTTCTTTCTGATTCAGTTCTAGCTGGCGTTTCAGCCTTTTTGTTTTCCACCGTAGTTATCACCCTTCTCGGAGAGATCATGCCACAGGCGTACTTTTCCAGGCATGCATTGCGAATGGCATCATTGTTCGAACCAGCTCTCAAGTTCTACCGGATCATCTTGTACCCTGTCGCCAAACCACCTGCTATGCTACTAGATCGTTGGCTTGGACCAGAAGGAATTCACTATTTTCGTGAGCGAGACCTTCGGGAACTTATCAAGAAACACATGGAGGCAAGCGAGACTGATATCGATCATGTGGAGGGGAAGGGTGCCTTGAATTTCTTGGCTATGGATGACATGCTGGTAGCTGAGGAGGGTGAACCTTTGGATCCGAAGAGTGTAGTCATCCTGCCATTTGTTAAGGATATGCCTGTGTTCCCCAAGTTCCAAGGTTCCCCTTCAGACCCTTTCCTTCAGCAAGTTGAAGCCTCAGGGAAAAAGTGGGTGATCATTTCCAACGCCGCCGGCAAACCTAAGTTAGTTCTGGACTCAGATGGGTTTTTGCGAGCTGCGTTCTTCCACCAAGGGAAAGTCAACCCGTACATATACTGCCATCGGCCAATCATCATCAGCGATACAACCTCCCCATTGGGAGAGGTAATCATGCACCTGAAGGTGAAACCGGATAGACCTGGGGACGACGTAATCGACAAAGATATCATACTCGTCTGGGGAGCTACCAACCGCGTTATCACTGGTGCTGATATCCTAGGACTCCTACTCAGAGGCATAACTGGTCGAGAAGGTGAGAAATCCCAAATGTCAGCGCATCCCAAGACATTGAAAAACAAGCGCCTCCGTCCAGCTGAACCGCGTAACCGACCTGCGCGTCGAACTCCGGAATGACACTATGAGTCTACACAGGATAGACGATGATATTGGAACATCCTTTCAAGTCGTAATGAGAATCCGTAGTGTCTAAGATGTGGCAGAATGCTCCACCCATTGAGAAAGGAAAGCCGAGACTCATTAGGGGACGAGGGGAAACTTGACATGCCCTTGCACGAAAAGTAATATAGTGTGGAATTGGCAAAAATCAGAGACTACTTTTGGGCCTAAGAATAAAATGTTAAGGCTCTTTAGAAAGTACGCCACGGCGTGTATCTGGTAACCTCGAAGAAAGGTGCTCGGATCAATGGTCAGATTGCCAATACGGTATTCCAGGTAAACTCGGAGCTCCCCACTACTGCGTAAGCATCAACAGAAATGACTTAACCCCGAAGTTCATCAAGGAAAGCAGGGTCTTTTCTGCCTCTGTACTCTGCCAGAGCACTCCTCTCATTTTTCTTGGCCGCTTTGGCTTCGAATCGGGCAGGGACATGGATAAGTTTGAGGGTATTGACTATAAGATAGGCGAGACCGGTGCTCCGATAGTCATAGCTAATGCCGTTTCTCATCTGGAAGCCAGAGTCACCAAAGAGATGGATGTGGGCACACACACCATTCTCGTTGGCGAGGTAGTCAACGCCGACGTTGTGGCTGAACATAAAGCCTGCATGACCTATGAGTATTACCATCAGATTAAGGTGTGTCCCTTGCCGTTCCGAGCAAGTGGCCAAGTACAACGGGCTTCTGGAAATAGAAGAGGAGTTGGGTCAGCTAGGACGCTACGTCGGTATAGATGCCTTCTGCAATTTGTCCGATAGGAGTACTAGAAATGAGCGATAATCCTGATAGCAAGATCCTTGGCATTGACCTCGGCGGCACTAAGATACTAACAGCGGTTGCTAACACGCAGGGCAAGATGCTGTCGCGCGATCACAGCATCACGCCGGCAAAAGAAGGTCAGGATGTCGTGGTGAAGTCGATTCTGGAATCCGTAGGCCGGGCCCTTGACCAAGCCCACATATCCGCTGCTGACCTTGCTGCTATAGGGCTGGGAGCCCCCGGCTTATCAAACCCAGAAACAGGCATTCTGTTTACTTCACCCAATCTCCCTGGCTGGAAGGATGTGCCTCTGCGCGATATTATTGAGAAAAAGCTGGGGAAGAAGGCTTTCCTTATTAATGATGCCAATGCAGCTGCGGTGGGGGAACTGTATTTTGGGGCCGGCAAAGGCGCCCGCAATTCTATCTATATTACAGTCAGTACCGGCATAGGAGGCGGCATAATTATCGATGGCAAGATTTACACCGGTGCCACTGGTACGGCCGGGGAGCTGGGGCATATGGTCATTGACGATGAGGGCCCACAGTGTAACTGCGGCAACAGGGGGTGTTGGGAGACGTTGGCTTCAGGTACCGCGCTGGCCAGGGAAGCAAGACACAGGATTAAAGAGGGAGCGGCGACATCTATCTTGAAGTATGCAGATGGGAA
>CAZPQB010000237.1:0-3463 GCA_964588605.1 uncultured Dehalococcoidaceae bacterium | reverse complement strand
AGATATTAGCGGAATATATTTGATTGCTGAAGCTGCCCCACTAGCTAAAAAATTCGCACCTACCGTGTATATGGTATTCAGGTCAGGAGATTCGACTATCAGATAGGCCTTATTCTCGATACCTGAGGCGTAACCACTTTCCAGTTTACACCCTATGGTCGCAAAAAGGGATTTGAGAACCTTGGTACGGTCTTCAGGATTACGCAACATATTTGCGTAATTCTCGGATGTTAGAGTCTCCTCTATCAAATATTTTGCCATATTAGTATCTCCTTTCTTCTTTGTAAGTAGGCATCATTTGGCACGTATTATAAACATGGGGATACGCTCCTCCCTGTGCGAAGTATAGCATAAGATGGCACTATAGAGAATGCGTTTGAATAAAACTGAGTCTTATTCACCCGTAGGCTACTGCTGGTTTGGCCATGGGTTGTGCTCCGCATCTAAACATAAACACATCCTTCAAGCACATAAGGGTCGACGCTTATAATAGAAGAACGAGCCAGATTACGAACCACCCGGAAGGTAGCAAACGCCGCAATGAAAAGTGAACCTTTGTTTAGGAAAGGGTGAGGTGAGACGTTACTTGGGTGGTGATACGTCTTTGAGTGCTTCTGAAGCTGGCTCACCACCAACGCCCCAGTGCGTTTTGGGAATTTCATAAACGATTACTTCTACAGCATGTTCTGGGACACCTAAATCCACCATAACATTTGTGATACCCCTTATCATCGTTTTGACTTTTTCCTCTCCAACACCCTCCCAAAAGTCTACGTGTACAATAGGCATTTTTCACCTCCTAACTGGATTTTCCATTCGAGTGTATTGTTAAATATAGCTATACTAAATAGAAAAATCAACTTGAGTCCAAAAGCGAAACGTTTGTAAGGCAACTAAATATTTTACTTTTTTTCTTCGTGAAGTAATAAAACAATCTTCAGTTGTCCATGTACATATGAAATATAATCACAATAATACCTATATGATTTACAATTACATAACTCCCTAAAATATGCTAAACTTATTCTCGACTCTACCATAATGTTTTGGCGGATGACTATACCAAAGTACGACTAAAAAAATATATAAGGAGACTCTTGATGGATAATGTTAATCAATATGATTTTCTCCTACACCTAGTAAAAGAAAGGCGCACCATACGCCAGTTTACGTCTGATCCGGTACCTGATGAATACATTACCAAGATCATCGAAGTGGCGCGCTGGGCTCCATCAGCTTTTCATACCCAACCCTGGGAATTTGTTATTATCAAGAACCAAGACGTAAAAACCAAAATAGTAGCCGCACTCGAACAATATGGGCCACCCATAAAAGACCCTCTCAAAGAGGCCTTGCCCAGAAAGAGCTTCAAGGATGCACCTGTCTTTATTTTACTTTTGTGCGATTGGAGAGCTAGTATTGGCCTGCCTAGTCGCACCCCTGAAAACAAAGCACAGGTAGCCAATCTTTATTGCTCCAGCTTGGCTAACGCCTTTTTATACATGCACCTGGCGGCCACCGCACTGGGGCTGGCATCACAATGGTATACCGCAACATCGCGTCCGGAGGCTGAGCGTGCCATAAAAGAGATAATCGGCATCCCTGAAGTCCTAACGATTTATGACATGATGGTAGTTGGTTATGCAGCTAATCCACCTGATCCCAAAATCGTTAGAGATATCGATGAAATAACGCACTATGATAATTGTGGGGAGCAAGATTTCAGGACTAACAAGGAAGTAACAGATTATGCTAATAAAACCAAAGCCTGGTGCATGTCACAGCATTGATAACAGCCCGACCTAAAGTGACACATTTTCCACTTAGTTAAAGTACTCGGCTTGTTATGTAAATAGTCAAAGAAAATATGATTGGAGCCGATGAAGAACTCTAGTCAAATCCTTTATTTATCCTTGAACCTGAAATCATATCGAATCATGCGAAAAGAGCGGATTAGCTCCAGCTGGTTTCGTCAGTATATTTGCTGTCGCGCTTCTTCAAATGTACCAAGTTACTAGATTTGATGGATTTCTCCGGTGGCCTTGTTCTTCCAGTACCCTCGTAGCGGTAGCGGCCATTTAAATGTGATAGCCCCGGGACGGGGACAATCATTAACACAGCAGCCGCCATACCAGCATTCATCAGGATGCAATATGATAGGTGGTTTGCCTTTCTCCGGATTGGGCATGAACACATCTATCTGGCAAACTTCGACACAGGTGTTGCACCCGTCGCAGATATCGGGATTAAAAACTACCGGAGCACTCGGTGTAGCCACATTAGGCACAGCGCTTATTTTTCCCTGAGACATCTTTTCCTCCAAAAGCCGGGTCGTATAATAAGGTACAGTTTTGGTTTTAACACTATCATTTCCCCTTATACACACCGGTATAGTCTTTATTACAGGCTTCATACTGTTTCTTCATGTTACCCCAGAAGGCCAGCGGTAATTCCCCGGTTTTGACCTTGTCGTTTTTTAGTTTAATCGTAAGATATTTCCTCCACTCCGGCGGGTCTAGAGTCGGGTAGTCTATCCTCCGGAAATTCAGCGGGATACTGCTGGCCTTGCGCGCCAGCGAAGCGTGAATGATGATTTGAGCGTAAGTTAAAAGACTGAGGTCTTCCAGACTGCGCATCAGCTTATGCGGGTCCAGGGCAAACAGTAAAGGCACCGATTCCTTTTCGATTTTGCTGAGGGTACTGAGACCCATATTCAGAAGAGACTCGGTTTTAAATTCACTGCAATAGTATTGCATGGCCCTCGCAATGCCGGCATGCAGCTCTTTCCAATCCATGCCGCTGCTACGCTTTACCGGGGCATAAACCCGGGCTTTCTCACGAATGACCTGCTCACGGGATATTTTGGCTTCACCGACCTGCCGGGCATACGCTGCAGCTTTCCGGCCGGCATACCTGCCGGTAGCCGCTGCATAACTATGGTCCTCGGGGGCAAACATTTGTGTTCCGGCGGCATACAGCCCATCGAGAGTAGTCTTCAAGTTCCAGTCAACCAGCAGGCTACCGCCATAACCGGCCTCCCCCCACTGCGCTAAACTGACGCCCTCAATAAATCTGTAACTCTGGAGTAAGTCACGGCCCGGGTCATAGCCGGCATCGTTGAAGGTCTTGGTAATAATTTTCGTCGTAGATTCTTCTCCCAGCATCAGTTTCCAGGTGGCGTTTCTCTCGACCTCCGGCATGGCCGGGAAATCACCGTAGAACGGCAGCGCGTATTCGCCTTTCATAATGCCTTCTCGGATTTTCTTTTCGACTTCGGGGGTAGGGACCATAGCGCCGGCATCTACCCAGCCCTGTATCGGCAGGGGCAGTCTTTTGCCGTTGGCATCGACGAGGGGGACGTTCTCGTAGCTGGCGTCGCCGGCGCCGGTATACCACTTGTGCTTGAGACCGGTAGCGATACGCAGGACTCCGGTGGCTTCCATCGTGGTCAGTTCCGCCCCGG
>CAZPQB010000236.1:0-3469 GCA_964588605.1 uncultured Dehalococcoidaceae bacterium | reverse complement strand
AATCTATCCCCCTAGCCCCCTTCCTTTAAAAAGGAAGGGGGAATTTTTACAATGGGAATCTTGCTGATTGGAGCTTTTATTTAAAAATGGCAATTGCCGTGAATAATCAAAAAAGACGCCGCCTCCTTTTCCCCCCAGCTAGGGTGATGTTTAAAGGCGAATAAATCCCCCTTTGAAAAAGGGGGGAGACTGGGCGGGGATATATTAACGGAATTATCCGCAGATGCCGCGACGGCGGGCGGGTGAGAAAAGATAGGAAAGTGAGACATTTTGTCTGCCTCACCCCCTTGGTCCCCCTCTCCAAACATATTGAACACGCTATTCATACTGTCTCCAGTTTGGAGAGGGGGAAGATTTTTTAAAGAGAGGCGAAGCCTCTCTTAGACTCTCTTTAGGAGGCGGGGAGAAAACTATGGGACAAGCTGTTAATGCCGCGAGGGCGGGTGGGTGGGAAAAAAGATGCCGGAAAAGGAGGCGGGGAGGTGGGGAGAAAACAGCTACGGGCGCCCAATTATTGCCTTCTTATCATCAATACCCGGAACAATTCTCTCTTTTATATACCTCAACCTGAGTTTCTATAATTTCAGTCATCAATGCCAGGCACGGGGAAGCGCCGGCACATCTCCGCCACTTCCTGCCTTACCTCATTCCGTACCTTCTGGTCAGCGGGACTGCTTATTACCCTGACAATCAATGCCGCGGTGAGCTTCATTTCTTCTTTCCCAAAGCCGCGCGTAGTCATGGCCGGTGTACCCAGCCTGATGCCGCTGGTCACCAGCGGTGGGCGTGTATCGAAGGGAATGGCGTTCCGGTTGACGACGATACCGGCGTTTTCCAGAGCCTCCTCCGCCTGCCGGCCGGTTACTCGTTTATCAGTAAGGTCAACCAGGATAAGGTGATTATCGGTGCCGCCGGATATGAGGCGGAGGCCCAACCGCTGGAGTTCCGTGGCCAGGGCAAGAGCATTGTCAAGGATGGAACGCTGGTAATTAAAAAAACCGGGCTGCATGGCCTCGTGGAAGGTAACCGCCTTGGCAGCGACGACATGCATGAGCGGCTTCCCCTGCATCTGCGGGCAGACCGCAGAGTCTATGGCGCTGGCCAGTTCCGACCGACACAGGATGAACCCGCCGCTCGAGCCGCGCAGGGACTTATGCGTGGTTGAGGTCACGACGTCAGCATAAGGCACCGGCGTAGGATGAAGTCCCACCGCCACCATCCCGGCAATGTGGGCAATATCGACCATAAGGCGGGCCCCAGCCGAGTCGGCAATACGGCGGAAGCGCTCGAAGTCGATAATTCTGGGGTAAGCAGTAGCTCCGGCCACAATCAGCTTCGGCTTATGTTTTAGAGCCAGCCTCTCGACTTCCGGGTAATCAATACGTTCGGTCTCCCGATTGACACCGTACGAGATGAAATTATAGGACTTGCCCGAGAAGCTGACAGGTGAACCGTGGGTGAGATGCCCGCCATGTGTGAGGTCCATCGCCAGAACGGTATCTCCATACTCCAGCAGGGCGTAATATGCCGCCATGTTGGCCTGGGAACCACTGTGGGGCTGGACATTGGCATGTTCGGCGTGAAATAGTTCCTTGGCACGTTTGACGGCCAGTTCTTCGATGGTATCCATGTTCTCACAACCACCGTAATAACGGTGGCTGGGATAGCCCTCCGCATATTTATAAGTCAGGTGCGAACCCTGGGCTTCCAGCACGGCGCGGCTGGTGTAGTTTTCAGAAGCGATAAGGTTAATCATATGACGCTGCTGTTCTTTGTCCAGCTCAATGGCACGGCTTATTTCGGGGTCAGTCTGGCTCAAGAAACTCATTTAAACTTTCTCCTTGGAGAGGAATCAGACACAATACATAGTCTACACTGGCGCCTTGAGGGTGTCAATTGGATTTCAGCCAAGAAAGCTTGACAAACGAGCCATTCGTCCCTATAATAGAAAGAAACCCCCCACTTGTTAAGCAGTCTTTTCCTATTTCTAAACAAATAGTGCAAATAGTAATTCCAGAGGCACTTTATTACAGAGTCTTGAACCAATTCCCAGGTAATTCGCAGGGATAAGACTGGAAGTATTCCAGATTTCTTAGATATTTGGTTCTCGTGTATGCCGAAATATATCTTTGTTACGGGAGGCGTGGTTAGTTCCGTAGGGAAGGGAATCACTGTCGCCTCGATTGGTACAATTCTGAAGAGTCGTCAGATTACCGTGTCAGTACAGAAGCTTGACCCATATCTGAACGTCGACCCGGGCACGATGTCGCCTTATCAGCACGGCGAGGTGTTCGTTACCAAGGACGGGGCGGAGACCGACCTTGACCTGGGAAACTACGAGCGCTTTATCGACGCCGAGTTTACCGCCGATTCCAACGTTACGTCGGGGCAAATCTACAGCGCCATTATCACCAAGGAGAGGCGGGGCGACTTCCTGGGCGGCACCATACAGATTGTGCCTCATTTAGTCAACGAGATTAAGGACAGGTTCAAGAAGCTGGCGGAGAAATCGCAGGCTGATGTGATTCTTATCGAGGTGGGCGGTACCGTGGGCGACATTGAGGGGCAACCATTCCTTGAGGCTATCCGGCAGATGAGGAATGATGTCGGCAGAAACAACGTGCTCTACATCCATGTTACCTTTCTCCCCTATCTCAACTCCACCGGGGAGCTTAAGACCAAACCCACCCAGCACAGCGTCAACGAGTTACGCCGTATCGGTATTCAGCCAGATGTTATTATATGCCGCAGTGACCATCCGATAGCGGAGGGGATAAGGGACAAAATATCTTTATTCTGCGATGTGGAGCGACAGGCGGTTATCCCCCTGCCTACAGTAGATACCATATATGAGATTCCACTGATACTTGAAGAGTCCGGCCTGGGACAGATAGTCGTGGAGAAGCTCGGCATCAGGGCACGCCCGGCTGACCTGCGGCAGTGGCGGGGGCTGGTGGAACGCATGAAAACACCGCATGAGCCGGTTAATATTGCCCTCGTCGGCAAATATGTAGAACTGAATGACGCCTATTTCTCGGTACGCGAGGCCCTCTACCACGCCGCCCTCTATAACGAAAGAGAGCTTAACCTGCTCTGGGTCCACTCAGAAGAACTTGATAAGAATGGAGCCGATTCTCTGCTGCGCTCCGCTCAGGGCATCATTATCCCGGGAGGCTTCGGCGAGAGGGGAATCGAGGGTAAGATAAAGGCAGCCAGATACGCCCGTGAAAACGAAATCCCGTACCTGGGTTTATGCCTGGGCCTGCATGTCATGGTGATTGAACTCGCCCGCTATGTCTACGGCTCCGACAAGCCCAATTCCACCGAGTTTGACCCCTCTACCAGCTATCCCGTTATTGACCTTCTCCCCGAACAGAAGAAGGTAAAAGCGAAAGGGGCTACCATGCGCCTGGGAAATTATCCCTGTAAACTCCTCCCGAAAAGTCGGGCCGCCAATGCGTACGGCCAA
>CAZPQB010000235.1:0-3473 GCA_964588605.1 uncultured Dehalococcoidaceae bacterium | reverse complement strand
GGAGTCTCCACATAGAGGACTTCGTGGGCTTTCTTGAGCCATTCGGGGATATCGATATTCTGGGGGCATTTCTCCAGGCATTCGCCGCATTCAACGCAGTTATCGGCACGCTGGTCGGACTGGAAAGCGAAGGGGCCACTGTACATCATCTGGCTTGTCCGCGTGTCATCGTACATGACGGCGTCGTTATACATCTGAAAGATGCGCGGGATTTCCACTTTATTGGGGCAGGGCATACAGTAGCGGCAGCCGGTACAGGGGACAGGACTCAGGCTGTTATACGCCTTGCGGATTTTGTCGTATAACTTCATCTCCCCGGCGGAAAGATTACCCACGGCATAGCGGTCGGCGAGGGCGACGTTTTCCACGACCTGCTCCATGGTACTCATGCCGCTGAGGGCCACCGAGATTTCCGGCTGGTTCCATATCCACCGCCATGCCCACTCGACCGCCTTGAGCCGGCGGGGTGCGCCCGCCAGTATTTTAGCTACCGACTCCGGGGGTTCCTTGCTGAGCTTGCCTCCGCGGAGGGGCTCCATCACGACGATAGCCATTCCCTTGCCCGCGGCATACTCGACGCCGCGGCGGCCGGCCTGCTCGTTGACGTCCATATAGTTATATTGCACCTGGGCGAAGACCCAGTTATCATAGGCATCGATAATCTCCTTGAAGACCTTATATTCGTCGTGGAAAGAGAAAGCCAGATGGTCAATGCGTCCCTGAGCTACCTGCCCTTCCGCCCAGCGGAGCACGCCGAGGTCGCGTATCTTATGCCAGCTGTCTTTGTCCAGTCCATGCATGAGGTAGAAATCAACCTTGTCCATTTGCAGACGCTGAAGCTGCTCGTTGAAAATGCGGTCGAAGTCGGCAGCCGAATCAATCATGCGGGCGGGGAGCTTGGTGGCCACCTTTACCTTCTCACGATAGCCATCCTTGAGGGCTTTGCCGACCAGGAGCTCACTTTTACCCATGTGGTACATGTAGGCCGTATCCAGATAGTTAACGCCGTTATCGATAGCATAGCGAATCATGCGGATGGCCTCGGACTCGTTAATTTTGGCCATGTTCTCATTAATCACCGGCAGACGCATGGCGCCAAAGCCAAGCACCGATACTTCCCAATCGAGCCTGCCGAACTTCCGGTACTTCATCTCTATCTCCTCATTTCACCACCAATTACATTAATATTCTCCCACGTTTCGACAAAATGAGGCAAATTTGGGTGGAGAGTAGGTAAGGATTATGCAAAAAGGGAATCTTACTGATTGGGCTTTCTCCCAATAAGGCCAGTGCCGTGTATAATCTAAAAGTACGCCTCCTCCTTTACCCCCCAGCGAGGGTTATGCGTACAAGCTTAATAATCCCCCTTAATCCACTTTTATAAAATTGAATGGGGGTATGTTAACGTAATTATACGTAGACGCTACAGGGACGGCCCTCCTTCACTTGTGAAGGACGATGAAGAATCTTGTACCCCGCCCCTCGTCGATATCTTTTCCCACCCCGCTTGCCCGCCGTAGCTCTAGTAAAGGCGGGCCGCCCTCACATCATCCACGTCTAATACGTTAATAGCCTCCCCACCCAGTCTCCCCCTTTGAAAAAGGGGGATTAAGGGGGATTTTCGTTACCCGTAAAAAGGGGCTTCGCCCCTCTTGGACTTCTTGCCCTAATGTTCTATTGCATCAGGGTGTACATATGGTATAATTCATATATCATGACAAGCAAAACTAGTAAGCCTAAGCCTGTTCCCAAATTGCCTCCTGACTCCAAGCCCATAGTTGAACTTAGAGGGCCGATAAGGAAGCCAGAGAAGAAAGGTTAGGTTGAAACACTAAATATAAATATTCCTGCTGCTATAGTCTCTACTATCAGGCAAACATATGCCCAGCTTAACCAGAAACTTTTAGAGTTAAGCGCCTTTCTGTTATGTTCTATGGCGCTCATTATTTGCCTACCCGACCATATGACTAACGCTTCGTCTTCATATTCTCCAGATTCTATATTTTTATATAAGTCAGATATTGGTGGCTGAAAATGCCACTTGCGTAACCAAATTGATACGAGAGCGGTTGTAGCTACTCCAAAAAATCCTAGCAGGACAATAACTGCAGGGAAAACTGACCAATTTGCCCAATTGGTTTTAGAAAATATCAGCATACCAACCAACGCGCCAGACAAGGCTAAAATACCTGTGGCCATTGTATCGAGATGTCGCCTGCTTTCATCTTGCTCCTTGCTTTGTGCACTTGCAACATCATATAGCAAATCTGATCTATCCATAACTTTACCTTTTCTTCCCGTTCTATAGCATCTCCTGATTATTCTTCCAGCACCAACTGTTCCCCCTCTTTTTTGCTTATCTTCTGCGCTTTGGTGAAAGTGACGCTGGTCTGCGCCTGTAGTGGCATATCTATCGTTTGGCCGTGTAGTAGCTCTTCTATCGTCAGTATCTGTATCTTGGGGTAGTCTTTGTCCCAGATGGGGGAGTGGTAGTACCCCGCCGCCACCGCCTCCACCTGCATGGGATTGGTGGGTGGTTCTAAGGTGATAAGGACGCCTATGGCTTCATTGGCAGCGACTGTCTCAAGCTCGCGAATATCTTTTACCCCCACATGCCCGCTCTTTACCTGGACTATTACCCGCTTGGGCTTGCTGGTGGGGTCGTCTATGAAGTGGATAACGCCGTCTATCCCTTTATCCGCCCCTTTCTTTTTCTCGCCTGCTGGCCGGGCTTTAACCTTGCTCAGCGCCCACCACTGGAACTGGTATCTGTCTTCGGCGGCGAGGGCTTTGGCGCTGGTCAGGTCTACCGGCTCGCCGACGACCTCGGCGTCGATGTTGAAGCTGTCCTTGAGGCGGTTGCGCATCAGGGCGATGGCCAGGTGGGTGATATCTATTCCTATCCAATTTCGGTTGAGCTTCTGCGCCGCCACTACCGCCGTCCCGCACCCGCAGAACGGGTCGAGCACGATATCACCTTCGTTTGAGCTTGCGCTAACAATACGCTCTAGTAGTTCGAGAGGTTTCTGCGTTGGATAACCCAATCGTTCTGCACCTTTTGGCTGGTAAGATGGGAAGTCTGACCATACATCCCCTGCCAACCTACCCAACGATACATCTACATAGGTCTTTGTGCTCGCTTTTCTCGACAATTCATCAGCAGTAGCCTTTCTTGTCATGCGTCGCCTTGTGTAGTAATAGCCCTTTTCATCCTTCTGTAAAGTATCTAATATGTACTTACTAAATGGAACGCGCATCAGTTTATCTTTGGGTTTGAATTTGAATTCTGTTGACTTGGTATACCTAAGAAGAATTTCGTGTTGCCTTGGGAAAGCCTTTAGGCCAGTCCCGAGTATCTGGTGGTGCCACACAATCTCATTCCTGAAATTAGTCGGCCCGAATATCTGGTCCAGCACCAGCTTCAGGTAGTGGCTGGCGGTGGGGTCGCAGTGCAGGTACAGCGAGCCGGTGCT
>CAZPQB010000234.1:0-3483 GCA_964588605.1 uncultured Dehalococcoidaceae bacterium | reverse complement strand
ACAACAGCGAAGCCCACGTCTGCGAATATCACTGGCTGCTGACCAGGACGGACCCCACCGCCGAGAAAAAGCACCGGGGGCTTAGCATGTTCATAGTTGATTTAAAGAGCCCGGGGATTACCATACGCCCCTTGTATACCATGGCCGGCCTGAGAACCAACGAGGTCTTTTATGAAGACGTGCACGTCCCCAGGGCAAATCTGGTCGGTGAGCAGAACGGGGGCTGGGCCGTTATCATGAGCGCCCTCTACGGGAGTGCCGTAGGAGGGGGTATGGCCACCGGAACCAAGAATGTTATCGATACTCTGGTAAAGTACGTCCTTGAAGAAAAACAGGACGCCGGTGAAAATCCGTGGATTCCAGAGGCGCTGGCGGACATTTATATCAAGACCCGCGTAGGGGAATTAATGGGTGTTCAGGCGGCTGCCTATGCCGACCTCGGTGTTATCCCTCTCTATGGAGGCGGCGCCTCCGTATCACGTTTGCTCGGCGGTGATACCAGAAGGCTTCTCTACAACACCGCCATGCAGATACTCGGTCCTTACGGTCAGCTTGTGAAGGACTCCAAGTGGGCACCCCTCGACGGCGAGATATTGAAGGAGTTTCTGGATGCCCCGCGCTGGACGATTGTCCACGGCAGCCAGGAGATTCAGAAACTGCTCATTGCTACCAGGGGCCTGGGATTACCCAGAAAGTAATATACGGAAAGGAGTCTTACCGTGGATCCAAGACTCTCTGAAGAACAGGAAATATTAAGAAAATCGGCC
Source organism: uncultured Dehalococcoidaceae bacterium (assembly GCA_964588605.1). Lineage (GTDB taxonomy): Bacteria > Chloroflexota > Dehalococcoidia > Dehalococcoidales > RBG-16-60-22 > CAZLEY01. Next base: position 2,716 of record CAZPQB010000234.1, on the reverse strand, counting down.
CGTGACTTTTTAACCGAGAAATGCCCCAAAACGCTGGTCAGGGAAATGGAAAAGGATGAGAAAGGCTATTCACCGCAGCTCTGGAAGGAGATAGCCGACCTCGGCTGGTTAGGTCTGGCCTTCCCGGAGGAATACGGCGGTGGTAGTATGAGTTTCCTCGACCTGGCGATACTCCTCGAAGAGATGGGGCGGGCCCTCTTCCCCGGGCCCTTTTTCTCTACGGTGATGCTCGGGGGCCTGCCCATTCTGGATATTGGAAGTGACCGTCAAAAAGAAAAATACCTGCCGGATATCATCAGCGGTAAAACTATCTTCACTATGGCCCTGACCGAGGCCAGCGGCAAATATGATGTCGCCTCGGTGAAAACCAAGGCCACCGCTGATAATAATAACTATATCATCAGCGGCACCAAGCTCTTTATCCCCGATGCCAGTGTTGCCGATTACTTTCTATGCGTTGCCAGAACCGATGATAAAGCCAAAAAGGCTGAAGACGGCATTACCATTTTCATCGTCGATGCCACGAGCCCGGGTATCAGTAAAACCGTATTAGATACTATCGCCAGAGACAAGCAGTGCGAGGTGGTCTTCGACAAGGTCAAAGTACCCGGGGAGAACATCCTCGGCAAGCTGAACCAGGGTTGGGGTGAAGTGCAGAAGATAATTGAACGTGCCGCCATCGCCAAGTGCTGTGAGATGCTGGGGGGCATGCAGGTGGTCCTGGATATGACGGTAGCCTATGTCAAAGAAAGGATACAGTTTGATGTTCCTGTCGGTGTTTTCCAGGCGGTACAGCACCACTGTGTCTATATGCTGGTAGAGGTTGAAGGCTCCAGAGCGGCTACTTATGATGCCGCCTGGAGGATAAGTACCGGGCGCCCCTACTCCGGTGAAGCCGCTATCACCAAAGCTTGGGTAAGCGATGCCTACCAGCGCGTCGTTGCCCTGGGCACGCAGGCACACGGTGGTGTCTCTATTATTGAAGACCACGACATGCCCCTTTATTTCCGGCGGGCTAAAGCTGCGGAGCTTATGTTTGGTGATGCCAGGTTCCACAGAAAAACTGTCGCCCGGAATTTGGGATTCAAGGTAGCCTGAATATTCGGGACGCTACACCAAACTTGATTTTTAGCCAGAAGCATATTAAAATCACGTTGCCGTGGTAACATAATTGCTGTTGATAAAGGAGGGGGCTCATGGCGAAATTTGCGGTACGGCCATTCGGAGGGCCAGAGGCAGTTGACTGGTCCGAGAGAATTAACATGACCCGCATGAGAGAGGAGAGGCTGGCCAAAGCCCAGGTTGCCCTGAAGAAATACGGTATCGCCGCCTGTCTGCTGATGCGTCCCGAGAACATGCGTTACGTGACCAGCACCAAGGCGGTAAACTTCATTGACCAGCTCAGATACACCGTAGCCTTTGCGGAACATGACCCCATCGTCTACGAACTGCCGCCCGGTAACCTCTTCGGGCAATGCCCCTGGGTCAAGCCGGAAAACCTCAAGCTCGCCATACTCTGGGCTGACGAAGCCTGCGGTCCGGACGCCACATTGGAAAGGGCCAGGAAGTTCGCGCAGTCCATCAAGCAGGACTTAAAAGAAAAGGGCCTGGAAAAAGAGAAACTGGGCATTGATAAGCTTGACGAGCCCGCCCAGCAGGCGCTGAAGGAAGCGGGCATAGAGACCGTTGACGTTATGCCGGTGATGCTGGAAGCCCGCGCCGTAAAAACCGAAGACGAGATTAACTGCCTGATGATGGCGGTAGCGATCTCCGAGGTGGGCTGGTACGCCCTGTACGAGGCTCTCAAGCCGGGCGTTCTGGGTCGAGACCTGATTGCCGTCGCCAATAAAGCCATGTACAGCGCCGGCGCTGAGGATGTCTGGGGAGTCCTGGGAGGCGCGCGTAACACCGGTATCGTGCAGGTGGGCGATGTCATCACCGTTGACTTCTGCCGTATTACCTACCTGGGCTACAACACCTGCTACTATCGCAATATCATCTGCGGTCGCAAGCCCAACCAGAAAGAGATAGATATGCACAAGCGGAGCTACGAGCGGGTGCACAACGTCATCGAAGCCATCAAGCCAGGAGCCACCACCGCCGACGCCGCCAAGCACTGGCTGCCCGCCAAGGAGCGGGGCTATCCCACTGAAGAGTATACCTGGTGTGAAGATTTAGCTCATGGCCTGGGCCTCTGGCTCTATGAATACCCCATCATCAACCGGCTCTGGTCGTTTGATTATCCCATGGTTCTCGAAAAAGGTATGACTATGGCTGTAGAGGCTATGGAGTTCGACCCCGCGGTCGGCAGGACCAAACTGGAAGAGATGATTTATATCGGTGATACCGGCGCCGAGATTATGACCAAGATGCCGGTTAAAGATATTATGATAGCTAGTCCCATAATGACGGCCTAGCAGGCCTAGTGGAGACTTTTTAGAACCGGAATTTAGAAAGGAGGTATTAGCATGTCTTCGTCGCAAGTTCCTAAAAAGTGGGATGGTGAGGCCGAAGTCATTGTGGTGGGTGGAGGCAATACCGGGATACCGGCCGCCATTACCGCTCATGACAAAGGTGCCAAGGTTATGGTGCTGGAGACTTCGGGCGGCATGGCCAGCAGTCTGGCTATGATTGCCGGCGGCACGCCTTTCACCGGCACAGACCTGCAGAAAGCCGAGGGCATTAAGGATTCCCCCGACCAGCTTTATGAGGAAGC
>CAZPQB010000233.1:0-3494 GCA_964588605.1 uncultured Dehalococcoidaceae bacterium | reverse complement strand
TGTAAAGCGGCATGTTCCAGGCGCCGGCGGAGGTCTTGTCCGCCATGAAAATAAGCACCGGCTCCGACGGCCTTTCTTCAAACTCCATCTCGGCGAGACCCGGTCCCAGGCCCTTGACATTGCCGGAAAAAGCGTCTGTCAGCAGGTCCTGTCCGGCACCATACAGTTTCATCTTTTTGGCCAGCTCCGTGCCGGTAACAAAGGTATCCCACGCCAGCTTGTGAATTTCATAGTTGCCCGTTCCCTTCTGGTGAGTCATGATGAGCTGCAGGTCGTCGCCGCACTTGGTTGCCTGACAGTCTATCAGGAGCCCGTCTTTTTTGGCTTTTTCCAGGCACTCGGCAGCCTTGGCAATAATATCGGGGTGTGATTCTGAGTGCCCTACATAGCCGCCAATATCCGCTTTTATTACGCTAAGTGTAACTTTCATTGTCACCTCCGTTCACTTAGTATTCAATTCCCTTTCTGGCTTTTATGCCTTTATCAAAGGGATGCTTGACCTTTACCATCTCGGTTACCAGGTCGGCCATCTCGATGAGTCTGGCATTGGCATAGCGACCGGTAAGGATGAGTTCTACGTGGTATGGCTTGTCTTTAATCAGTTGAATAACATCTTCAAGTTCGAGAAGTTTAAAGTTAAGGGCTACATTCACCTCGTCCAGCACAACGAGGTCATAATTACCGCTGAGGACGCCCTCACGGGCAGCCGCCAGGGCCAGCCTTGCCTGCTCTATTTCCTCGGGTTTGATATTGGCCGGGTCGGTCAGGTGCCGGAAGCCGAAGCTGGTAAAGTCAACATTAGGCAGCCTGGCCAGCGTGCTGTATTCACCGTAGCTGTAATCACCCTTCATAAAAAAGACGATTAAGATTCTTAAACCGTGGCCGGCAGCTCGGAGTATTGCGCCCAGCGCTGCCGTCGTCTTGCCCTTGCCGTTGCCGGTAAAAATCTGAACCAGACCTTTGCCGTTTTGTTCGGTTGATGAACTCACTTCTTCCATAAAATTGGCCGACTAAGTAGATATTCTAGCCTTATGCTGTAGTAAATGAGGTAGTATCCGGTTAGAAATGAGTATAATTTTAATAATTATCATGATAGACAAAATGAAGAGGGTTTTATGCCGTCATACTGACAATACGGCAGGAATATGATATATATTTGCCTTATTAGGCCATTTTTGGACAGTAAACCCAAATATACAATGATAGCAGCCACTAAGTAACATAGCCAATTGTCCATTATCCCAGTTTAACAGTAATAGGTCATGTTGTCAATGACCGGATAGCCTCAGGCCTCACTTACTTCCTTAGGTCTTGTCCTGAGAAAGTGGGTGAATCCAACCAGGCAGGGCAGGGCTATGCTGTAGACAATGAGTGGTGTCGACGTCCCCACCCACCAGCCCACCAGGGACAGTGGAGCGAAGAGAACGGCACTGGCGATAACTACATTCCTTTTTATAAGGAGGGTCAGAATGGCTGGCCCGGCCAGTATCAGCATGGGCTGAGTTACCAGAGTCACCAGCACCCCGATGGTGGTGCTTTCGCCACGGCCTCCTCTAAAGCCGATAAAGACCGGCCAGTTATGGCCAATGACAGCGGCGGCACCGGTAATCATAACGACAGTCTGGGACATGCCGCTTACCTGGGCGATGATGACCGCCAGGGCGCCTTTAGCGGCGTCAATTACACCGATGGTAATACCCGTTTTACTCCCGAGCTCGCGGTAGGCATTGGCGGCGCCCATGTTCTCGTCGCCTATCTGCCTGATGTCTTCACCCTTGAGAATATGACCGGCAATATAGGCGGTGGGGATAGAGCCGAGTAAATAACCTATAGCTATTATTAACCAGGGCATATTATTCTCTAATAGTGGTGCCGGGAGAGGGACTCGAACCCACAAGGATTTCTCCGGCGGATTTTAAGTCCGCTGCGTCTGCCATTTCCGCCATCCCGGCACGCTCAAAATCATTGTAGGGGGTGGAGGGGAGGGTGTCAAGATGCAAGTTCGATTCAGTGTCGGCTCCGTTAAGTTCGTCGGCTACGCTTTTCCGTTTTTCCGTGGAACAGGTTAGGCACTGTAGAGCAAGATGTGCAGGGTATACTGACAGAAAAAAATCGAATCAGGTATTGACAAATCCGCCGATTGGTACTATTATTCGCAAATATGGTTAATAAAAGCAGTGTTGTGAATCCCAAATATGCGATAGGGCAGAAAGTCATCATAAGGCCGGTCAAGGAAAAGCCCTTATCTCAGAGGGAAAACGATATCGATTCGTATACGGGCCAAATCGGTGAAGTTGCTGATTACTACTGGGTGAGTCCCCGTACCGGTAAAGTGTTCTATATTTATACCGTCAAGGCGGGTAAGGACTTTAAAGAACTGGTTTTGCATGAGGACGAAATGGAACCCTGTATAACTTGAGTATTTCATCGGGAGAACATACGCAGGTCACGGAGTCGTTTGATAGCCTGCGTTTTTTATATCTAAAAATGGAGGCGACGGGCGGATTCGAACCGCCGAATAGGGGTTTTGCAGACCCCCGCCTTAACCACTTGGCCACGTCGCCCCACCGGCACCCTTCCATTCTAAGCTATATCGGGAATTGATGCAATAATAATCGTGTGGTAGTCCTTGAGAATCACTGTATCTGGCGGGATAGAAACCATTTTTTACGTTCGGGGTGGCTCAAGCTGGCGCCGCGGTCATGATAAATTTCGTAGACCCCGCCGTCGGTTGTCCTGACCCTGTAATAGTTGCGGTGATGCCTCTGCCACCAGCGTTTGCGGCGGTTTGCGTCCCCGCCGAAACCGTAGTCAGGCCAGGACTCAAGAATATCAGCAATGACGTATTCGCGGTCGTCGAGGCGGAAGGAGACGGGGACCTTGACCTCGCCGCTGGTGGTGACCTGTATTTCTTGACCGATAAAGTGTTCTGGCATGGTGTTTGATGTGCCTCCATGATTATGCTAGCGGGGTTGGGGTGGCGTGTCAATATACCCCCCGCCATTTACAGCCTACCCCCATTTTTGGTAATCTAAGACGTAAGGTTACTCCGCCCGCAGGAGGTGCCGTCATGCCAGATGCCTACGCCAGAGCCGGTGTCGATATCAACGCCAAGAACATCTCCAATCGTCTGCTCGGTCAGGTCGTCAGGGCCACCCACTCCCCCGAAGTGTTAAGCGATGTCGGCTTTTTCAGCGGCATGTACGAATTCAAGGGCTATCGTCAGCCGGTCCTCGTTTCCAGCACCGACTCGGTTGGCACCAAAATTAAACTGGCGGTCGCTCTGGATAGATACGATACGGTCGGCATCGACATCGTCAACCACTGCGTCAACGACATCTTCACCTGCGGCGCCAGCCCCATTTTCTTCCTCGACTATATCGGCATCGGCAAGCTGATACCGGAGAGGGTGGCGGCTATTATTGGCGGACTGACGAAAGCCTGCAAGGACGTCGACTGCGTGCTTATCGGCGGGGAAACGGCGGAGCTGGGGG
>CAZPQB010000232.1:0-3541 GCA_964588605.1 uncultured Dehalococcoidaceae bacterium | reverse complement strand
AATGATTTTCAATTTTTTCTCTGTACTCCTTGTTATTCCTGTAGTGTAAGGCGGCGTCCAGGAAGGCGATAATCATCGGGTGCGGTCTGGTCTCTTCGGAAGTCAACTGGGGCATGAAGCCGGTTGCTATGAAGAAAGGATGGTTGGTCATCTCGATAATCCTGGCACCTCCGTCCTTGGTTATACCGCTGATTTTCAATCCGCTCTTTTCAAGTATTTCATTGAAGTCTGGATTTAGCTCGTAGTTACAGTTGAAGGTTTCCAGGGTATCTGCCCGCCGGTAAATGCGAAAAGCTAAAGAGCCGGTCGCCACTTTAATGTTAACTTTTCCCCATAACCTCGGTGCGTCTTCGGGTCGGTTATCAACCGGACTGGATACGGGTATAAACAGTGGATTTGATACATCAGGGTCATATTCCGGATGGCCTGCTTCCTCTTGGCCGATGACATTCATCATATACTCTAACAGAGTATGTTGGAAACCTCCTCAGGTTCCGATAAAAGGAATGTTCATCTCTCGTGCTGTCCGAATCCCCTGGAGGGCGCCTACCGGTTTTTGATAAGTACCGGGGGCTATCAAAATACCGTCAAACTTTTCCAGTTTCTGCTTTCCTTCCGGCGTTAGGAAAGATGGTGTCGGTAGCCAGGTGATATCAGCTTCAACTGGCGATTGGCAGGCAGCGTGATAAATGGCTCTATTGGTGGCTTTATGTGAGGTGCTGTTTTCGTCATAGTCACCGATAATACCAATATTTATGGTTTCCTTCACCTGTTGCCTCTCATAAAGCTAATCTATAACAGATTCAGCACTTCCTGCAACGATGATATCACCGGGCCGTCCCAGTTTTTTTCACGGTCAATAAAATGGGCATTGGTAGACTCATCGGGCACGCGTATCAGGACGGGGTGCATACCCACATTGGCCGCGCCGGTCAGTTCCTGGCTGCTGCCGTCGCCGATATAGAGGCAGTCCTGTGGCTCAACCATCAGTTTTTCGGTTGCCATGTAATAGATTTGCGGGTCAGGCTTCTTTGTTCCCGCCTTGCAGGAAAACACGGTGGCATCAAACAGTTGCGCAAATGGGGTATTATCCCAGACGATGGGAATCTCCCCGGAGCAGTCGCTTATCAGGCCGGTCTTGTAGCCCTCTGACTTTAGCCGTGTGAGTACTTCTATAGAGCCGGCTCTGGGCTTGATTGCCCTGGCCGTGTAGTCCAGTCTGACCCGCGCTGCATGTTCAACCTGCGCTTCGGAAACCCCGATTCCGAGCTTCTGGCAGATATATTCGATGCTTTCTTTGTGGGTGGGATGGACGCCGGTGGTACGCTCGATGAATGTGTCGAGCCACCAGCGGGCGAATTCATTATGGGGTGCCTCCAGAATCGAAGCCATTTCCACCAGCACGCTTTGATATTCCGGCAGGGAGAAGTTATCGATTATTGTCCCGAAAAGGTCGAAGATGACCGCCTGGTATTTCATTTAGTTATCCTCGGTTTTCGTTCTACTGAGATAAACAGGTTGTCATTCCCGGCAACTTTGAATCCCATCCTGCTGTACAGCGAGGCTACCGGGTTCATACGCAGGTACTGCAATTTTATCATCCGACCGGAACGGTCGGCTTCATCCATTATGCCTTTTAGTATGTATGAGCCGATGCCTTTATTCTGGTATTCGGATGAGATAATAAACTGCCCTATCTCGATATCGTCTTTGTTCTCATGAAGATAAATCGTCCCGATAGGTTCACTGCCGTATGTTATTATCTTGGCTCTCTTATTTAGCCAGTCTTGAGTATGGAATTCTCTCTGGAGTTGTTCGTCCCAGCCCCATATCTCTCTAATATAGTCGCCATAAGCGGCCTTTTTTACCTGGTAGCTGAACTCGCAGTGCGATTCTTCGGCGGGGATGAGCTGGACTAAAGCGTAATCAATCATTTATCTTTATTTATTTTACCAGATTCATGACTTCCTGTAACGAGGTTATGACGGGGCCCTGCCATGCCTCCGCCTCCCAGTCAGTACGGTGTATGTCGTTGCTGTCCTCGTCAGGATTGCGGATTAACACGGGGTGCATGCCGACCTGTAAGGCGCCGGTTAGCTCGTTGTCGTCTCCATCTCCGATGTAAAGGCATTCCTCCGGTTTGACGGCCAGTCGCTCGACGGCCAGCCGGTAGATGCGCGGGTCGGGCTTGAGCATACCGGCTGAACAGGAGAATATGGCTGCATCTATAAATGGAGCCGCTATATCGTTAAATATCTTGGGAATGGAGGCGGAACAATCGGTGATAAGGCCGGTCTTATAGCCGTCTGACTTTAAATGGGTCAGCACTTCGATGGCATAGGGACGCAGTTTTACTGAATCTGCCGTATATTTAAAGTAAGTTTGTACGGCGTGTTCAATCTGGGCGTCTCCCACGTGCCGTCCAAGCTTATTGCATATATACTTGATGTTGTCCTCATGGCTCTGGAAAATACCCAGTCCCCGCTTATTTTCTGTATCGAACCATAACCGTATGAGATCGTCCGGGGGTACTGATAGCGCTGAAGCCATTCGCCGCAGGTCTTCTTTATATCCCCGTAAAGAGAGCTTATTAATCAGTGTTCCGTACAGGTCGAAGATAACGGCTTGATATTTTCTATTGATGAACCTCACCCCCTGTTGCCACCCTCCCCCACCCTTATTGACATAACACTAAAAACAATTCATGCCTGCCCACGAAGGAATTGTTTCCTCGAATTGCTGTAATTGGCTTCAGGCGTGCTTCTCTTCCTTCCATATCTGCCCGCCTTCGGGCAGCACGAAGAGGTCTTCGCCGGCCAGCTTGGCCTGGAGGGTATCTCGCAGCGCAGCTATGGGAAGGCGTATCTGGTTCATGGTATCGCGCTCGCGGATAGTAACCATATTGTCCTCCAGCGACTGGAAGTCGATGGTGACGCAGAAGGGTGTGCCCAGTTCGTCCTGGCGCCGGTAGCGCCGCCCGATACTCTGGGTATCATCATACTGCACCATCCAGCAGGGTCGCAGGTCGGCATAGACATCCTTAGCCAGCGCCGCCAGGTTTTCCTTCCGACTGAGTGGCAGTACGGCAACCTTGATTGGAGCTAGGTCAGGGTGGAAGTGGAACAGCACCCTTATTTCGTCTTTGTCCGGTTCTTCTTCATAGGCGTCGCACAGGACGGCCAGAACCGAGCGGTCGACACCGGCGGACGGCTCGATGATGTAGGGAATAATGTGCTCTTTGCTTTCCTCGTCAAGGTAGGTCAGACTCTTGCCACTGTAGGTCATATGCTGCTTGAGGTCAAAGTCGCCGCGGTTGGCGATGCCCTCGAGTTCTGACCAGCCCATCGGGAAATTGTAATCGATATCATAGCATTTGTGAGCGTAGTGTGCCAGTTCTTCTTCGGCATGTTCCCGCAAGCGGAGGTTCTCTTTTTTAATGCTCAGCTTCACATACCAGTTGAAGCGCTCTTCCAGCCAGTAGTCGAACCATTTGTCATCCGTGCCGGGCTTGACAAAGAACTCTATCTCCATCTGCTCGAAC
>CAZPQB010000231.1:0-3574 GCA_964588605.1 uncultured Dehalococcoidaceae bacterium | reverse complement strand
AGAAAACGCGCCTCACAGCGGCGTTTACCAGCGCTTTGGCTTTTTCGGTGGCCTTTTCTTTGTCCTGGTGCACCCAGGCGCATTGCTCCCGGATGTTAGCCATCTCGAAGAGATAAGGGTTCAGGCCGGCGCTGGTTACGGTCCGCCGGAAGGTAGGCTCGTGTAACCGGGGTGAACACGAGGCCACCACGACGCGGTTCAATCCCTGTTCCCTGATGTCGTTCCTGATCAGGTCCTGGCCGGGGTCCGAGCACATGAATTTATAATCACGTGCTATTGCTACGCACGGGAGGCCCCTGGCATATTCGGTGACCTGGACTACGTCAACCGTGCCGGCGATATTTGCCCCGCAGTGACATACGTAAACGCCAATCTTCGGCTCCATTTTCCGCTCCTTGTATGTGTTTTACACAATCTTTACTATCAGTAAGATACGGCCTTCATTTTGGCCGCGTACACAATCAACTCTCATTCTGACGGCTGGTGGGCGGTCGCATCGCCTGCCGGACTGTATATGCGGTCCAGCAATCCGTATGGTGAGACTACATTTGTGTTCAGCCCCAGGGTTTTCTCATCAATCCCGTAGGCCAGACCCATCAGCTGTGTAAAGAACAGGACAGGTAGTCTAAAGTCAGTCCTAAACTTTCTATTGACCCGGCTCTGGTAGACATCCAGGTTTGTCTGGCACAAAGGGCAGACCGTGACCAGGCACTCCGCCCCGTTACTTTTTGCAGAATCGAGAATTTTGTGTATCAGCTCAAGAGCCAGGCTTTCTTCGGAAATAACCAGGGAGCCCCCGCAGCAGTGGACTTTAAGCGGGAAGGGAACGGGCTCCGCCCCCAGGCTGGCTATCAGTCTGTCCAGGGATTGGGGGTTTTCCGGGTGGTCAAAACCAAAGTTTGGGCGGACTACCTGGCAGCCGTAGTATGGCGCTACCTTCAGCCCGCTCAGGGGGTTTTTTACCTTGGACGCGATGGTATCATATCCGATGTCAGTGGTAATGACATCAAGCATGTGCCTGACCCTGACCGTGCCGTGGTATTCCAGGCCGCCGGCGGCCAGGGCCTCGTTTACTCTGGCTTTGAACTTCGGGTAGCCGTTAAGGTAGGTATTGGTGCGGTTAAAAATAACGTGGCAGGCGCTGCACGGCGTTACCATGTCGAGCCCCTTCTTTTCGGCCAGGGCGAGGTCTCGCCCCGCCATGCAGTTGGCCCCGAATTCGTCAACGGAACTGGATGGTGTCGAACCGCAGCAGTTCCAGTCTTCCAGCTCAGCGAGGTCGATATCCAGGATATTGCTCACCGCCCGGGTTGACCAGTTGTAGGCCTTGGCGCCGCCCTCGGCAGCGGAACAGCCGGGGAAATAAGTGTAGTGTTTCAACTGACACCTCCCAGAGATTCGGCTTTATCAAGGATAGCCCTCAGCTGACTGGTTCCTTCCGGGGTCAGCCTTCTGGCCCTGATGGACAGACGGCCCCGCCGGAACAGGTTCCAGGCTATCGGAAGCATCCTCCAGGCACGCAGCGGATTGCTCAGCATATAGAACCAGGCCATAAACCCGAATTCAGGCAGGCTTCCCAGGGCGCAGGCGAAGTGATTGAAGCTCCGGTACATGGTGGGTGTAAAGCTCCCCGCGTAGCTCAAACCGGCGCGTTCTGCCAGACACTCAAAGGCATGCATTAAACCGGTTTGCTTTATCCCTCTCGGGCAGCGTACCGTGCACAGATAGCATGACAGGCAGTACCACATCGCATTGCTGGAGAGGACTTCCTCACGCATGCCTGCCCTGGCCATGGCTATAAGCTGTGAGGGTGTATGATCCATTCTTTCCGCATTGGGGCACGAAGCGGTACACGTGCCGCACTGGATACAGAGTCGTATGCCCTCCCCGCCGGGAATGGCACAAATTTCATCCAGGAAAGTATCTTCTTTTATCCTCAGCTCCATATGGCCTCCTGTTGATGACCGTGTAAGATGCTTTATATGCACGTATATACTTCATTATAGTTATTATAATACTGCTAGATAAATAAAAAGGGAATAGTAATTACTATCCCCTTTCAGCGGCACGCCGTCACCCGTTTCTCAGTCATTATTACGTGCTTTCTCTCAGGCCAGGAACAGTCATATCCGCATCCTGTAATCTATAGTCTTGCCACTTTATGTTTTCGTTGTTGCCCTGGCAATTTTTCCCAGAGCGATACGTATCGTTCTTATACTCTTACCGATATCTATATTTATGTGGTTGATGTACCAGATAAATATCACCGTGAGTATAAGAGCGGGTACAGCTATTACGAGCATCATTATAAACGCCAGCGTCATCCTCGTCACCTCCCCACTCAAGCCCGGGTAAACACAAAATAAGTGAAATTACGGAGTTAAGCCGGATGAATTTCTCCCCGTCGCCGTTTTCCCATCTCTTTCCGGACAAAAAACCTTGATAAATACGCGCTTCTACAATGGAACTCTTTATTGACAAACCAAACGCGCGAAAAACACTCGCCTTTTGTCCGTGCTTATTACCAAATCTACTTGAAGTTTACACCTGCTATAACTACCAAAATAGAGCAGAAACACCTATTGGTATTAGGCATATATACCTATGCGTTTGTCTATTATGGAGAGTAAGATAGGGGTGCCTGAGTCAGAATGGGTGGTGTTTAGTGATGATCAGGGTGTTAATCGCGGATGATCATGCCCTGGTACGAGAAGGCACTCGCCGGTTACTTGAGCAGGAACAAGACCTGAGAGTGGTGGCTGAGGCCGGCGATGGAGAGGAAGCGGTGCAACTGGCCGGCGCTTTCAAGCCGGATGTTGCGTTAATTGATATCTCGATGCCCAGACTTAATGGCATCGAAGCTACCAGACAGATTAAAGCTCTTTATCCGTCTGTGGCCGTGCTGATATTCACCAACTATGATGATGACGAATATGTCTTGAGTTTTCTAAAAGCCGGGGCCGCTGGCTACTTGTTGAAAACTGTGCCAGGGAATGAACTCATTGCTGCTATACGGGTATTATACGCTGGAGAAGTAGTCACCCGGTAATTTCTGTAGCTTAATGCGTACTTCTTCTGATGTCGTGTCTGGTTTTAAGCTGCAGTTGGCCTATAATTCGGGGTAGGGTCAGAGGGAACTAAATGTATAAGAGTATCCTAGTCCAACTTGACGGCTCGGAACTCGCCGAAGTAGTTCTGCCGTACGCCAAGGACCTCGCCGGTAGGCTGGACCTTGAACTAATATTACTCCACGTCTGCGAGTCAAACGTCCCGATATAGGCAGCTATTTGAGTTTTAGAAAGGGAAAAACCCTTCCAGCATGTGTACAGACGGGAGTATGAGAAATGAGCATTCGCAAAAGAATTGTATTTATAGTGGTGCTCACGGTCATTGTTATGGCCACCATCTATGTTTTAAAACATTAACAAAAGAATTGATTTTTAGTATAAAAATAGCTATTTTAGTATTGCGTACAATTCGTGCATGTTGTGGTATTGAAATATACACATGGAAGAGCAGACATCCCGATATTCACCTGATAGTCAAGTTCTTTCAGAGCTGTTAATCTCTATCT
>CAZPQB010000230.1:0-3575 GCA_964588605.1 uncultured Dehalococcoidaceae bacterium | reverse complement strand
GCAGCGGACTGAAAATCCGCGTGTCCCCAGTTCGATTCTGGGCCTCGGCACCACCAAGCATAGAGCGGAAGTAGTTCAGCGGTAGAACGCCTCCTTGCCAAGGAGGAGGTCGTGGGTTCGAATCCCATCTTCCGCTCCATTTCTTTTACGCCCACCTGGCAATTTCCACAAGGCAGGAGTTGGGCGCCATGCCCGGGGCGTTCTCTGAAAGCATCCGCGACGGCGTCAGGATACTGACACAGCCTCCTCTGTCCACGCTGTCAGGATTGCCCGGCTCAAGAGGGTCATATTTTCCGGAACCATAGTAGGAGTGCACCACACCCGGCCTCATCCTCTCGGTAACATCGGCTATGCAGAGTACAGCGCCGCGGTCATTATAGAGCTTAACGATGTCGCCGTCCTTAATGCCCCTGGGCTCAGCGTCCGATGGGTGAATGCGTACCGGATGCCAGTAATAGCCGTCTTTCAGGACGCGGTGTCCTGCTATCTCTGACAGCCATGAATTATTAGAATCGTACTGCGTATGGAAGGAATACCTAGGGTGGGGACTGATAAGCTGAAGGGGGTATTTCCTGGCCAGTTCCGAGTCATAGCCTTCCCAACTTGGGATGTAACGCGGCAGCGGCGGCCTTTCCTCATCATCAGGGAGGTGTTCAAGAAGGCTCTGGGAAACAAACTCTATTTTCCCGCTGTAGGTCCCCAGTTCTTTTCCTTTTTCCGTATGCCTTTTCGGGTTAAAATGGTCGGGCGTGTCGCATTCCCTGCCATCGTAGAACCAGCGCAGGCCCGGCGTTGGCTGGTATTTCTCCGGCATCGGTACGATGAAATAGCCTTTTTTCTTGAAGTCTTCAAATGACGTATATTGCGGAAGGTCCGAGTAATGAAACACCTTCTCAATCCAGTCCTCGTCGGTATTACCTTCCGTATACTCATCCCTGATACCCAATCTATCGGCGATTTCCGAGAAAATCTGGTAATCGGACTTCGACTCGTAGAGAGGCTCGATACACTTCTGCTGATAGACAATAATCCTGTGGTTGCAGGCGTTGGAGCCGTGATGCGTATAGCCTCCCGTATTGGCCCATTCGCCGATGTCATTCCGCTCGAAATTGGTGCAGGCCGGCAGAATAATATCGGCCAGACCTGTTTCCGTGCACCACCAGCAGTCCTGATTGACCACGAATTCCAGCTTCGGGCTCTGGTACATTCTTACGAAGCGACTGGTGCCGGTCATTGTACCGAGGAACGAGCCGCCGTAGCGATAGAACATCTTAACCTCGGAGCAGCCAGGAGCCGGATAAGTATAAGGGACAAACTGCTGCTCAAGTGACTGTCCGCAAAATGTCTGCCCCAGCCAGTGGATGGGAGGATTGAGGATAGCCTCCGGCATGAGCAGGCGGTAGATGCGCTGTTGCACCGGGTTCTCCACCTGGTTTCTGGCGAACTCGTTCAGAAAATTTGGTCCGAAGGAGCTATAGCCCGGAAAGTCGAATTCGGCGTTATAGGGAGTACCCATGGTGGTGCCCCAGATATTGACGCCCAGCTTTCCCAGTCCCTGCATCGCCTGCAAGAGCACCATCAGCCTGGACCACTCCGTTCCGTAGGCCTGCCGGCAGGCACCGGACTGCCCGCCCCGGGAACCCGCCGCGAGCATCGTGCGTTTTGACGCCCATTCCCTGGCCAGGCTTCTGATGGTATATTCCGGTACACCGCATATCTCAGCCGCCCATTCCGGCGTCCTGGCAACACCGTCATCTCTGCCCAGGATGTGCTTAACAAAATCTTCAAAGCCGACCGTATGGGTGGCTACATAGCTTTCGTCGTAAGTACCCTCTTTGAGCCATACGTAAGCAATGGCTTCCGCCATGGCAGCGTCAGTGCCCGGACGCGGCGCTATCCACTTATCGCCGAGAATAGTGGCGGTATAATTGCAGAACGGGTCAATGAAAATCTGCTTAATGCCCAGTTCTCTCAGCCAGAGTCGCCAGACAGCCGATTCCTGCCCTCCATAAATGCCGCGTGTCGAATCTGGGTCGTTACCCCAGTGCACCACAAGCTCGGTATGCCTCAAAGCGTCTTCAAGCAGGTCATATTGCTCAGGCATGCCCAGTCGCCAAAAAAAACCGTAAACATGTGTCGCGCCCCAGTGCCACCCTTCCCAGCTATCGGGATTGTCCAGGATATCCGTGAAGCCAATCATGTTGAAGAACCTGGCCCATGTCGACGTGCGATAGCCCAGATTCCCCCAGTTATGGTGAGAGGAAGCCCGCGACATGATAGCCTCCGGGCCGTAGGAATCCCTTATTCTACGCATCTCGCCGGCAACGATGTCCAGGGCTTTGTCCCAGCTGATGCGTTTGTATTCAGACTTCCCCCTGTTTTCCGGATGCCTGTCGCCGTGGGGGTCGAAATCCAACCTCTGCATGGGGTACTTAATCCTCGCATCGGAGTATATTCTTGACTTCTCAACCATGGTGAATGGGGCGATACAGGCCTTCCTCAATGGTGAAAATCGCCTCCCATTAACATCAATTGTCCATGAAGCCGCATCCTTATCGCTTAATACCAGGGGGCAGACACGGATTATCTTCCCGTCCCTCACATAGACCTGAACAGGCCCACCATTAGTAAGGTTGGTGTAAACTTTATCCAAAACTAATAATCACCCTTCCAGAGATGCTACTTTACCAGATGTTGAAAACCGAATATCAAACTGGATATGATACTGTGGAAGCGGGTTAGTGTTTACTTCTATATTAGAAGTATAATAAATACGTACTGCTTATATCAAACTGTGGAGACATGGGCAATGAAAGAAACGAAGCTGCTGTGCTGGAATGTTAACGGCATCCGGGCAGTTAAGGGAAAGGGTTTCCTGGAATGGCTTTACCGGGAATCCCCGGATATCCTCGCCGTTCAGGAGACCAAAGCCCATATCGACCAGCTTGATAACGACCTGAAAGAGCCGGAGGGCTATCATACATGCTGGAATTATCCAGAGAGAAAAGGTTACAGCGGCGTGGCCGTCTTTACTAGGGAAGAACCGCTTACCCTCAGGTATGACTTCGATACAAGCGAAATCGAACTTGAGGGAAGGGTCATTGTCGCCGAGTATCCCGCATTCGTCCTGATGGATATATATTTCCCGAACGGTAAGAAGGACCAGGAGCGCCTGGACTACAAAATGGCATTTTATGAGGTCTTTTTACAGTACGCCGACGCTTTAAAAGCAGCCGGTAAAAAACTGGTCATCTGCGGTGACCTTAATACCGCCCATAATGAAATCGACCTGGCACGCCCCAAAGAAAATTCCAAGATATCTGGCTTCCTGCCCGAGGAAAGGGCCTGGATGGATAAATTCGTCTCTCATGGCTACGTTGATACTTTCAGACATTTTAATAAAGAACCCAACCAGTATACATGGTGGGATATGAAATCGGGGGCACGGGAGAGAAACGTGGGCTGGCGGCTCGACTACTTCTTTGTAAGCGAAAACCTCTTACCGTCGGTTAAACAGGCATTCATAATGCCCGAGGTTATGGGCTCCGACCACTGTCCCGTAGGAATCATATTGG
>CAZPQB010000229.1:0-3582 GCA_964588605.1 uncultured Dehalococcoidaceae bacterium | reverse complement strand
TATAGTGCCCAGGCATTTCCGTCAGTGTAGATTAGATTGGGAAGCTCCTGGAATTTACGCCATTGATGAGCGTTATGACCGGTAAAACGTGTCGGGTCAGCACCAGTACCTGGTTTCTTGAGTTCGATGTGCCCGGCCAGTACTCCATCAACAGCTACTGCCATGTCGGGGCGCCCGATGTCTTCGGCAGTTGCTTCAGTGATAACATTCATGGTGTGCCCGAGTTGAGCACCGAGAGACCTAACCAGATTCTCGACGGGGTTTTTTAATTGGTCTTCAGGTTGTCCAACCAGCACCGATGAGAACTTTTCGCGGACGGAATTCGCGAAAGTTGTCAAGTATTCATTTGATGCTTCTGATGTAGTCATGATGTGCTACCAATCGTTCCTTTGGTGCTATGGCCAACTCTGGTCTTGGCAGCACCTTTCCATAATAGTGACAGTATAGCACCTGACTATATGGCTGACAAAAGTAAGATAGGTCTTTGCCTACCTCAGGTGGAATAGCAACTTACTTAACAAAACGGTTCAGTATACTCATGGTTGTTGCAAGCTACCCATGCTAAAATTATATTATGGCATGGGTTAAATGGGTTTGGAGTTCACCGCCTCCATCTAAGTGAGAGAATAGAAGTATATCAAGATGATATTTGGGATGGAATAGAAATATGGAAGAATGGCTCAAAAGACATCGTCTGCTATCTGCAATTGGAGGGGTTGTTGGGATGATTGTCGCTACATTAGCAGCAGTTGATGTGATTTGGAGTTTAATTAGCGATGAACCTTTCCTCCCTTATATTTCAACAAAAGCTCCTCAATGGGTTCAAATAATGTTAGCCATTATATTCATCGCTATATGTATATTTTGTATAGTTATAGTGGTAAAAGTATACCGCCAAACCAAAGCCCCACCCAAACCCGAAGTAGAAAAGAAAAACTTAACCGATACTCTAACTGCAATGCATAGGCGACTGATAGAACTCCAACAAGAGAAAGCGTTACATACAGATGTCAGTCTTGAGCAACTTAAAAAAGCACTGCCAGCACTTGCAGATAGAGCGGGAGCGGTCAAACTTGAAGATTGGCCTAAATTCAAGCAGGAGACACAGCTTAGGATTCTCAAAACGATCCCACCAAAGCCACGTATGAACCTTGGAGGGAAATTTAATTATAAAAAGTGGGCAAGATTGAAAGAGGAATATAAAGAGCGAGTATATCATTCGGCATTATTAGTAACTAGAGAAGTGAAAGATGAACTGTTCCACACGAAAGAATGGGCACTTGCTGATTGTATCAAGGTAAGCGAATGGCTAGATGGATACGGTTGGGGAGTTAAAGAGCTTCGTGATAATGACCAACAATGGAAACCACTATATGAATCAATTGATAACCAACTTCGTATAGATGATACATTGAATGTCTTAATCAAAGAACATATAGATTTGTCCTATATCTATAACAGTGGGTGTCTCATAATCCATTATTCGGGTAAATTCAAAAAGGACGATATATACTCACTGATTTTATATGAAGCACTAATGGGAAGTCCTATGAGTCCAGAACAGGCAGATATGGACTTAACTAAGGTGTTGGGTAGGATTGAGGGAAGGCTAAAGGAGATGAATAATGTTAAGACAACCATTGTCCGTTGTTGCGTTGAAGGCAATACATACCAAGTAGTGGCTGACAATCAAGGCAACGATAAAGATACTGTGTTTGTCACTCTTGGTACGGATAGTAGGATAACTGACATCAAGGCACTAATGGGTGCTGGCTTACCGACAATAATAAAGGGTGGGCTAGGTGGGAATTTCATCACTTTTAAGATAACTGAATTACCACCAAACATAAGCCTTAGCTATCTTATTTATGTCGTCTCCAATGAGGAGAAGCCTCGCGAATTCACAGCTTGGTCAGAGAGAATAAAAAGTAACATTACGGCAACATTCACAGGTCAGTGCCCTAAGTTTGGTGCTTTTGGCCCCGAAGAAACAGCACCACCATAGACACAAAGCCAAATTAGGTTTAGCCATGAACTGTAAATACTGTAATTCACCAAATGTAATAAGGTTCGGCGCTTTTCAGGGCATTCAGCGTTACTGGTGCAAGGACTGTAAGCGTAAATTCGCCGATAACAGAGCTTTGCCTAAGATGAAAACGGACATGAAGATAATATCGTCAGCCTTAAGCTGTTATTTTGGCGGTATGCCTTTAGATGCCATTCAAAGGCACTTACATCAACAGTTCGGCATTTATTACTCAGAGACGGGTATTTATAACTGGGTAAAGCGTTTCTCCAAAGAGGCGGTAAACAGGATAAAAGACTTTAAGCCTATCGTCGGCGATACGTGGATTGCCGACGAGACCGTATTGAAGGCTGGCGGTAAAAAGATATGGTTCTTTGACGTGATAGACGAAAAGACACGCTACTTACTAGCTTCTAGATTAGCTACAAGCAGGACAATTAAAGAGGCAGCCTTAGTGATGAACGAAGCCAAACGGAGGGCAGGGAAATCACCCAAGAGGATAATCACCGATAAACTGGCAGCTTACATAGATGGGATAGAGTATGTATTTGGTGGTGATACCAAGCATATTCAGAGCAAGCCTTTCACCGATGTTAATTCAACCAATATCATTGAGCGTTTTCAAGGAACATTGAAGGACAGGACAAAGATTATACGTGGCTTCAAGAATATGCGGACAGCCGAGCTACTAACCGATGCTTGGCTAGTCCATTACAACTTCTTCAAAGAACACGAATCATTGGGTAATATACCGCCAGCACAAAAGATGGGGTTAATCACACCATTCAAGAATTGGGCTGAGGTAGTAAATCCAGCGAAGGTTTCATTAAGCACGAAACCGATGCTCTTATCGCTTGTGCAGGCGAAACCTACCCCACAGAGAAAACACCCCAAGAGAAAGCCTAAAGAACTCAGGCAAAGACCATTGACGCAAGTGGCTATAACATCATCTAGAGGCGTTTACACGGACAGTAAAGGCGAACGGCTTTCAAGGAAGCCTCGCAAGGGCTGGAAAAGGATATATCCGTAATTGGGGGTGAAAATGGCAAGTGAAAATGATAGCGAGATTGTGCGGTGTAATAAGTGCTGGACAGTCTTGAACGAATCCCCGTCTGTGCCACGCAGTCAACGTACGCCATGTCCTGTCTGTGGTTCACTCTCTAGGGACAATATGAAGGTAGTACGCACAAACCTAAGTGTATCAGTACCTAAATTAAGGGCAAGGGGCAAGCGTCTCGGCAAAGGCAAGCATTTTATTGAACAAGTGGGGAAGCGTGAAAAATATCATGATACTGGCAAAGAACAAGATGTAACTAGAGTCTTCGACTATGAAGGCAACCTTTATACGGAAATCATCAGAGACTCTAAAACTGGGAAGGTTATTCGTGAGTTTTCTGAGCCTCTGGACAAGCATCAAGGACATGGTTATGCCAAACAAAAAGGAGATACGAAAACCGATTGACTTTGACACACCAACCACGTTTATACTTAACCAACAAAACTGACATTTGTGTCGCTGAATTTGGTGACCGTGCAGAAATGAGAATCGTTTTGTG
>CAZPQB010000228.1:0-3585 GCA_964588605.1 uncultured Dehalococcoidaceae bacterium | reverse complement strand
TAAGGGTATCTCTCCTGTTTTCCAGGCACCTCCACACCAAGCAGCACAGTCCTCTAGCCAGTACGTTACTGGAGAAGGTTGATAGGGGTTATTTCCGTCGACCCGAATGAATTTCCATCCAGTCTTTCCTACTGAATTAGCAATGATATTGCCATCATTCTTGTCCAGATAGAGAACTGCGATATCACCGAGCTTTCGTCTGGAACGACGTTTGATCGCTTCTGGAATCAGTTTACCACAAATAAAGTCAGCTTGCTCCGTAATACCACTGGGCAGTTCATGGAAGAACAAGGCCCCCGGTTCATCACGACTGGATCTGAACCCTCGCTCCTCACCAAGCGCCACTTCGGATGCTTGGATGATCGAAGCTCCACAGCGATAATTCAGATTTAATTGAACTTTTTCAATATCATCCCTCTTAGCAAGGTGTAGTAGAAGCGAGGGCTCTGCTCCTGTAAATCCATAGATGGATTGATCTGGATCTCCTACTGCCACTAGCCTCATTCCTGCCTCAAAACATAGGCACTGTACGATACGATCCAAAGCATGTCCTAGATCTTGGTATTCATCAACAACTAGTATTGGAAAACGAGCAGCCAAAGCTTTTCGAATCCATTCATAGTTTTGAACAAGGTAAAGTCCGATCAGAACCATCCCATCGAAGTCGATTAATCCCCGCTGGTCGAGAAGGGATTCGTACGTCTCAATTGCGCATGCTGCATCTTCATCTTCTGACTGCCAATCGGACGCAGTTCTGTCTAAATGATTACGTCGATACTTATCGAATCTGGGTCCCCAACGCTCACTGCCAATAGTTTTGTCCAAGGCTTCTTGCTGAAGCTCCTTGACCTCATCAGTCGTTGCCACCGTGATCGGGTATTTCTTAGGCAACGATGTGAGATGAGCATAAGGAAGCACAATGTGCTGTAGGCAAAATGAGTGAAGCGTGCCAATCGATGCTCTTCTACCTTCCTCAATGCCCAGATCTGATAGCCTCCTTTTCAACTCTCTCGCGCACTGGTTGTTATAAGTGATACATGCAATCCCGCGAGGTGGCCGTACGTCCTCAGAAAGCATCTTAGCAAGTTTTATCGTGAGTGTTTTAGTTTTGCCGCTTCCTGGACCTGCAAGGATGACGCAGTTATCAGTAGATTCATATGCTTGCCACTGCCCCTTATTATTACGAAGTTGTTCAGCTGCAAGCATATACAGAGACTTAGCTCCGTTAGCATTTGTCGGCGACACACTTAACCCCATTAACGATATATTCTGGACATTCTTCTGTACCCGATTCAGTGATTATGCAAGCGAGCCGCTGGGCAAAACGTCCCTTTCCGACTGTTTCGATATCTTTCAGGAATGCATCAACATCGAGAGAATCAACATCGCCCGCCCAGCCCTGCATCCTCTGTTTCATTGCTGCGTTCGTGCCAACAGCATTCATCGTTTCAACGAACTCCGCAGCAAGACCAGCAGTGAACAAGTCTACTTCAAATGTATGAGAGTTCATGAATATTCCTTTATCAGGGGCCATCTTTAGTAGATCATCAAACTCATTAGCATCCCAGGTTTCATTATTTACCATCGCAATCAACATCTGATTAACAACTCGTTTTGGGCCAAGAGGGCTTCTTGTAGTTCCATCTTTCTTTGGTGGCCGAGGATCATAATCCGTTAGTGCTGCCACAGGTAAATTCAGTCCCTTCGGCCCAACTAGCATTAAGTAGGGATAAAAGTTAGTTCCAGAAATCGAACATACAGAAACGCCCAACTCATCAAGGTCGTAACCTTTGCTTTTCGCCAGGACTGGAAGAAGAAATCTCTCCGCATCACCTTCGACGAGAATTACACCCCGAGCAAACAGTAACTCACCCCGGTTGATGTCAATGTATCGTTCAAGATCAGCTATCTCTTCATCAGATAGGTCAATATTAGCTGTCGATATAGCTTCCGTAGCGTTCCCGTCCTTATTCAGTCGCAAAACTATGAAATCCCTGAGCGGTGTTACGCTAGCAATGTGTGGAGAATGGCTTGTCATTAGAATCGTGGATGATTGTGTCGAGTCTTCGCCGTCAGCTTCGCCACGTGGTTTGAGATAGTTTCGGAAAATAAGTCGCTGGAGATTAGGGTGTAGATGTGCCTCCGGCTCTTCTATAGCCAAAAAGGTGTGATCTCGATCTCCATCCTCGATAAGTTGCTCGTACTCAAGTGTTTTCAGTGCAAAATAAAGCAAGTTAGCCGAACCAAGACTCGCATCCGAAATGCCTCGCTTACCACCATCAATGAAAATTCGCAAGGCACGTACCAACTTGTCGGCATCCGTAGGAGAAAAGCGTAAAACTGTCTCCAATGCTTGAGCCGAGCCAACCATATCAATCAGTTTGTCTGAAATAGACTGACCAACCGATTCCACCTCGTCCACCTCCGCAAGTCCCTGCGTAGCTTTGTCGACACCCTCGGCCAGTTTTTCAAGCTCATCGCGGTCAATCTCTCCCGCAGCCTTGTCTAATAGCGGTCGAAGTGGTGAGCGCGTCCAACGTGCAAGGTCGCCTTCGCAATCCCGCAACGCAGGCAATAACTCCATCGGAAGGCGACGACGAACCTCATAGCTGATTCGATTCTCAGGTCTGCCCCCTCCGTAAATTTGAAACTCATAATCAGCATCCTTTTTGGGGCCATTCTCAAGACCAGGTAAAGGCTGCCAAACGTAAGTTAGTCGAGCGACCATTGAATCTGGATCAATCAAATGCTCAGCTAAGACAGCAAGTTGGTTCTCATTATCCTCGAAATCACCAATGTCAAGTGATATTGTAATCTTGTCGTCGTTAGTAAAGGGCCGTGCCAAGCCGTCCCAGAAGTCCTCATTACGCAGCTTCCGCACAGAATCTGGCAGAGAAGGATCAAGCACAAGTCGCAGTGCATACAGTAGATTGGATTTGCCAATTTTATTCTCACCGACTATCACAGCATGTTCACTCAGTTCGACATCAAGATCGGCGAAATTCCGAAAGTTCTGGATTTGAATTCTATGAATATTCACTTACTAACCTCATAAAATTAAACAGAAGCTTTAAACAAGAAATATTAGGAAAAACTAATGACATCCTGTTTTCTCTGCCCTACATTACATTATCAAACTCCAAACCCGCAATTCCCGCCAAACGAATTCGTATCCTTCGATTACCCCTTCGGCTTCGCTCTGGGCTTCGACTAATTCAGGACAGGTCTCATATCTCCCTTCGGCTGCCCCTTCGACTACGCTCAGGGCAGGCCCTGCGCAGGAATGACAAACGGACGATTCAAAGAAGTATTCCGCTCCCGGATGCATCACGCTTCACCCCGTGAGATAATCCTTTAATATCTCATGGGGTAAATAACACAAAAGCAGTGAAAAGGCAACAAAAAAGAGCAAAGCAGAAAAATAATGGTAATTGGTTAATTATAATTTGGATTCCCGCTTGCGCGGGAATGACAATTGGCGAAATACACTTCACAAACGATTCATCTTCCTTTGATTTATTACCAGTTAGCCTCAGGTGCATAAAATAGATGCCCGCTGCAGTGACAATCAGAAGCACCAAAGCC
>CAZPQB010000227.1:0-3635 GCA_964588605.1 uncultured Dehalococcoidaceae bacterium | reverse complement strand
CCTCGACTGATAAACGAAGTCCAAATGCCAAAGGCGTGCTTATCGAGCCGCAGAGATAGCTAGCAGCTGCTTATAATTCTATGGGCACCGTACCAATTAGGTCTGCTACCTTCCTTTGTTGAATATGCTCGGGTGCATAACGTGCAGGTTGGGTGTCAGAAGAAGATGCGGAGTGGTATACCGTTTGATAAGATCGCATTCCTTTAGGGTATTGTAACGGTAGAGGTAGGTCAATCCAAAAGCGAGTGCTTTTTTAGCCAGTGTATATACCAAGGGTCGGTAATATGAGCTTTGACTTTATCAACTACCTTTTTCTTTTCTGCGGGTTTCAGTGATCTTGATGACAGAATAGTGATGAGTACTAAGTATTTGGGCAAGGGATAAGGCTTCTGCGGTTTCGGCGGAAAAAGGTACTGACGGAGGTATCGATAGTCTTGCGACAATTTCTCGATACGCAGAAGTTTATGAATATCCGTTGCAACGGAGGCAGCATCGCGAGATCCTGCGGTCATTTGTTCATGTAGTAAATTAATAACGGTGCGTTCCTGTTCCTTGAAACGTAGTAGCCTTGGCAGTACAGAAAGCACTTGTCGAGCTAAGAAATGCTCGTTTATCCATCTTTTTCTTGAACCCACAATAAAGGTCATCAATACATGGGGTTCTGCGTATTTTGCCAAGAACCAAAGATAAGAATAAAAGTCGAGATCCGACTTCCCTCGCTTAAGTATTTTCCCCACCGACTCTATGAATTCGAGTCCTGTCTTGCTGCGAGGAATCTCAAGGTCAGTGATCAGTCTACATAATTGATAGAGGCTGACGTCATCATAGCGGTTTACATCACGTATCAATCTGAGGATAATATCTGCGTGGCGCTTTGAAAAACCCAAACGAGTGAAATAACGGGTGATATGACCGCGAATGCTAGGATAATTCGTGTATAAATCGTAGCTATAATTAGTAAGCTCAGTGATATTGAGTTCTCCAGCTACGGTGAAGTAACGTTTCGTTACCTTGTCCCAATTTCTAAAGCGAGACATCTTAAGGTGCTGACGGAAATGCTTGAGAAATTCGGATTTTACCTGGCGAAAATGAGATCCTGAGGGATCCTCTTTAGAGACTTGGTCAAGATAAGTGTTCTCGTCAAACATGAAGTGAGTCTTTGCTTCAGTTGCGGTGTAGATATCGGTCTTGGAGATGTTGAGCGCTAATCCACGACTTTTCAGCACATCATTTATGTTTCTCAATATGGTAAATGCTTCACCTTTCGAGTTTACGCCGATATTTATGTCGTCTAGCCAACGAACAAAGTTACCATTCGAATGCTTATTAAGAACTTTGTCAATCTCAAATAACATCACATGGGGCAGTAGCCTGAATGCCTCAAGGTTGATTGTGGGAAGACCTTTTTGTGAGGTTGGAAGATAATCAGGCACCCAAGCTAATTGCTCAATGATATTGAAGAGTAAATCGAGCACAACCTCTTTGACCTTTAATTGAACGGAAACCATGTATCTCAGTTCTCTAAGTCCAATATTATCGAAAAAGTCGGTGATATCGGTCACTACTAGGTAGGAGCAACTATTAGTGAATTTCAAGATATCTTTTTGATACTTAGGCCACAGAATAAACCAAGGATATGGAGTTACTTGCAGTTGATGTGGAAGCTTGAGGGTGTGCTTATCTCGTGAATAATAGGCCTTGTTTGTTGGTTGATTTCTCTCAATAGAGGGGGCAAGATACTCACTTACGGTTTGAAAAACTAAGGCATCAGATGGCGTCGGTATCATCATGTGCCGGCAAATACCATATTTCTTTTCAAGTCGGTAGATCAGAGGACTAGAAGCTTTATATTTGGCCTTGAGAATCTGGGCCCTAATCTCATTTGCTTTTTGGGTAATATTAGAATTGAAATCATAATAATCATGCAGATCAATAATATCTAGAGTGCGCATCTGACTTCTCACGACGGTGCGCCAAATGAAGGAGAGCCGCTCAGTTGAGAATATCCTGCCTAAGATATTCTTTCTAATTACACTGAAACGTGCTGTGGTTGTCATAACGATGAATATATCTCTAACTATATTAGCATACAAGATCATTATGGGCGATAGAATCGAGTAGCAGTAAGATAGGAAAAACCGATGACATACGCCTAAAATCCAAGCAGCACTCATTGCCTCTCCAAATCATGCTGATTGCATACAAGGTAAATGGCAGATCGCGACACCTGGTTACCGGCGATAGCTTTGACTTCGATTAATTTGATAGTAGGGCACCTTCCAATCCTGTCCTTTGTTAGTATTTTTAACAGGAGTATCTGTTCGAAGCCTGAGGACATCGTCCCTGTCTAAACTTTTTGACGTAAAGCTGGATGGTGTAGAGAGAGTATACGGTTCAAATCTAATTTAGTAGCCCAAGTTGTTTAATATCGAGAACTTTAACTTTTAGGGCAGAATTTTTATTTGTCTGATTTGGCCCATAAAATACTTGACAAACTTTAAGATTTGCATCATAATGATACATAATAGCATCATAATGGTGAATGATGATGAAGAATACACAGGTTGATAAATTACCTCGTCTCACGATTACTCTGGGGGAGGGGCAGCGTGAAGCGCTTATGGCCATAGCCGACCGAAATCATACGACTCTAGCTTTTATAGTACGATATGCGCTGGATCGTTTCATTGAGGAGCAACGCCAAAAACAGCTACGTCTAGAGTTATGAAATATCAAAAGGAATTAGTTATGACAATCACCCATGAGGAACATCTAGCCGTAATACAAGGTGAAATGAAGGGGATAATCAAACCTGCTTACAGGACTAACTGGGGTGCGATGTACCAAGGGGATTGTGAAGAGGTATTGAAGCGTTATCCGTTAACTAGACAGATAGGAAAGGTACAGCTTGTACTAACATCGCCGCCTTTCCCTTTAAATCGAAAGAAGAAATACGGTAATCTCACAGGAGAAGAGTACTTGAATTGGCTGAAAAACTTGGCTCCTTTATTCCGCAATTATCTTTCTCCAGATGGCTCTATTGTATTAGAGCTCGGTAATGCTTGGGAAGCGGGTAATCCTGTCATGTCAACACTTCCCCTAAAGGCCTTCATGGCTTTTTTGGAAGCAGGCGAGCTGAATTTGTGCCAAGAATTCATTTGCTACAATCCAGCGCGCTTACCAACACCGGCGCAATGGGTCACTGTTGAGCGTATTCGTGTTAAAGATTCTTTCACAAGAGTATGGTGGATGTCACCGGTGAAAAGGCCTAAAGCGAATAATCGCAACGTGTTGACGGAGTATAGTAGGAGTATGCAAGACCTTCTTAGAAGGGGTACATATAATTCTGGGCCTAGACCGTCAGGGCATCATATTGGTAAGAAGTCTTTTCTATCGGACAATGGGGGAGCTATTCCACCTAATCTATTGATCCCTACACCCACTGAGGAGAGTCTGATAGAGGTTCTCCCAATAGCAAATACAAAAGCTAGTGACTCGTACCAGGTTTACTGCCGCCAAAAAAATGTTGCCCCACATCCGGCTCGCATGCAACCCGAATTAGCGGAATTCTTCATTCGTTTCCTAACAGATAGGAATGATCTTGTACTAGATCCCTTCGCAGGTAGCAACACTAC